>NZ_JBHXTC010000079.1:17792-24840 GCF_042677605.1 Streptomyces sp. NPDC127106 | reverse complement strand
CGCGCCCGGGGGGGCACCCACCCCCCTGCCCCGGCGCACGCAGGGGCCGCCCCGCGCGGGGCCGGGGGGGGGCGCCGCCCCCCCCGCCCCGCGGGGGGGGGGGGGGCCCCGGGGCCCCCCCCCCCTTCCGCGTGCGGTCACGCGTTCACGTGGTCATGCGGCCGGAAGGCCCCGTCCTTACGGGAGGACCTTCTCGATCTGCACGCTGCCGGTGCCGGCGGCGGTGCCGCGGGAGTTCAGCAGCTTGACCTCGCCGAAGAACTGCCGGCCCTCGGGGGCCGGGGCGTTCGCGACGACGTTCGCCGAGACGGCCGCCGAGGCACCGTTGGCGAGGTTCACCGCGGCGCCCTCGTCCACCTGGACGGAGCCCAGGCCGGAGGAGAAGTACACGTCGCGGTAGTCGTACGTGGTGGAGCCGGCCGGAACCGCGTAGCCGGTGACCACGATGGTGTAGGTACCGGCGGCCGGGTTGACCAGGCTCACCGACTCCTCGGAGTCGCCGTCGGCGGAGGAACCGACCTTCACGCCGTCCTTGAGGACGTCGAGGTCCAGGTCGGCGCCGGTGTCGGAGGTCTTGCCGATCGCCACGTCCAGGCGGGAGACGCCCTCACCGATGGTGACCGTGGTGGTCTGCTGCTCGCCGCCCGCGATGGTCGGCTTGGCGACCTTGGCGGAGCCGAGCGGGCCGCCCTGGAGCTTGCCGCCGGAGATGGCCGCGGCCTCGTTCTTGACGGTCCACTGGACCGGGGCCGGGGTGCCCTGCTTCACCTCGGGCAGGACCTTGACCGCCGGGTCGAAGCCCGCGCCGAGGACGCTGACGTCCAGCTTGAAGGGGTTGTCCAGCAGCGGCGACGTACGGCGCGACTCGACCTCGATCTCCCACACGCCCGGGGTCGGGTTCTCGTACGAGCGCAGGTCGGGGCGGCACTTGTTGGCCGGGTTGTCGTAGTTCGGGTAGCACTGGGTGGTGGCGCTGTCCTCGACGCCCACGCCGTACGGGTGGATCGAGATGAAGCGCGTCTGGCTGCCCGCCGCGAGACCGCCGAGGGCGACCTCGAGGGTCTTCGCGCCCTGCGGCACGGTGACGAAGTACGACTTGTGGCTGTTGCGCTGCACGGAGGAGGTGTCCGACAGCGTGAACGACGGCTGCGCCAGCGGGGCGGCGGCGACGACCGTGGTCAGGATCTGCTTGTCGATGCCCTCGGTGGTCTCGTCGTCCAGCTGCAGGATGCCGCTGTGCACGCCGGCCGTCTTGGCGTTGGCCTCGACCTTGATGGTGACGGGCTTGTTCAGCGGCAGCGTGACGTAGTCGTAGCCGCCGATGATCTTGAACGTGCCGTCGTCGTTCCGCCAGCTCAGGTTGTGGCGGGTGCCGTACTTGACGCCGGTGGTGCGGGTCACGACGACGTTGTAGACCTTCTTCTGGCCGACCTTCAGACCGCCCTCGCGGTCGTACAGGCCGGTGCCGAAGCCCGGGGTCTTCAGGAACTGGTCGATCGCGGTGTCGACCGGCGCCTTGACGGTGAACTCGTTGGCCTTGGCGTCGCGCTGGACGGACTCCCAGGCCTCGTTGACGTCGAGCAGGCCCGAGCCCTGGGCGTGCGCCGGGACGTCCGCGATCTTCTTCGCGGTGCTGGTGAGCGCGACGCGCAGCGCGGCCGGGGTCAGCTTGATGTTGTGCTGCTTCGCGGCCGAGAGCAGCAGGGCGCCGGCGCCCGCCGCCTGCGGCGAGGACATCGAGGTGCCCTGGAGCATGCCGTAACCGGCCGGCAGGCCGTAGCCCGCCTCCTTCACCGGCTGGCCGGGCACCCAGGTCTGGATGGTGTTGATGGCCGCGCCGGGGGCGGTGATGGTCGGCGTGAAGCCGCCGTCCTCACGCGGGCCGCGCGAGGAGAAGTTGAACATGTTGTAGTTCTTGGTGACGCCGGAGCCGTAGTTGGCGGCCCAGGTCTCCTTGGAGACCGCGGCACCCACGGAGATGACCTTGTCCGCGAGGCCGGGGTCGCCGATGGTGTTGACGCCCGGGCCCTCGTTGCCCGCCGAGATGACGAGCTGGACGCCGTAGGTGTCGATGAGGTTCTTGTAGAGCTCGGCGCGCGCGTTGTTGCCGTCGTTCAGCGCCGGCAGGCCGCCGATCGACATGTTGACGATGTCCACGCCGCGGTTGACGACGAGGTCGATCATGCCTTCGGTCAGCGCGACGTTGGTGCAGCCGCCGGACCAGGAGCAGGCGCGGGACGAGACGAGCTTCGCGCCGGGCGCCTGGCCGTTCATCTTGCCGCCGAAGAGGCTGTTGGCGGCGGTGATGCCGGCGACGTGCGTGCCGTGCTCGGACTCGATGATGCCGATGTTGACGAAGTCGGCCTTCTTGCCGACCCAGTCCCCGCCCAGCGGGTCCATCGGGACGTCCTTGCGGATCTGGATCACGAACGGGATGCGCTCGGAGACCTCGGTCGCCGGGTTGTCCGTGCCGAAGTAGCCGATCTGGAAGCCGTCCTTGTACGGCTTCATCGGCTCGTTGTTCGTGAAGTCGTTGTCCTGGTCGGTGTCGACGCGGACGGTGCCGGCGGCCGGGTCGTACAGCATGCCGAACCGGTCGGTGGTGTCGCCGTCGCGGTTGACGTCGCCCTTCATGTCACCGTTGGCGGTGATCGACTCGGTGAAGCGGCTCCACTGGTACGAGCCCTCCGGAGCCTTCCAGCTCTGGCCGCCCGCGGTGAAGCTGCCGCCGGCCGGGGCGACCGGGGTGACCTGCGGGCGCCAGGTGGCGTCGTTGTCGACGATCGGGTCGGTCGCGGTGACCCAGTCGACGATCTTGCGCTCGCCGGTGGTCGTCTTCTGCAGCGCCGGGTGGGCGATGTCGACGCCGGAGTCCAGGATGCCGATGGTCACGCCGCGGCCGTCGGCCTGCGGGTTCTTCGCGACGAAGTCCACCGAACCGGTCTCGAAGGACGGGTTGTACGGGTTCTTCGCCGGGGTGTTCTTGTCCGGTGCCGCGTAGTTCTCGGAGGCGGTCCTCTGCGCCTTGCCCGACTCCTTGCCCGCGTCGGGGCGCGGGTCCGGGAGCTGGATCTCGTGCTTGAGGTCCATGGCGTGCACGGAAGACAGCTTGGCGGCCGCCTTCAGCGCGGCCTCGGCCTTGCCGGTCGGCAGGGTGGCGCGCACGTAGCCGAGCTTGTCGTTGGCCTGGCCGACCGACGCGCCCTGGACGGACGTCAGCTGGTCGGTGACCTGCTTGGTCTGCCCGGGGGCGGTGGCCACCATGACGGTGACGGTCGCGTCACCCTTGGTCTTGGCCTCCTGCAGGAGTTCGGCATCGGCCGAACCGAGCTTCTGGTCGGCGGACTTGACGGCCGGACCGGTACCCGGCGTGCCGGTGCCGGGGCCGGTGCCGGTCGCCGCGAACACGGGCACGGCGCCCGTCGCGGCGAGCGCGGCCACCAGGCCGGCCGCGGCCGCGACGCGCGCGACGCGCCGGGCCCCGGATATCGAACTGGGGGATTCGAAGGTCATCAGCATCCCTGGCTAAGTGAAAGAAACGCTCCGGAATTCGGTGCCGGATGACCGGTCAGCTTTCCTCACGCGCCAGGGCTTTGGGGAGGTCTGTCATTGACCGAGACCTGACATGGCGGACTTCCGCCAGCGCACCGTGTGTGCCATCGGGGTCGTACCGGGGCATACCCCGGCGAACCATCAGGGTCGGTGAGTTGATTTGTCGATATCCCGACCTCGCGGCCGCGACGTGTGCGCGGTCAGCCGCGGGTCGGGTGTGACGACTTCGGGCGTTTCAGCGCTCGCGCGTGCGCGCGTAGTGGCGCGAGGCCTTCGCCCGGTTTCCGCAGGCGGACATCGAGCACCAGCGTCGGGTCCCGTTGCGCGAGGTGTCGTGGAAGTGGAGCACGCAGGTCTCCGAGGCGCACGTGCGGATCCGCTCGGGCGTCGAGCGCAGCAGCTCCAGGTAGTCGCGGGCGGCCGTCCAGGCCGGTCCCCACGAGCGGTCGTCGAACTCGGCCCGCTCGCCGGGGCCTTCGGCGGTCAGCGTGGCGCGGATGCGCCCGTGCTCCAGGACGGCGTCGACCAGGGACCGGGCGCTCTCGTCGGCCGGGTCGGCGACGGCGCGGGCCAGCGCCTCGCGGGCGGTCAGCAGGTGGACGAGGGTCGAGGGGTCGGCGCGGAAGCGGTCGGCCAACCCGGCGCTGCGCAGCCAGAGGGCGAGCCCTTCCATGCGGGTCAGCCCGAAGGCGCCGGCGAAGAGGTCGACCGGTGCGCCGTCCTGCACCCAGCGCGTGTTCAGCAGGTCCAGGGCGAGCGGCTCACCCGTCAGGGGGCGGGGGTCCGCCGTCGCCTCCGTGGTCATCTCGCCGCTCCTTCGCGAACGCCTACTAACCCCTCAAGGGTACGTGACCGGTTGACGCCTTCCGATCTAACCCTTAAATTGAAATTAGATGGTTAGAGCGCTCCGCCGGGGAACCGCGGGGCCCGTCGAAAGGGGGGCAGCCGTGACCGCTGCCGTCAGTGCGCTCCGCACCGGACACATCGGCCTGAACGTCACCGACCTCACCCGCTCGCTCGTCTTCTACCGGGACACCCTCGGCTTCGACCTCCTCGGCGAGGGCACGGATGAGGACCGCCGCTTCGCCTTCCTCGGCCGGGCCGGCGAGCTCGTCCTCACCCTGTGGCAGCAGGCGGACAGCGCCTACGCCCCGGCGGCGGCCGGCCTCCACCACCTGGCGTTCAGCGCCGACGGCATCGACGAGGTCCGCGCCTACGAGGCACGGCTGCGCGACCTGGGTGTCCCGTTCGCCTACGACGGGGTCGTCGCCCACGGCGAGGGCGCGGCCTCCGGCGGGATCTTCTTCCACGACCCCGACGGCACCCGCCTGGAGATCTCCGCACCGAAGGGCGCCGAGGACGCCCCCGCCCCCACCGCGGGGGCCCCGACCTGCGGCTTCTTCTAGAAGCCCACGGACCGACGCAGGAGGTCGTCATGGACCGGTACCACCCGGGCTCGCTGGCCGTACAGGAACGCGTCGGCGTGCGCGAGCTCGCCGAGCACGTCGGCCGCTCGATCGGCACGGACATCAAGGACGTCGCCGCGGCCTTCTTGGAACGGCAGCCGCACCTGGTCGTCGGCGCCGCCGACACCGCCGGTCGACTGTGGGCCTCGCTGCTCACCGGTCCGCCCGGCTTCGTCCGGGCCGTGGACGCGCGCCGCATGGCCGTCGTCGGCGGCCTGCCGGCCGGGGACCCGCTCACCGGGGCGCTCGCCGCCGACGGCACCCGGGTGGGGACCATCGCCCTCGACCCGCGCACCCGGCGCCGGATGCGGCTGAACGGAATCCTGGAGGCGAGCCCGGGCGGATTCGCCGTCGGGGCCGAGCAGGTCTTCGCCAACTGCCCCAAGTACCTGCAGAAACGGCAGCCGCTGGAGCGGATCGCCGAGGGGCCGGGGATCGTGCGCCGCGGGGGAGCGCTCACCCCGGGCCAGGAGCGGGCCGTCCGCGCCGCGGACACCTTCTTCGTCGCGACCACCGCCGGGGGCCGCGTGGAGGCGAGCCACCGCGGCGGTCTGCCGGGCTTCGTGGAGGTGCTGTCGCCGACCGAACTGTCCTGGCCCGACTACCCGGGCAACGCCATGTTCCTCACCCTGGGGAACCTGGCCGCCGACCCGCGGGCCGGGCTGCTGTTCCCCGACTGGGAGACCGGGGCGGTGCTCCAGCTGAGCGGCCGGGCGCGGACGGAGTTCGGGCCGGACGGCGGCCGCAGCGTGGTCTTCCGCGTCGAGGAGGCCGTGGAGGGCCTGCACGCCGGGCGGCTGCTGTGGAGTACCCCGGAGTACTCGCCGGCGAACCCGGCGCTGCCCCCTCACTGGGGGAGCACCACCAGGTAGGCGGCGGGTTCGCGGTCCTCGGCCGCCGTCAGGGCGGTCCGCAGGACCGCGGCCTGCTGCTCGGGCCAGTCGCGCAGCTTGCGCGGGGTGATGTGGAGGACGGTCACCCCGAGCCGCTCCAGGGCGTCCCGCTTGCGCACGGTCTGCGACCACTCCTCGTCCTCGCCCTGCCGGGGTGCGCGGGTGTCGATCTCCACGGCCACGGCCTGCTCGGGCCAGTACGCGTCGACCCCGCCGAGGTGCGGGCCGCCGGGCAGGCGCAGGTCCACGTTCCAGACCGGCTCGGGGAGTGCGAAGCCGCGCACCAGCCGGTACAGCCGGTCCTCGGCGATGGCCCGGCCCTCGGCGAGGAGCGACTCGACGGCGTCCACGACGTGCGGCCGGTTCAGCAGCCGGGCCACCGTCAGCTCCCTCACGACGGCGGCGGGTTCGCAGTGCCCGGCGCGGACGGCCTCGCTGAGCAGACGGCGTACGGTCCCGGCGTCGGAGAGCACGGCGACGGCGTCGGCCAGGGCCCGGGCCACCGGGGCCACCGGCAGCCCGGTCACCTCCACCGGCCGGGGCGGCGTGTGCGACCGGACGATGCGGACGGTGCCGACGGAGCGGAGCCGGCGGGTGTGCGGGACGAGCACGTCGATCTGCGGGAGGGAGAGCAGGGCGGGGGCGGAGGCGAACCGGTACAGGGCGAGCGCCGCCAGGCCGGTGACCATGACCTCGCCGCCGCGCCGGCCCGCGTACAGCAGGGCGGCGTGCAGTCGCTCCTCGCTCGTGGCGACCCCGGAGTGCAGGAGGAAGACGCCCGGGAGGATCTCCTGCCAGGAGCGGTCGGCGGCGTCGGAAGCGGTGACGCCGTGCTCGCGGAGCTGGGCGACGGTCAGCACGCGGGGGCGGCTGTCGGTGAGGTGCGTGAGGGGGAGGGGCGCGTTGGGGTTCATGCCGCGGAGATTCCCGCCCGGGGGCTGCCCCCTAACCGCTGTTACCGTCCCGTCGACAAATCCGGACAAGACAGCACTAAAGTACTGCCGTTCGATTGCCGATAGCCTGCGGTGCCGGGGCGCGGGGGGGGGGGGGCGGGCCCCCCCCCCCCCCCCCCCCGCGCCGGGGGGGGGGGGGGGGGGGCGGGCGCGCCCCCCCCCCGCCGGGGGGGCGGCGCGCCGC
>NZ_JBHXTC010000079.1:0-17782 GCF_042677605.1 Streptomyces sp. NPDC127106 | reverse complement strand
TTTTTATACCCGGCCCCCACCGAGATATACATTTGCTTTGTGGTGGGCCGCGTCAGTTGTGTATAAGCGACGGGGGTTCGGGGGCGGAGCCCCCTGGAGGCCGAGTGGCGGCCGCTACTCGGCGGCCGCGTCGCAGGCCTGGGCGCGCAGGGCCCGGGCCAGGTCGTCACGGCCCTCCAGTACCAGCCGCCGCAGCGCCGGCGCCGCGTCCTCGTGGGCCGCCAGCCACGCGTCCGTCGCGTCGAGCGTCGCCCGGCTGTCCTGGAGCGCCGGGAACAGGCCCCGCACCACGTGCATGCCGATCTGGATCGACCGCTCCGCCCAGATCCGCTCGATCACCTCGAAGTAGCGGTCCGTGTACGGGGCCAGCAGGGCCCGCTGCGAAGGCTGCTGCATGCCCGCGATCGTCGCCTCCACCAGCGCGTTCGACAGGGTGTCCGACTCGACGACCACCGCCCACGCCTGGTCCTTGACCGCCGCCGAAGGCCGCGCCGCCAGGCAGCGCACCTGGTGCCGCTTGCCGGACGCCGTGTCGTCGCGGGCCAGTTCCGTCGCCAGCACGGCCTCGTCCACCGTGCCGTGGGCGGCCAGCGGCAGCAGGAAGTCCCAGCGCAGCTCCTGGTCCACCTCCAGCCCGTCGATCCGCGCCGAACCGTCCAGCAGGCCCAGCAGCAGCTGGAAGTCGCCCTCCGTCGCCGCACCCGCCGCGAAGAACCGGGCCCACGTCAGCTGGTGCTCGGAGCCGGGCTCCGCGCGCCGCAGCTCGTGCAGGGCGCCGGCCGCCAACACCTTCCCGCCCTGCTCGCGCCACCCGGGGGCGGCGTAGTGGGCGCGCGCGGCCAGCGCCTGCGAGTGCACCATCTGCAGTACGCCGACATCGCTCTCGCGGCCCGCGTGGGCCAGGACCAGGGAGATGAAGTCCCGCGCCGGCATCAGACCGTCGCGGGTCAGGTTCCACAGCGCCGACCAGCACAGCGCCCGCGCCAGCGGGTCCGTGATGTCGCCCAGCCGGGTGCGCAGCGTCTCCAACGAGCGCTCGTCGAAGCGGACCTTGCAGTAGGTGAGGTCGTCGTCGTTGACGAGCACCAGGTCGGGCCGCTCCTGCCCGGCCAGCTCCGCCACGACCGTCCGCGCCCCCGACACGTCCGCCTCGGCCTGCGCGAAGCGGACCAGCTGTCCCTCCTCCAGCCGGTACAGACCGACCGCGACCCGGTGGGGGCGCAGCTCGTCGCCCTCCTGGAGGACGGCCAGCTCGGTCACCCGGCCGCCCGCGTCGTACGTCACCACCGGCGTCAGCACGTTCACGCCCGCCGTCTGCAGCCAGGCCCGGGACCACGCGGCCATGTCCCGCCCGGAGACCTCGCCGAGCACCGACAGCAGGTTGTCCAGGGTGGTGTTCCCGTACGCGTTGGCCTTGAAGTAGCGCCGCGCGCCCTCCAGGAACGCCTCCCGCCCCACGTACGCGACCAGCTGCTTGAGCACGGCCGCGCCCTTGGAGTACGTGATGCCGTCGAAGTTGAGCTTGGCGGCCTCCAGGTCGCGGATGTCGGCCGTGATGGGGTGGGTGGACGGCAGCTGGTCGGCCCGGTAGGCCCACGCCTTGCGGCTGTTGGCGAAGGTCACCCACGCCGTGTCGAAGCGGGTCGCCTCCACCTGCGAGAAGGAGCCCATGAAGTCCGCGAAGGACTCCTTCAGCCACAGGTCGTCCCACCACTTCATGGTGACGAGGTCACCGAACCACATGTGGGCCATCTCGTGCAGGATCGTGTTGCAGCGCCGCTCGTACGCCGCCCGCGTCACCTTCCCGCGGAAGATGTACTCCTCCCGGAACGTCACCATGCCCGGGTTCTCCATCGCACCGAGGTTGTACTCGGGCACGAACGCCTGGTCGTACTTCCCGAACGGGTACGGGTAGTCGAAGTGCTCGTGGAAGAAGTCGAAGCCCTGCTTGGTGACGAGGAAGACGTCGTCGGCGTCGAAGTGCTTGGCCAGCCCCTTGCGGCACATCGCGCCCAGCGGGATCGTCAGGTCCCCGCGCGTGTAGGTGTCCGTCACGTAGTGGTAGGGGCCCGCCACCACGCAGGTGATGTACGTCGAGATCGGCGCGGTCTCGGCGAACCGCCGGGTCAGGCCCTCGCGCGACTCCTCCGCGCCGTTGCTCCACACCTGCCAGCCCTCGGGCGCGGTCACCTCGAAGCGGTACGGCGCCTTCAGGTCGGGCTGCTCGAAGTTGGCGAACACCCGGCGGGCGTCTGCCGGCTCGTACTGGGTGTAGAGGTAGACCTCGCCGTCCTCCGGGTCGACGAAGCGGTGCATGCCCTCACCCGTCCGGCTGTACGCGCAGTTCGCGTCGACCACGAGGACGTTCTCGGAGGCCAGGCCGTCCAGGGCGATGCGCGCCCCGTCGAAGGCGGCGGCCGGGTCGAGCTCCTGCCCGTTGAGGGTGACGGAGTTCACGGAGGGGGCGATCAGGTCCGCGAAGGTGGACGAGCCCGGTGCGGCCGCCCGGAAGCGGACGGTCGTCACCGAGCGGAAGGTCCTCGGGCCCTCGGCGGGCTCGGCCTCGTCCACGGCGGACGTCAGGTCGAGGGAGACCTCGTACCCGTCGACCGACAGCAGTTCCGCCCGGACACGGGCCTCGTCACGGGACAGGTTCTCTCCGGGCACGTGCACTCCTTCGTGCGAGATCGCGATAGGTGTCGGAATCCTCCCACGGGGAATGCGGCCCGCCCCGGCCCGGTTGGCCAGGAAGACACGACCACGGATGGATCGTCCGACCAAGGAGAGACATGACCGACACCCAGGTGCGCGAGAAGACCCAGGTCGACTTCTGGTTCGACCCGCTGTGCCCCTGGGCCTGGATGACCTCCCGCTGGATGCTGGAGGTTGAGAAGGTCCGCGACGTCGAGGTGCGCTGGCACGTGATGAGCCTCGCCGTGCTGAACGAGAACAAGCTCGACGAACTGCCCGAGCGGTACCGCGAGATCCTCGGTCCCAAGGGCTTCGCCCCGGTGCGCGTCGTGATAGCCGCCCAGCAGAAGCACGGTGACGAGGTCACCGGCAAGCTCTACACCGCCCTCGGGACCCGGATCCACAACGAGGACCTCGGCGCGACCCGCGAGGTCATCGCCGCCGCCCTGGACGAGGTCGGCCTGCCGGCCGAGCTGATCGACTACGCCGACTCCGACGAGTACGACGAGGTGCTGCGGGCCTCGCACGACAACGGCATCTCGCGCGTCGGGGAGGAGGTGGGCACGCCGGTGATCTCCGTGCCCGGTGCGGACGGCGGCGAGGTGGCCTTCTTCGGCCCGGTCGTCACCCCGACCCCGCGCGGCGAGGCCGCGGCCCGCCTGTGGGACGGCACCCTGCTCGTCGCCTCCACCCCGGGCTTCTACGAGATCAAGCGGACCCGGACCGCGGGCCCGAGCTTCGAGTAGGCCGGACCCGGACCGACAGAAGGCCCCCGTGAGTCACGTCCTCACGGGGGTCTTCTGCTGGACACGCCCGCACGCGAAGGTTGAGAAGACGATCACGAGGCGGACGGGCTGGTGGGGGCGCTCCCCCGGCTGTGGTCAGCCCTTGGCGGGGATCAGCAGCGGGGTGTTGGCCTTGGCGTCGGCGTAGCGCTTGGCCACGTCCTGCCAGTTGACGACGTTCCACATCGCCTCGATGAAGTCCACCTTCTGGTTCTTGTACTGCAGGTAGAAGGCGTGCTCCCAGGCGTCGAAGACCAGGATCGGCACCGAGGCCTGGCCGACGTTGCCCTGGTGGTCGTAGATCTGCTCGACGATCAGGCGCCCGCTGATCGGCTCGTACGCGAGGACGCCCCAGCCGGAGCCCTGCGTGGCGGAGGAGGCGAAGGTCAGCTGCTTCTTGAACTTCGCGAAGGAGCCGAAGGACTCGGTGAGCGCGTCGGCGAGGTCACCCAGGCCGTCGGCCGCGGTCGGCTCGCCGCCGCCCTCGCCGGTCTTCGGGCTGGCCATGTTGTGCCAGTAGATGCTGTGCAGGATGTGGCCCGAGAGGTGGAAGGCGAGGTTCTTCTCCAGGCCGTTCAGTGCGGCCCAGTTCTCCTTGTCCCGTGCCTCTTCCAGCTGCTCCAGGGTGTCGTTGGCGCCCTTGACGTAGGCAGCGTGGTGCTTGTCGTGGTGCAGCTCGATGATCTGCGGGTTGATCACCGGCTCCAGAGCCGAGTACTCGTACGGAAGCTCGGGAAGCGTGTAGATGGCCATGCGTGTAATCCGGTCCCCTCAGCGTGCCAACTGCTATTGCAATCAATGCGCAACTGCACGCTAGCAGTATCTATTCCGGGTTACATGTAAGGCTCACCTTGGTACGCCTCGGGTACGCGCGAGGGCGGGCCCCGCGCGCTCGCGCGGAACCTGCCCCCGGCGGTGTGCTGCTGCCGTCAGCCCCGGGCCGCGGCCCGACGCTGCATCAGGAACCCGGTGCCGGCGAGGAAGGCGGTCAGCCCCCCGGTGAAGACCACCTGCACCCGCGTGTCGGGGTTCCAGGCCATCAGCGCCAGCACCCCGGCCACCCCGGCCAGCGCCGCCCAGGTCAGGTACGGGAAGCCCCACATCCGCACGACCAGCTTCCCGGGCTCCTCCCGCGCCAGCCGCTTCCGCAGCACGAGCTGCGAGACGGCGATGAAGCCCCAGACGACGAGGATGACCCCGCCGACCATGTTCAGGAGCCAGGCGAACAGGGTGTCCGGGTACCAGTACGACAGCAGCACGGTGACGAAGCCGAAGCCGCAGGAGGCGAGCACCGCCCGGCGCGGCACCCGGCCGCTGACCTTGCCGAGCGCCTTCGGGCCCTGGCCGCGGGAGACGAGCGAGTACGCCATGCGGGAGGAGCCGTAGACGTTGGCGTTCATCGCGGACAGCAGGGCGATCAGGACGACCGCGTTCATGATTTCGCCCGCGGCCGGGATGCCCAGCCGGTCCAGGGCCGCCGCGTACGGGCCCTGTTCGGTCACCGCCGGGTCGTTCCACGGCAGCAGCGTCACCACGACCAGCATCGAGCCGACGTAGACGACCGCGATTCGCCACATGGTGGTCCGTACGGCCCGGGCCACGCCCCGGACCGGATCCGCGGACTCGGCGGCCGCGATGGTCACCGTCTCCAGGCCGCCGTACGCGACGACCGAGGCCAGCACGCCGACGAGCAGGCCGTCCACCCCGTTCGGCAGGAAGCCCCCGTCGGGCAGCAGGTTCGCGGTGCCGGGGGAAGAGGTGCCGGGCAGCAGCCCCGCGACCGCGAGCACGCCCAGGCCGAGGAAGAGCGCGATCGCGCCGATCTTGAGGGCGGCGAACCAGAACTCGAACTCGCCGAAGTGGGAGACCGCGGCCAGGTTCGTGCCGCAGAACAGCGTCATGAAGGCGAGCACCCACACCCACGACGGGGTGCCGGGGAACCAGCCGGTCATGATGTGCGCCGCGCCGATCGCCTCGATCGCCACGCCCACGCACAGCAGCGTCCAGAACATCCAGCCGGCGGTGAACCCGGCCCAGGGGCCGATCGCCCGCTCCGCGTGCACCGAGAAGGAGCCGGAGGCGGGGTTCGCGGCGGACATCTCGCCGAGCATCCGCATCACGCACATCACCAGCAGCCCGGACAGGACGTACGCGATCACGATGGACGGTCCCGCGGCGGCGACGCCGGCGCCGGAACCCACGAAGAGCCCGGCGCCGATGACCCCGCCGAGGGCGATCATCGAGAGGTGGCGCTGCTTGAGGCCGCTACCGAGGGGCGCTCCCGCGTCGGGGTCGGGATCCGCCGGCCGTTGCCGCGCGGGGGACGTGAAGGTGCTCTGGCTCATTCGGGCCAGTCTCTCGATCGTCCGTTTATCGGACGGTTTGCGTCCGGTATCCGGACCGCGGTCTCACTCCACGTGATCGCACACCCGCGGAAAGCGGAACACGGAACACGGAACACGGGAACGCGGAGCACGGGAACGCGGAGCACGGAACATGGAAAACGGCACACGGAAAACGGGCCCGGGACGTGACGTCCCGAGCCCGTTCCCCTCACCACCGTCCGGCGATCAGGCGGAAGCCCCCTTCGAGCGGCGCGCCTGCACCTCCCGGACCCACGCCACCACCAGCACCGCGGCCGCCGCACCGGAGGACCACAGCAGCTGCGGCCGCGCCCCCTCGTCGAACAGCATCAGCGCCAGCACCGCCGCCATCCCCAGCAGCGCCACCCACGTCAGGTACGGGAAGCACCACATCCGCAGCGTCAGCCGCTCCGGCATGTCCCGCTCCAGCTCCCGGCGCAGCCGCAGCTGCGAGACCGCGATCAGCGCCCACACGAACAGCAGCACCGCGCCGACCGCGTTGAGCATGTAGAGGAAGACCGTGTCCGGCCACAGCAGGTTCAGCACCACCGAGACGAACCCGAAGGCCACCGAGGCGAACACGGCCCGGCGGGGCACCCCGCCCCGCGAGACCTTCAGCAGCGACGCCGGCGCCTCGCCGCGCTCGGCCAGTGAGAAGACCATGCGCGAGGAGCCGTACAGATTGGCGTTGAGCGCCGACAGCAGCGCCACGAACACCACGATGTTCATGATCTGCCCGGCCGCCGGGATGCCGATGGAGTCCAGTACCGCCACGTACGGGCTCTGGCCCGGCTCCAGCGAGTCCCACGGCAGCAGCGTGACGATGACCACCATGGAGCCGACGTAGAAGAAGAGGATGCGCCACACCGCGCTGCGCACGGCGCGGGCCACCGAGCGCGCCGGGTCGTCCGACTCGGCGGCGGCGATGGTGACGACCTCCAGGCCGCCGAAGGCGAAGATGACCGCCAGCATGCCGGCGATCACACCGCCCGCGCCCGCCGGGAAGAAGCCGCCGTTCCCGGTCAGGTTGGTCAGGCCGACCGGCTCGGTGTCGGGCAGGATGCCGAAGATCGCCAGGGTGCCCAGGATCAGGAACAGGACGATCGCGCCGACCTTGAGGGCGGCGAACCAGAACTCGAACTCGCCGAAGTTCTTCACCGCCGCCAGGTTGCTGAGGGTGAAGACCACCATGAAGAGCAGCACCCACAGCCACTGGTCGACGGCCGGCACCCAGCCGTGCGCGATCTTCGCCGCGCCGGTGGCCTCCACGGCCAGCACCACGACCAGCAGGAACCAGTACAGCCAGCCCGCCGAGAAGCCCGCCCAGCGGCCCAGCGCCCGCTCCGCGTACACGGAGAACGAACCGGAGGCGGGCAGGGCGGCGGACATCTCGCCCAGTGCCCGCATCACCAGCATGGCCAGGGCGCCGGCCAGCAGGTAGGAGCAGATGATCGCGGGGCCGGCGATGCCGATGCCGGCGCCGGAGCCGACGAACAGCCCGGCGCCGATCACGCCGCCGAGGCCCAGCATGGTCAGGTGGCGCTGCTTGAGGCTGTGGCTCAGGGGTTCTGCGGGCAGCTCGGGGCCGCCCGGTGGGGTCTCGGTCTGGGGGTCGCGCATGAGTGGAGGCTCGTACTCTCGTGCTCGGCAGCGGCGGTGGGCTCCGCAGTAGTTGGCGGGACCCTACAGTCTCACCGGAGGGCGCCCTTCCGCGCAAAAAGGATGTGTTGACTGATCTGACTCGTGATGAGCATCACGACGCCTCAGGTGTGAACCGAGGACTTTGTGCACTTCCGACCAAAGGGGGGAGTAGGGCTTTGTCCCGGGCAGCGGTGGGGCGGTGCGGGCCCGCCCACTAGCGTCGGTGATCGTCCCGTCATCCCTCATCCCGCGGAGTCCCGATGAGCACCGCCTCTGCTTCCGTCTCCTTCCGCCCCGGCGCCGTCCTGGCCGACCTGCTGCCCGCGAGCCGCGCCCGCGACATCGCGCTCGTCGTCGGCGGAGCCGCCCTGACCGGCCTAGCCGCGCAGATAGCCGTGCCCGTCCCCGGCTCCCCGGTCCCGGTCACCGGCCAGACCTTCGCGGCGCTGCTCGTCGGCACCGCGCTCGGCGCCCGTCGCGGCTTCCTCTCGCTCGGCCTGTACGCACTCCTCGGCGCGGCCGGACTGCCCTGGTTCGCGAACGGCACCTCCGGTGCGGGCGGCGCGTCCTTCGGCTACGTCCTCGGCATGCTGCTGGCCGCCACCGTCGTGGGCGCCCTGGCCCGCCGCGGCGCCGACCGCTCGGTGCTGCGCACGGCCGGTGCGATGGCGCTCGGCTCCGCCGTGATCTACGCGGTGGGCGTTCCGTACCTGGCGCTGTCCACCGGCATGTCCTTCGGTGCGGCCGTCGCGGCGGGCATGACCCCGTTCCTGATCGGCGACGCGCTCAAGGCGCTGCTGGCCATGGGCCTGCTGCCGACCGCCTGGAAGCTGGTCGGCCGCTCGTAACACCCGGCAGCCCCCCGACGCGAGCAGCCCCGGACCGCGATGCGCGGTCCGGGGCTGCTGCCGTCGTGAGCCCTTGCGGGTCAGGCCTGGACGGCGGCCTTGCGGCGGCGGACGTCGCGCACCACGCCGACCGCGATCACGGCTGCGGCGACCAGCACCGACAGCACCACGGTCTCGCGGTTGCCCTCGTCATAGAGCATGTAGCCCAGGACGAAGACGATCATCGCGGCGGTGGCGTAGGTGAGATACGGGAAGAGCCACATCTTCACCGTCAGCTTCTCCGGGGCCTCGGCGAGCAGGATCTTGCGCATGCGCAGCTGGGTCAGGCAGATGACCAGCCAGACGAAGAGCGCGATCGCACCGGAGGAGTTCAGCAGGAAGCTGAAGACGGTGTCCGGGTTGGTGTAGTTGAAGACGACGGCGACGAAGCCGAAGACCGTGGAGCCCAGGATGGCGGCCATCGGCACGCCCCGCTTGTTGACCTTGGAGAAGGCCTTGGGGGCGTCACCGCGCTCGCCCAGCGAGAACGCCATGCGGGAGGCGGTGTAGAGGCCGGAGTTCAGGCAGGACAGCACGGCGGTCAGGACGATCACGTTCATGATCTGGCCGGCGGCCGGGATGCCGATGGAGTCGAGGGCGGCGACGTACGAGCCCTTCTCCACGATCGACTTGTCGTTCCACGGCAGCAGGGTCAGGACGACGAAGATCGAGCCCAGGTAGAAGACCGCGATGCGCCAGATGACCGAGTTGGTGGCCTTGGTGACGGCGCGGCGCGGGTCCTCGGACTCGCCGGCGGCCAGCGTGACGATCTCGCTGCCCATGAAGGAGAAGACGACCATCAGCACACCGGTGAGGACGGAGCCCCAGCCGTTCGGCATGAAGCCGCCGGCGTCGGTGAGGTGCGCGAAGCCCGCGCCCGGGTTGTCGGAGCCCGGCAGGACGCCGAAGACGGCCAGCAGGCCGATGCCGACGAAGGCGGCGATGGCGACGACCTTGATGCCGGCGAACCAGAACTCGAACTCGCCGTAGGAGGCGACCGAGCCGAGGTTGGTGACGGTCAGGACGGCCATCACGATCAGGGCCCAGGCCCACTGCGGGACGGCGGGGACCCAGCCCTCCAGGATCACGGCGCCGGCGGTGGCCTCGACGGCCAGGACGACGACCCAGAAGAACCAGTACAGCCAGCCGATGGAGAAGCCGGCCCAGCGGCCGAGCGCGCGGTCGGCGTAGGCGGAGAAGGAGCCCGAGTTCGGGCTGGCGGCGGCCATCTCACCGAGCATCCGCATGACGAAGACGACCATGGCGCCGACGAGCATGTAGGAGAGGAGGATGGCGGGGCCCGCCTTGGCGATACCGCCGCCGGAGCCGACGAAGAGTCCGGCGCCGATGACACCGCCAATGGCGATCATGGACAGGTGGCGGTTCTTGAGACCGGCCTTGAGACCGTCATTGGGCGTGGCGCCGCCGGGGTTACCGGTGGGGTCGCCTGCCTTCTGAAGGGTCGTCGTGGTGCTCATGGACGAATCCTTAGGTTCCCGGGTTGCGAGTCCCGGCATTCAAACCCGAGATGAACGCAGGTGGAAGACCCGCATCCGGATCGTTGCCTAGGAGGAAGGTCCGAGACCTTGGTCCCACCGTGTCTCATCTGCGTTCTTTGGGTTTACTTGAGCTTTAGACGTGACTTACGCGACACCCCGGGGCGGGTTGTCGGGGTCGCTCGTGACACACTCGTCCCATGCGCGTCTACCTCGGATCCGACCACGCCGGCTTTGAGCTGAAGAACCACCTCGTGGACTGGCTCAAGAACAACGGCCACGAGCCCGTCGACTGCGGGCCCCACATCTACGACGCCGTCGACGACTACCCGCCGTTCTGCCTGCGTGCCGCGGAGAAGACCGCCGCCGACGAGGGCAGCCTGGGCATCGTCATCGGCGGCTCCGGCAACGGCGAGCAGATCGCCGCCAACAAGGTCAAGGGCGTCCGCGCCATCCTGGCCTGGAGCGTCGAGACCGCGAAGCTCGGCCGCGAGCACAACAACGCCAACGTCATCTCCGTCGGCGGCCGCATGCACACCCAGGACGAGGCCACCTCCTTCATCGAGGCCTTCCTGGCGACCCCGTACTCGGGCGAGGAGCGCCACACCCGCCGCATCGACATGCTCTCCGCCTACGAGCAGACCGGCGAGCTGCCCCCGATCCCGGCCCACCACCCGCAGGACCAGTAGGACGCCCCGTGCCGCCGGACCCGCGAGTCCGGCGGCACGGCCGTTCCCGCCGCCCGGGCCCGCGGCCGTTCCCGGGCCCGCGGCCGTTCCCGCGCCCGCAGCCATTCCCGCGCCCGGGCCGTTCCCGCGCCCGGCGGCCCGCCCGCGCGGCGACACCAGGAGGAGAGCAGCCGTGCCCGAGGGGCATACGATCCACCGCCTCGCCCAGGACCACACCGAGCGGTTCGCCGCCCGCCCGGTCCGGGTGAGCAGCCCGCAGGGCCGGTTCGCCGAGAGCGCCGCGCTGCTCGACGGACGCGAGCTGGAGAGCGCCGAGGCCCACGGCAAGCACCTGTTCCTGGAGCTCGGCGACGCCTGGATCCACATCCACCTCGGCCTCTTCGGCAAGCTCGGCTTCGGCCCCGCCCCGGCCCCGCCCGCCGCCGACACGGTGCGCCTGCGCCTGCTGAACGACGAGCACTACGCCGACCTGCGCGGCCCGACCGCCTGCGCCCTGATCGACGGGGGCGGCAAGAAGGCGATACACGACCGGCTCGGCCCCGACCCGCTGCGGCCGGACGACGACCCCGACCTCGCATGGAAGCGGATCTCCCGCTCCCGCACCACCATTGCCGCACTCCTGATGGACCAGAAGATCGTCGCGGGCATCGGCAACGTCTACCGCGCCGAGGTCCTCTTCCGGCACCACATCGACCCCTACCGCCTGGGCAAGGACATCACCCGCGCCGAGTGGGACGCGATGTGGGCGGACCTGGCGGTGCTGATGCGCGACGGCGTGCGGAAGAACCGGATCGACACCGTCCGTGACGAGCACCTGCCCGAGGCCATGGGACGCCCGCCGCGCGTGGACGACCACGGCGGCGAGGTCTACGTCTACCGGCGCGCCCACCTGCCCTGCCACATCTGCGGGGGCGAGATCCGCACCGCCGACCTCGCCGCCCGCAACCTCTTCTGGTGCCCGGGCTGCCAGGCCCGCTGAGCCGGCGGAGTCCGCCGCCCCGTCCCCGTCCCGGCCCCACGGGCCGGGAATCGCCCCGCCACCGCCCCCGGGCCGGCCCCTGCCCGGCCCCGGCCCCGGTCAGAAGCCGTGCGGCAGCCAGGGGGCCACGTCCCCGGCGAACGCCCGCGACGCCGCCACCAGCGCGCCCGGACGCAGCTCGCGCACCAGGCCGGCCCCGGCCAGCGAGGTCAGCGCGACCCCGCCCAGGTACGCCGCGCCCAGCTCCCGGGCCGACAGTGCCAGGTCCGCCGGATCCGCGGTCCGGACGCAGGACACGGCACCGCCCGGGCCGGCGGTGACCAGTCGCCACCGCCCCGCGTTCCACGGGCAGAACGCGTCCTCCACCTCCAGCACCACGTCCAGCGTGGCCCCGTAGCCGCGCGCCCGCAGCGCCGCGGGCAGGTCCACCAGGCGGACGTGCAGCGAGTCGGCCGTGCTCGGCCGCGCCCGGCGCGCGTCGCCGAGCAGGTGCAGGACCGGATCGTCCACCGGCCGCCGGCCGGCCCGCAGCGTCGAGGTCAGGTCGATGCCGAACAGGTAGCGCCACAGCGCGGCCGCCGCCGCCGGGTCCAGCGCGTCGAGGTCGCGCACCGTGACCGTGCCCCGCGCCCCGGCGGCGTCCCAGTCCGGCTTGACCCGGTAGCGCGCGTACCCGGCCACCTCACCGTCCGGCCGCTCCGCGACCACGCACATCAGCCGGGACGCGCCCTCGCGGTCCGACTCGGGGTCCAGCAGCGGCAGCCGCTCCCAGCCGGGCTGCCGCGCCGGCATGCCGGGCCGCCGGGCCACCAGCTGCGCGTACACCCGCTCGCAGTCGCCCAGCGCCTTGGCCGGGTCGACGATGCGCAGCCGCAGCGTGTCCGTGGCCGGCGGCACCGTCAGGCCCGCCCGGTCGGTGTCGATGTCCAGGGACAGTTCGTGCGCCGCGATGCCGTAGCCGAAGCGCCCGTAGATCGCCGGCTCCGACGCCGTCAGCACGGCCAGCGGCTCGCCGCCGGCGCGTACGTCGTCCAGCTGGCGGCGCATCAGGGAGGAGAGGATCCCCCGGCGGCGGTGGGTCGGCGCGACGCCCACCATCGTCACCCCCGCGGCCGGCACCGGGTCGGCCCCCGGCACCGACAGCCGGAAGCTGAACGCCGAGGCCGAGCCGACGCAGGCCTGCCCGTCCCAGACGGCCAGCGACCGCTCGACCTCCGTCAGCGACCGGTAGAGCTCCCGCGCCTCGGAGGAATCGGGCACGCCGCCGAACGCCAGTTCCAGGTGGTCGTACAGGGCATCCCACTCATCAGACTGCAATACACGCATCTCAAGAGCCATAAGGTCATCCTTAGCAGGGCAATCCACCCCGGTCGACGGGATTTCGGACGACCTCGGGCCTGGCGGAACCCCGCCGGTCCGGGGGTCCCCCTGCGCGCGCACAGCCAGGATGGATAGGGTCCCGAAGGACATGGCCGGAGCACGTGTGGAGACGCTCATGGCCCGGGCACGCCTGACCTGGCACCGGGCCCGCACCGCCCTGCGCAAATCCGCCGTCGACTACTTCCGCGGCGACGCCTCCGACTGGCTCGCCTTCGCCGGACTCCTCGCCACCGTTCCCGCCATCGCCTGCGGCACGCTGATGCTGCCGGTGTGGTTCTCGCCGGCCGCCCTCGTCCTGCCCATCGTCGCGGGCGGCCTGCTGCTGCGTCCCGCGAGCCTGCTCGCCCTCTACGCGGCCTCCGCGGCCGCACTGATCGTCGAGGCGCTGGTCCTCGGCCCCTACACCGGGGGCCCGGCCCGGGTCACCCCCGGCACGGTCCTGGTCGTGGCCGCCTGCGGATTCTTCGGACTCGTCATCGCCCAGTTCCGCAGCCGCGTCGGCGTGCCCTGGCGGCGGGGCGGCACCATGCTCTTCGACCTGCGCGAACGCATCCGGGTCCAGAGCCAGCTGCCCGCCCTGCCGCGCGGCTGGCACCGCGAGATGGCCCTGCGGCCCGCCGGCGGCCAGTCCTTCTCCGGCGACTTCGTGGTCGCCGCCCGGACCCACGGCGGCCGGACCCTGGAGGTCGTCCTCACCGACGTCTCCGGCAAGGGCATGGAGGCCGGATCCCGCGCCCTGCTGCTGTCCGGCGCCTTCGGCGGCCTGCTCGGCGCGCTGCCCCCGCACGGCTTCCTGCCCGCCGCCAACGGCTACCTCCTCCGGCAGGACTGGGACGAGGGCTTCGCCACCTCCGTCCACCTCGTCCTCGACCTGCAGACCGGCGACTACGAACTCCTCTCCGCCGGCCACCTGCCCGCCCTGCAACTCTCCGCGGGATCCGGCCGCTGGCAGGAGAAGTCCGGCGAGGGCCCGCTGCTCGGCGTCTACGACGGCGCCGAGTTCGAGCCCGCCCGCGGCAACCTCCGCCGCGGCGACGTGCTGATGCTCTTCACCGACGGCCTCGTGGAGACCGCCGACCGCGACATCAGCGAGGGCATCGACCGGCTGACCGGCGAGGCCGACCGCTATGTCGCGGCCGGCTGGGAGGGCGCCGCCTGGCACCTGATCGAGAAGGTCGCCAAGGACGTCAACGACGACCGCGCGCTGCTGATCATCCGCCGCTCGCCCTGAGGCGCAGCCCCCCGGGACTTCCGGCGCGGGTGGGGTTTTCCCCACCGGCGATCCGCCGGGCTGCGCCATGGCCGCCGCCCCCGCCCCGTCCGTAGCGTCGAGCACACCATCGACCACGGCACGGAAACGGCCACGGCCACGGCCACGAAAACGGTCACGGTCACGGCCATGGCCACGGCCGGAGCGCCGGCCACAGCGGAGGGGGACACCATGGGGTTCCGGCGGAGCAGGCGGCAGCACGAGGGCGCGAAGACCGCGTACGACGGCCACGACGGCCACGGCGGCCACGACCGCCACGACCGCTACGACGGCCACGACCGCGCGGCCGCCGTCGAACTGCGCGGCGTACGCCGGGAGTACGGGCGCGGCGCCGCCACCGTCCACGCCCTGCGCGGCATCGACCTCAGCCTGCCGCGCGGCAGCTTCACCGCCGTGATGGGCCCGTCCGGCTCCGGCAAGTCCACCTTCCTGCAGTGCGCGGCCGGACTCGACCTGCCCACCGCCGGATCCGTCCGCCTCGGCGGCACCGAGATCACCGGCATGAACGAGAACGAGCTCACCGAACTCCGCCGCACCCGCCTCGGCTTCGTCTTCCAGGCGTTCAACCTGCTGCCCTCCCTCACCGTCGAGCAGAACGTGCTGCTCCCGATGCGGCTCGCCGGCGTCCGCCAGGACCGTGCCCGGGCCGCCGACCTGCTCAGCCGCGTCGGCCTCGACGGCAAGGGCCGCCGCCGCCCCGCCGAGCTCTCCGGCGGCCAGCAGCAGCGCGTCGCCATCGCCCGGGCCCTGGTCACCCGCCCCGACGTGGTGTTCGCCGAC
Source organism: Streptomyces sp. NPDC127106 (assembly GCF_042677605.1). Taxonomy (NCBI): domain Bacteria; kingdom Bacillati; phylum Actinomycetota; class Actinomycetes; order Kitasatosporales; family Streptomycetaceae; genus Streptomyces; species Streptomyces sp. NPDC127106. Next base: position 2,821 of record NZ_JBHXTC010000079.1, on the reverse strand, counting down.
GAGCCCACCGGCGCCCTGGACACCACCACCGCCGCCGAGATCCTCGGACTGCTCCGGGCCGCCGTCGACTCCCTGCGCGCCACCGTCGTCATGGTCACCCACGACCCGGCCGCCGCCGCCCACGCCGACCAGGTGCTCTTCCTCGCCGACGGGCTGATCGCCGACCGGCTGCCGCGCAGCTCCGCCGCGACCATCGCCGGCCGCATGACCGCGCTGACCGCCCCGGCGTACACGGGAGCGGCCGCCTGATGTTCCGCCGCACCAACGGCCTGGCCCGCGCGGCGGTGCGCTTCCGCCCGGCGGCCTTCGCCGGCACCTTCCTCGCCCTGCTCATGACCGTCGCCGTCGTCAGCGCCTGCGGAATCCTGCTGGAGACCGGCGTACGGGCCTCCGCGCAGCCCGGCCGGTACGCCGCGGCCCCCGTCGTGGTCGCCGCCGACCAGCAGGCCCGCCTGCGGGTGGGCAGCGGCGAGGGCGCCCACGACCTCACCGCCCGGATCCCGGACCGCGCCCGGGTCGACGCCGCCCTGCTGGCACGGCTCGCCCCGCTCGGGCGGGCCGTGCCCGACGTGGCGTTCCCCGTACGGGCCGTGGCCGGCGGCGGAGCCGGCGCCGCCGCCGGGGGCCGCGGGCCCGAGGTCGAGGCCTCCGGGTGGGGCTCCTCCGCCTTCACCCGTACGCAGCTCAGCGCGGGCCTGGCCCCGCAGGCGCCGGGGGAGGTCGTCACCGGCTCAGGCTCCGGCTCCGGCTCCGGCTCCGGGTCCGGGGCCGGACCGGTTGCGGCCGGGGCCGGGGCCGCGGACCGGCTCGTGCTCGACACACCGGTCGGGAAGCGGGAGTTCCGCGTCGTCGGGCGCGCCGAAGGCACCGGCGTCTGGTTCTCCGACACCGAGGCCCGCGCCCTGTCCGGCCACCCCGACGCACTCGACGCCGTGGTCCTGCTCGCCCCCGGCGACCCCGAGGCCCTCGCCGCCCGGGCCCGCGCCGCCCTCGACGGCCGCGCCCGGGTGCTCACCGGCCCCGCCCGCGTCGTGGACCCGCACCTCGACGGCGCCAAGGCACTGCTGGTCGGTCTCGGCGGCTCCTTCGGCGGCGTCGCCACCCTCGTCGCCGTCTTCACCGCCGCCGGAACCGTGGCGCTCTCCGTCGGCCAGCGCTCCCGCGAGTTCGCCCTGCTGCGCGCCCTCGGAGCCACCCCGCGCCAGCTCCGCCGCACGGTCGCCACCGAAGCACTGCTCGTCGCACCCGCCGCGGGCGTGCTGGGCTGCGTACCCGGCGCCGCACTGGCCGCCTGGTGGTTCGGACAGCTCAAGGAGAAGGGCGCGATCCCGGCCGGCGTCGACCTCGCCGTCTCCTGGATCCCTTTGGCCTCCGCCGTCGCCGTCGGCCTCGGCACGGCCCTGCTGGCCGGCTGGGCCGCCGCCCGCCGCCCCGCCCGGATCCGCCCGTCCCGGGCCCTCGCCGAGGCCGCCGTCGAACGCCTCCGGCCCGGCTGGATCCGTACCCCGCTCGGCCTCGCCGCCCTGGCCGGGGGCATCGCCTGCGCCGGCCTCGCCGCCACCGCTGGCGGGGACGACGCCGCCAACGCGGCACTCGGCGTCGTCATGCTCTTCATGCTCGCCGTGGCCCTGCTCGGCCCGTTCGTCGCCCGCGCGTGCACCGCCGTACTCGGCCTGCCGCTGCGCGCCGGGGGCGCCCCCGGCGCGCTCGCCGCGGCCAACTGCCGTACCCACGCCCGCCGCCTCACCTCCGCGATCACCCCGATCGTGCTCGCCATGGCCTTCTCCTCGACGCTCGTGTTCCTGCACACCAGTGAGGAGCGGGCCATCCGGCAGCAGCAGGAGGCCGGACTGCTCGCCGACCACGTCGTCCCCGACCCCGCCTCCGACGCCGCCGGAGGCCTGCGCGTCACCCGCACCGCCGTCCTCGCGGAGGCCGGCTCCGGCGAGAACCGCCGCCTGGAGACCGCGTCCGCCCTGGGCGTCTCCGGCAACCCGGCCGCCGTGCTCGACCTCGGTGTACGCGAGGGCAGCCTCGACCGGCTCACCCCCGGCACCGTCGCGGTGGACCGTACGCTCGCCGCATCCGCCCGGGTCTCGGTCGGCGACCGCATCGCGCTGCGCCTGCCCGACGGGACCCCGGCCCGCCCCCGGGTCATCGCCGTCTACACCCGCGGCCTCGGCCTCGGCCAGGTCACCCTCCCCGCGGCCGACCTGGCCGGCCGCACCACCGCCGGGCGGCCGACCGAACTCCTCGTCCGCGGACCGGCACCGGCGGACGCCGGCCCCGCGCTCCCGGCGGCACGGTGGACCGCGCAGCAGACCACGGACCGCGCCCTCAACGCCTGGGCCAACACCGTCATGGCGGCCGTCCTCGGCGGCTTCGCGGCCATCGCCGCCGCCAACACCCTGGTCATGACCGTCCTCGACCGCCGCCGCGAGCTGCGGATGCTGCGCCTCGTCGGCTCCACCCGCCGCCAGGTGCTGCGCATGGTGCGCTGGGAAGGCCTGCTGATCGGCAGCGCGGGTACCGCCCTCGGCACCGCGATCGCCCTGGCCACCCTGATCCCGCTGACCAGGGCCGTCACCGGGGAGCCCCCGCACATCCCGCCCGCCCTGTACGCCTCCTTCGCCGCGGCCGCACTGGCACTCGGCCTGGCCGCCACGGCCCTCCCGGCCCGCTGGGCCCTCCGGCCCGAACGGCACTGACGGCGGGGCCCCGGCCCGGGCCGGGGCCGCCCGCGCGGGCCCGGGCCGGGCCCCCCCCAGGGGTACCCCCCGAGCCGACCCCCCCCCCCCCCCCCCCCCACCCCCCCCCCCGA
>NZ_JBHXTC010000078.1:0-27862 GCF_042677605.1 Streptomyces sp. NPDC127106 | reverse complement strand
CCATCGAGGCCCACTTCGGACCGCTGCGGCAGTTCACCCTGGCTAACTCGAACCACCCCAATCACACCGTCCAGACCCGGGCCCTGCACGCCTACCTGCGCTGGCGCAACAAGAACGCCCGCCACCCCGACGTCCTGGCCGCCCAGCGACGTGAACGCGCCCGTATCCGCAGCGAGAAAGCCATCCGCTGGAGCGGCCGACCACTCCAAACAGCAGCCTGACCGCCCACCCCGGTGAACCTTCGCGGTCACAGCACTAGGATGCGGTGCAGGGTGGGGACCGGGATCGCCGGATTGGTGACCGCCGCGCATGCTGTGTCGCGGTCGTGCAGCAGCCCGGCAAGGACACGGGCCGGCAGCCGCGGATTGCGCATCGCGGTCCCGCGGACGTGGGCCGCTGGGTCGTTCAGCAGCCGCACCGCGTCGGCCGGTGACAGCCGGGGGTCCTCGGCCGCGCGGCGGCGCACCTCGGCTTCTGGGTCGCGGGCGAGGCCTGCGACGTCGGCAGGCGTGGACTCCGGATCGTCCAGGGCCAGGCGGCGCATCCGCCCATCGGGGTCGCCGGCGTAGCGCAGCAGGCCCGTACGGGGGAAGTTGGGGTGGCTGCGGGGGCGGTCGGGGTGAGTGAAGCTGCCGTCCCACCAGCGCCAGACCTCCAGCAGCATCTCGGCCGGCGCGTCATCGCAGGATTCGACGAGGAACAGGCGGACCGCCTGGTCCTCGTCCCGCGCCAAACGCTCCACGACGTCCGGTGGAAGATGGCGGGCACGGGCCACGCTGCGGCGGATGAGCGGATGGGACGATACAGCCAGACGGCGCATCGCGTCGGCGTCACCGTGCAGGCTCTCGACCCAGGGCACAGTGCGCGACATCGACGTCGGGTCGAAGTCGTAGCGCACCGCGGCACGCTGCTCCTCGCTGAGGTCGGGCCGCAGTGCCACCGCCGAGCGAATGTCGTCGCATGGGTCCTCCGCGAGGACGGCGACGCTGTGTGCACTGAGCCGCGGGTTGGCGGCCAGCGCTCGGCGTACCTCCGCATCCCCGTCCCGGACCAGCTCCGCCTCCAACCCGGGCGCGAGACGGCATTGTTCGAGCGCGCACCGAGGCGCGGACAGCGCAGCAAAGACCTCGCGAGGCATGGGGACGCCGGCGTGGTGGGCGAGTAGCGCCGCTGTACGCACCATGTCGTCAGTGTCGGCCAGCAGCCGCTCCCGCAGCGGCGCGGCGAGGTCCTCCCACCGGGCGCAGGCAGCCGACCGCACCCGGGGATCGGCGTCGGCCGCGAGGCCCGGGAGACGGTGGGCGGGGAGTCGGGGGAGTTCGGCGGCCCGGGCGCGGGACGGGCCGGCGAGGAGGTCGTCGTACAGGTCGTCGGGGAGTTCGGCTTCCCAATTGCAGGCGTGCTCGGCCCAGAGCACGCGCCGGCTCGGCGACGGTTCGGCGCGGACGAGGCGTATCCACTGGTCGGATGTGAGCTTGGGCCGGAAGGTGTCGGCGGGTGTGGACCGCACCCGTGGATCGGGGTGCGCAATGGCGGCGTCGAGGACGGCGGGCCGGTCGCATCCGTGCAGGAAGCCCTCGGCCACATCCAGCAGCCGGATCAGCAGTTCGTCCGGTGCGGCCGGATTGGATCCGATCCCCTCCGCCCAGTGCAGAGGCCACGCATGTCGGCCGGGCACCGCTGCCCACACTTCGGCGCGCTCGACCTCCGTCTCGCGCCCGGCGGCCGCGGCGCCCTCCTCCAGCCGCTCTGGCAGTTGGTCGAGGGCCGTCACCCGAGGTCCGTCCGCGCCGGGCACCTCCGCCAGGAGCACCTGCCCGTCGAGGGAGAGCGCCACGAACCCGGGGTCGCTGGTCAGCCCTGGCACACCGCCGCCGGCGTAGCGGACCCGGGTCCACCAGGAGTCGTTGCCGCCGATCCGATGTCCGAGGACGGCTACCAGGAACGCGCCGTCGGGATCTGCAAGGCGGCGCCACCACGCGGCGTCGAGTGCTTCCCGGACCGCGCCGTCCGGCGCCGCGATCCCCCGCGCGATTCGCCAGCCGGCCTCCGGCGGGAACAGGCTGCCCGGGCACACGTCCTCGACGACTGTGAGTCCGGCGCATCGGAGCAGTTCGTGGAGTATCTCTCGGTGTTGCACGCAGTCATGATCCCCGCCGACTCGCGGTGGGACAAGGCTCTCAGCCCAGGCGCAACCGGCCCTCACCCGTGTACACATCGTTGCCGACGAACCGGCGCCGCGAGTGCTTCTGCTCTGACGGATGCGGTCACTGGTGGCGCAGGCTGTGCGCCGTGAATCCCACCTGACCGGCGGGAGGTAGTGCGGCGGGGTTGTGTGTTCGGCACTACACGACGGTTGGGTGTCTATTGCAACAGCCTTCGAGGTCCTGTCTGGGTACGTGGTGAGGCTGATCTTCATGGACGTCTGACCGGAAGGTGTATTGCGGTTCGGCCAACCTTCGCACTGGTTCGGGTCGTGAGCTCGAAGGTGCTCACCGGCCTGGAATTCGGATGATTTTCATACTGAAAGAAGTGCTCTTTCGAGGGACGCCGAGGGCTGCCAGCCATGGTTAGGGTCGGCATCGCCGCGCAGGGCGGTGAAAGTTTCACGGGGCGGGTGGGTTGTTCGCATCGAGTGGACGGCCTGTGGAGCCGTGGTTTTCGCGTGGCGGTCAACGGTGCTGGTCGGAGTGAGGAAGGTGGGTCTGATGGACGACATGGTCCCCAACGGGGTGGTAGCGGATTCGATTCCGGGGGTGCGGTGGCAGAAGGCTTCTGCGAGCAATCCTTTTGACAACTGTGTGGAAGTTGCACGACTCGCGGCCGGCGAGGTGGCGTTCAGGAACTCTCGGTTCCCGGCGGGGCCGGCCTTGGTGTTCACCCGGGAGGAGTTGGTCGCATTCCTCGACGGCGCTAAGAAAGGTGAGTTTGACGGGATGACTGTCTGAAATCACGGACTAGGGTTGCTGCGGCGTCGGTGAGACTTCATGATGTGCTCTGGCGCAAGGTCGCCATGGTGAACGAGGAGTCGCACGTGGCCGCACGGCCTTTGAGTGTTGTCGGCGGGGACGATCTTCCGGAGATTCCGGGGGCGTTCCCGCCTTCGCGTACCGTCCGGCAGCTCCTCGGCGGCCGCATGAAGGCGCTGCGCAAGGCAGCCGGACTGACCCTCGCCGACGTGGTGCGCCCGAAGGATTTGGTGCAGTCTTCCGCGGTCCTCAGCCGGATCGAGAACGGCAAGACGAACGTGACCATCACCCGCGCGCTCGTCGACGGGCTGTTGGCCCGCTACGGGGTCAGCGACCCGGAGGAGAAGCGGGTGGCGCGGCTGCGGGTGGAGCAGCTCCTGGCGGGTGACACTGCCTGGTGGGCGGCCCATGACGGCCTGGTCGTCGGGGCCTTCGCCGACCTGCTGCACATGGAGGCTGCGGCCGAGCGGATCACCATGTACGAGAGCATGTTTGTGCCGGGGCTGCTGCAGGTGTCCGCGTACATGGACGTGGTGCTCACCCATGCATGTCTGAGCGAGGAGGAGCGCGAGCTCGCCGAGCGGCGCCGGCAGCTGCGCAAGGAACGGCAGCGGCTGCTGGATGCTCCGGGTGGTCGGGAGTTCACGGCGATCATCGACGAGGCGGTGCTGCGTAGGACGGTGGGCAGTCGGCAGGTGATGCGCGAGCAGCTGCGCCATCTGTTCAGCCTGTGTGAGAACCGGGAGTCGGTGCACATCCGTGTCTTCCCGTCGTCGGCTTGGGAGCAGGCGGTTCCGATGGCGCCGTCGGTGACGCTGCTGCAGTTCGCGCGTGAGCGGGAGTGTGCGGACATGCTGTATGCGGACACGGCGGGCAATGGCGGTTCGTGGCTTGATGAGTCGGGGGTTGAGATGGTCAAGGCTGCGCTTGAGCAGGTGCGCTCTCATGCCTTGGGCAAGCAGGAGACCTTGGATTTTCTGGACCGGCGGATTGCTGAGCTGGTCGATCCGCGTTAGCGGATGCGGGCGACGCCTCCGTACTCGATCCAGTCGCGGGATGCCGGTCGTACGCAGAGGTCGGTGTCGGGGCACCAGGCGGAGACGTCGACGGGGCTGGTGTGCTCGAGGAGGTCTGTTCCGTTGAAGAGGCGGGCGATCTCGGTGGTGGAGCGGACGCGGCCCCAGGTGCCGAGGTTGCGGGACATGAACGCGGTGAGGTCGCGCCGCAGTGTGGGGTCGTCGCTGGCGAGGTGGGAGATGACGAGGTAGCTGCCGGCGGGAAGGTGGGCGGCGACGTCGCTGACCAGTTGCCAGGGGTCGTCTTCGTCGTCGAGGCAGTGCAGGACGGAGACGAATAGTGCTGCCACGGGCTGGTTTTCGGCGAGGATCCGCCGTACGCGGGGCACGGTGAAGATGCTGTCCAGGTGGCGGATGTCCGCTTCGATGACGGCGGTGGTCAGGAGGTTTTCTTCGAGGACCATCCGGCCGTGGGCGCAGACCATGGGGTCGTTGTCGATGTAGACGACGGAGGCTTTCGGGTCGACTTCCTGGGCTACTTGGTGGACGTTGGGGCGGGTGGGAAGTCCGGTTCCGAAGTCGATGAAGCGGCGAACCCGGCGGTGTCGGGCGAGGTAGCGCACGGCCCTGACCAGGAAGGCGCGGTTGGCCTGGGCGAGTTGTTGCATGGCGGGGGCGATCGTCAGGAGTTCGGCGCATGCCCGGCGGTCGCTGGGATAGTTGTCGGTTCCGCCGATGAGGTAATCGTACATTCGGGCATAGCTGGGCCTGTTGACGTCGATCATGGGGATGGTCTGCTCCCGCGGGTGCCGGTCTGAACCGGCCGCAGTTCCGGCAGTTGAGTAGCGCCACATATTAGGGCTACTCGCCGTGGGTGCACTAGGCCATCACGAAGTAAGAGTGATGCACGTGGGGTGAATTAGGTCGCGGTGTTTTCACGCGGGCGTGCGAGCGGTCGGCAGCGACCAAGCAGTGGAATATGCCAGTTGAGAATTCACTGGGATGCTGCGAGGGAGCGGAGCGCCGCGCGGTGGAGGGCTTGGAAGGAGCTGGCCGAGATGCCCATCATCTCGGCGGCGGTCTCGAGCGCCAGGCCGAGCCGGTGGCGAAGGATGATCGTGTCAGCCTGCGGGCAGGGCAGGGCGGGCATGGCCCGGGCCCCGCGGCCGGCGGTTGCCTCGACGATGGCAGTGAACATCTCCCAGGCCCTGGCAGCCGGGGATGCGCAGGTCAGCGCCTCGGTCCAGCCTTGCGCGAGACCGGCGAGGGCACAGTCCGCGAGGCGCGCGCCGTGGCGGGCGTCTTCCACTCGGGCTGCCGCGTACCGGATGTAGAGAGGCCGGTACTTGGCGCAGAAGGCTTGATAGGACACAAGCGTCGCTGCGGCCGGCGGGCCGCCGTGGGGCCGGCCGGAGCCGGGCGGGTCAGCACGGCGGGGTGGTGGCGCGGGCGCGGCATCGCGCGGTTGGAGAGCGGGCCGCGGGAGGACAGGGTCAGGCATCGGTACCCCAGGGCGTCACATCTTCGGGATCACGAACTGGGCAGGCATTGGCCGGATCTCATCGCCCCGAACAGGGCATGGCAGCCTCGTGCGGTAGACACCGGCACCCGGTGCGCCCGGCCGGAACATTTCCGGCCGGGCTCTTGGGTTCAGCTGCGACGGATCCGCAGATACGACGCGAACGTCCGGTCCACGAAAACGGCCGGGGCCAAGGTCAGCAGCAGCTCAGGGGGCGCCACCCCCACAACGGTCGCTGCGGCGGCGGCAGCGGTCAGCAGTGACCCCCACCTGAATCCCACCGAAAGGATGCTGACCATTCCCGTTTCGGCCGGTGCGGGCATCGGAATGGTACTGTCGGTCCCCTTCGACAGCCGGACGATCGGCTGCCGGCGAGCGCGTTCCATCACGCGAACCTCCTAGGTCGTTTCGTGTGCGCCGGACGCGTCGGGTCCCGGGGGTGGCACCCCCCGGGGCCTTCTTGCTGTCCGGAGACCGCACCGTAACCACCAGCAGCACAGGCGTGCCAAGACTCCACGCCCGTGAAAACCGGAACCACGCCCCCCGGTTCATCCTCCGCCAGCACCCGCCCCACGCACATTGCAGGCACCCACACGAATCAACACGGGCACGCTCCGCACCAGAACGTTCACTTCCATTCACACGGGAAGTCCCGGCCGAGAAAGTCCGCGCGTGAGCACCCGGCGGCCATTCACCCGAACGGCCTAATCGCAGCCTGCCGTCAGCCCGATGTACACCACCGCGGAAAGGAAAGAGCGCACGCCTACTGAAGTCCTCGACGTCGTCGGGATGGAGAGCGGTGGCTCAGTGGCCGGTCCCAGAAGGGCAACCGGTCTCGGGCGCTTCCGGCCCGCTCCCGGGGGCGGGTGGTTCTGGCAGCCGGTACGACGCGACCAGCCGCCGGTACGCGGCCACAGCCTCGGCCGCCTTGCCCGCGGCCACGCCAGGAGCGGCCCGGAGAGCAGGCGCAGTGATTTTGTCGGGTCATATGAGAGCCACTGCTTCGGTGTGAGCGGGAGCCAGGTCTAGGCCGTTCGTGGCGGTGGTGTACTCGACTGCGGCGGGTGTTCTTCGGTGAGTTCGGGAGCCGTTTCGGCGAGATCGGGAGCCACTGATCGGGTGACCTGGTGGGGTCTGGGCGGAGTGTCCACAGGGCTGGGAGCGAGGCGTCGGTAGCTTGTGATCGTGGGCCCGGGTCGCCTCCCTGACAAGTCGCGGCCGGGGCCTCGCTCATGGACGTGCCGGAGGGCTGGACCCGTAGATCGTGCCCTCACGGACTGACTACCCGACGCTGCTGGTCAGACCGTGGTCCCCGCAGGCGCCGTGGCAGTGCTCAGTCGTGGATCTCCCAGGTGTCCCTCGGCAGCCAGTGGGAGAGGTCGTCGAGCGCCTCGGCGGGGAAGAACACCGGCCGGGTGAGGAGGCGGTCACCCTCCCGTTGCACGTTGATCACCACGCCCAGGGACTCCGAGCCGGGAACGCCCGCGCTCATGTAGGAGAGCTCGTCTTCGGGCGAGCGGGCCTCGGCTCGATCGAGCATCCACCGCTCCAGCACCGAAGGCACCCGGCCGACGAGTGCCGTACCGTCCGCGGAGACCTGCGGTCCGCACAGAGCGTCGACCACAATGCCCGCGAGTTGTTCATCCCGGTAGTAGAGGTGCAGGCCGAACTCCGGGTACTTGCCTTCCACGACTGTGTAGACGTTCGCATCTACCCCGCGCTGGCGTGTGTGTCGCTCGACCTCCGCGGTGAGGCCGCTCATGGTGCCCGCCACCTCATCGGGGCTCATGCCGAAGCGCAGTGGCCCAACACCCACGAACGGCTCCAGCAGCCACTGCTGCCGCTCTTCATCCGGCACGACATGCCACCAGCCCTTGAACATGATCAAGGAGTCTATGGCAGCTGCGGACGCTCACGTGTTGGGCGAGGTCTGCTGTCCACCCGAAACGCACGACCACCAAGATCCCGACAGCGTCAGGTAGTCAGTTCGGGGTGGGGAAGAGGGATTCCTGGGTCGCTTGGTAGCGGTAGGACTCGGTGCCGGTCTGGATCAGTGTGCAGCGGAAGGTGATCCGGTCGGCGATGGCCGCGCAGAGGCGGGCGTCGCCGAAGGTCTTGTCCCATTCGGTGAAGGGCGAGTTCGTGGCGACCGCGGTGGCCTTGCGCTCCTCGCGCTCGGTGAAGATCTGGAACAGCAGCTTGGCGCCCTTGCGGTCCAGGTTGAGGTAGCCGAACTCGTCCAGGCACAAAAGGTCGATCTTGCTGTAGCGGGCGATCACGGAGGACAGGCGGCGGTTCGCGTCGGCCTCGGCGAGCTCGTTCACCAGCGCCGAGGTGGTGGTGTAGCGCACCGACAGCCCAGTCTCGGCGATCGCCGTGCCGATGCCGATCAGCAGGTGGGACTTGCCGGTGCCGGAGTCGCCGATCAGCACCAGCGGCCGGCCCTCGCGCACCCAGGTCGGGGACTTCAGGTCCGCGACGACCTCCGGGGTGACGTTCGGGTTCTTCGCGAAGTCGAAGTCCTGGAGTTATCTGGGGTAGCGGTGACGGAGTCGTGCAAAATCACTGTTCAGGACGCTGCAGATGCGTCTGGAAGGTGGCAGAGGTTCACCCTCTGCCCAGGGCACTTGTTCTTGGCGCTAAGTCGCTGTCGTGTTCGAGCGGTGCAGCCGTAAGATCACGCCATGACTGCCGATGCCCCGCTCACCCGAGAGTCGTTCCGGCGCCTCCACCCGATCAGCTCGCCCCGTCCGGTGTCTCAGCTGCCGGATCGTGTCTGGACTGACGAGGACTGGGACCGGATCCAGCGCGGATATCGAGCCCGGGACATGGATGAGAAGTGGAACGTCTTCGTCGAAGGCGATGTCCTTTTCATGCACCGGAGTTGGACCGGTCACGGCGTCTATGAGGCGTCCTTCGCCCCTGTGGCTGGTGGTGGGAGGAGGATCTCCTCTGCCGTGGTGGAGGCCGATGGAGAGCGCTATCGGAGCATGGGCGACGAGTACGATCGCCTCATGATCGAGCTGGTCATCAGTGCGATCGTCCTTGGTGAGCCGGCCGCCGACCTCCGGGCCGGACTCGTGGAGCTGACTGCTCGGGCTTCGGGAAAGAGAGATCTTCCCTCGGGTGTGGTGCAGCACAGTGTTCTGGGATTGCGTTCTGAATCGTGAGACCTGGACCCAGGCGAGTGTTGTCACGACCTCGGGTTATGTGCCTGGATCACGCGTTGTAGGCGCAGGATCTCGCCATGTGCCGCGGCCAGTCGTTGTTCGAGTTCTTGGACGCGCTCGCGGTGGGTGGTCCGCTCACGGCGGAGGGCTTCGGTAAGAGTATGGATGACCGTGCCGTCGTCGGTTGAGGGCGCCTGTGGGGGAGGGCGGTCTTCGGCCCGTTGCTGGCCGCGCAAGGTCTCAATACGTTGACGCAGGTCGGTGTGGGCATAGAGGAAGTCCAAGCTGACGCCCGCCGCGCGGGCGACGGCCCGGAAGTTGATCTCCTCGCCTTCCTTGATCAGCCTTCGGATGCCCACCTCCGCTCGTTGGACGGCCTGCTGGTGCTTGTCCTGGGCGGCCTGCCGCAGGGCGGCGATCCGGCGGTCCGGAGGAGGCATGGTCTCTGGGACTGCGTCGTTCGGCCGGTTGCTCATGAGCGTGATCCCCTATTGCTGTCCGAGGCGTCCTGGTAGCCAGTGCGGCCGAGCACGCCGGCGCCGCGGACGACAGTGGTGCTGTCGGTTGGTTGGGCGTCGAGGGCGACGATCTCCAGCTGCATGCTGCGGATCTCCGCGTTGCGCTGTTCCAGCCAGACGTTGGCCTCGCTCATCGGCTCGCCGTAGCGCTCGGTGTGACGGGCCTGGCGGGTGGCGACCAGCGACTGGGTTTCGGCGAGTTGGCGCTGAATGTCCGGCAGGAAGGTGCGGTCGGTGGCGAAGTGGTCGCAGCCGTGGCAGGCGTTTCCCTTGTCGCAGGACCGGGTGGGTGGCAGCAGGCAGTAGCCGTTGGGCAGGATGCGGTCGGTGCGGCGGTCGAGCTGCACGAGGTCGAGCATGTCGCGGCGGTCCATGCCGATCTGGCGGCCGTCGCGCCCGACCTTGGCCAGGGCAAGGAACTCGCGCTCGGCGGTGCTCGCAAGGGTCGCGGCGTAACGCATCGTCATCTCCGGTGAGAGGTGGCCGAGGTAGCGCTGGACGACGTGGATCGGGGCGCCGGCGTTGATGAGCGTGGTTGCCTTCGTGTGGCGGAGCCGGTGGCTTCGTGAGTAGAGGAGGAGCTCGCCGCGTGAGTCGCGCAGGTCCAGGTGGTGGCTGAAGTCCTTCAGGACGTGGTTGTAGTTGCTGGTCTCCCAGGACTTGGTGCCGTGCCGGTTGCCGGTGGTCTTCGGGAACAGGTAGCGGATGGTGTCGGCCGGGCCCAGGTGCCAGTGCTCGCGCACCCATGCCTGCTGTTCCCGGATGATCTCAACGACGTCACGGCCGACGAGGATGGTGTTCGGTGCCGCGTCGATCTTCGTTTGCTGGTAGCGGAGCCGGGCGACCATCCCGCCCTCGGGGACGGCTGCGACGTCCAGGCCGGGGATGTCGGAGAGCGGCTCGAAGTCCATCATCAGCACTTCGCTGGCCCGGCGTCCGGTCATGGCCTGGATCAGCCAGGCCCGCATGACCGCAGGATGCCCGAGCCCGGCCAGCTCCACCTGGCACCCGTCGCGGACGACGGTGCGGGTCTGCTCGGCGGGCAGGCCGAGGAGCTCGATGTGGGTGAGCATGCTGCTGAGGTCGGTGTCGTTGATGTAGTTGCGTTCGTCGGCCTCGCGGACCTCGCGCTGCCTGGGCCGGTCGGCGGTGCGGAACATGCGGGCATGGCTGTCGGTGAGCGCCAGCCAGCGCGCGTCGTCCAATGCTTCGGCGGCTTCGGCGCGACAGTCGGTCATGACCCGGTAGAACAGGTCGATCGTCTGCAGGTTCTTGTTGATCGTCCTCGGCTGGAGGCTGCCGCCGACCTCGCTTCGGCCCGACCGCTCGCGCCGCCAGTTGTGCAGGAAGGTGCCGAAGTCCAGCGCAAGTGCACGCAGGCTCCGCTCAGAGCCGTTCACCAGGGCGGGGTTGTCGATTCCGCGTTCGGTCACGAAGGCGGCGAAGCGTGCGCTGTTCACCCGGTGCTGCATCACCGTCGACCAGGTCAGTTGTCCGGACTCCATCTGCAGCCGGAGGTAGAACTTTGTCCCCTCCCGCAGCCAGACAGGGGTGATGTCGCCCCAGCGGACGGCGGTGTTCGCGCGTGGCTCATGCTCGCGCCGCGGGATGCGTCCGTCCAGCCGCAGCGACCAGATGTCATGCCGCCACCAGTCGACCTCGCTGCTGTAGCGCCGCAGCAGCCGCTCCAGCATCGCGCGCAAGGCGTACTCGGCCCGTCGCCGGTGTTCTGGGGCAGGCATCCGCCCCCGATCGGCGTGATAGATCCGGCCCCAGGCGGTCATCCACTCGGCCAGGGGCAAGTCGGCGAAGGAGAGGACGTGCGGGTGGCGCGCGATGACGTGGTCGGCGGTGGCTGCCCAGCGGTTCCACTCGCTCGCGTGGGCCTGCCGTTCGCCAGTGCGTGCGCAGGTAGCCAGCCACCAGCCGACCTCGCGCCGCATGACCAGCGGCAGGGCAGTGATGTTGAGCCGGGTCTGCCGAGATCCATGCATGAACACCCCGGCCAGCCGCGGGTCTCGCGGGTCGAACAGCGGCCCCGCGAAGACCGGGCCCAGGCCGTTGACCAGCGTGGCGCTCTGAGCGAACCGATCCGGAGCGGCCAAACCCGTCGCAGCGGCCGGCGGGAGGTAGCGGCCCGTCATGAACGGATTGCGCAACGCCAACGACCATCAGAACGAGTGAAACCCACGCTGACGGACGTTCCAGACGGGCACAAATGAACCCCAGATAACTCCAGCCGCTTGGGCCGCGGAAAGCGGGCCAACCTGAGCAGTCGCTGCTGGCGGCGGAGGTCCCGGTCGGTCAGCTCGGCCTGCAGCATGTCCAGCAGGAACTGCTTGTAGGTGGCCTGCTCGCGCCGGGCGGTGCCGGCCAGGTCGATGAACCGCTCGCGGAACGCCGGCAGGCGGAGCTCCCGGCATGCCTCGTCGATGAGCATGTCCTCCGGATCGCCCGGCAGCGACATCCTGCGGCCGGGGACCCTGCCGTCGGTGTCCGGCTCGTCGTCCTGGTCGGTGACGGTGATGGTCGGGCTCATGCGCCGTGGCCTTTCTGGGTCTGGCTGTCGCGGCCGGCGACCGGGCTCAGCAGCCGGTCGTACTTGCTCATGTCGGGCATTCCCTGGCGCGGGTCGGGCGGCAGGCGGCGCGCGTGCAGGGAGATCACCCGGGCCCCGCCAGCCGTGTCGGAGGAAACGTCCGCCGCGCTCTTTTCGTCGGTGTCGGCGTCGGCCAGCAGTTCGGCGTCGTCCGCGTCGGTGCCCTCCATCGCCTTGCGGGCCTCGCTGGCGACCAGGTCGGTGGAGACCGACCCGATCCGCAGGCAGGTCTCCATCGCTGCGACCAGCGCCTCGCCCGGCAGCTGGCGGTGCAACAGCAGCACCTCGATCAGCATCCGGGTGCCCTCGCGGTCCCCGGTCTTCTTCTTCGCCGCCGCCCAGAACGCCTCGTGGACCTTGGTGAAGCCGCCCTCCGCCCGGGCCTGCGCGAGCGCGGAGGCCCCGGCGAACGCGCCCGGCTTGACCAGCAGGATCTCCAGGTAGTGGTCCAGCAGGTCGTGGTAGGTGTAACGGCGCGTCAGCCTGGGGTGGCGGGCCACCACCTTGCGCCCGTCGAACACCCACAACTCGTTCGCCCGCAGCTTGACGCGCACCTTGGCACCGATGAACTTCGCCGGCACCGAGTAGTAGCACTGCCGCACCGTGATCCGGGAGTTGCGCGCGACCACCGGCGTCAGGTCGATCCCGCAGTCGTAGTCGTCCGCCGGCAGCGGCCGCAGCCGCTCGCGCTCGGCCTCGAAGTCGAACCCGATCGAGGTCGGCCGACCGTGGATGTGCCGGGCGTCCTCGGCGACGTCGATCGCAGCCAGGCGCTCGTTCAGCTCCGCCAACGAGTCAACCGCGGGCGGCGGGACCAGGTGCTTGCGGCGGAACCTGCCGCCCTCGTGCTCCACCCCGCCCTTCTCGTGGGCGCCGTCCTCGCCGGGCGCGCAGTAGAACGCCGAGAACTGGTACCAGGACTTGAACGACGCCCACCTGGCCGACTCCAACCTGGAGCGGCCGAACAGCACCTGCTTGACCGCCGGCTTCAAGTTGTCGTAGCGGATGTGCACCGACGGCACCCCGCCCAGCACCGTGAACGCCTCCACGTGCCCTTCCAGGAATGCCTCCTGCGAGGCGGTGGCGTAGACCCGGTGGACCGCCTTGCCCGAGTAGGACAGCCGCAGCGTGAACAGCACGCACTTGCGCCGCTGACCCGCCAGGTCCAGCCAGAAGTCCGCGAAGTCGACCTCCGCCTCCTCGCCCGGCCTCTTCGCCTGCGGCACCATCCCGTCCAGGTGCCGGCGGCCTTCCAGTGCCTCCGCCTTGATCTCGGGGCGCCGCTTTCTCACGTACTCCCACACCGTGGTCTGCCGACCCAGCTCGAAGTCGTGCTCCGCGGCCAGACGCTCCATGATTCGCGGGATCGTGTGCTTCTGCTTCGCCGGCGCGTCCAGGTCCTCGCGCAGTATCGCGTCGATGAAGCCCTTCACCGGCTCCAGCACGCTCTTGCGCGGCGGCGGTGCCTTGCGTTTCGGTGGCACCGGTGACTCCAACGCCTTCTTCACCGTGTTCCGCGACACCTTGAACCGCACCGCGAGCTCCCGCCCCGACAACCCCTGCTCGCGCTGGGCCCGGCGGATCCTCTCGAACAGCCACTCACGTGACCTGTGCACCAGCGGTCTCCCTGACCTGGACCGTGATCAACAGGCACAGCGTGACGGCCGAACAGCCCAAGCCCTCACGATTACTCCGAAAGCGGCATGTTCCACACCATCACACCTACTGGCCCCCTATCTCGCCGAAGAACCGCTGGCTCCCCAACAGACCGAAGCCGTGGCTCTACTTCACCCCGGTAAAAACAGGCGCAGCAACTGCCGGGTCCGTTCATCACCGAAATCCGCCTGCGCACTGGAGCGGTCCTTCGTGCAGACGGCGTAGTACTGGGTGACCGCGGTGACCGCTTGGAACGCCGCGGAGTACACCAGGCCGTCGCCGAACAGTTCGCAGCACCCGGGCCGCCGGCACCGCGGCCCGCCACCTCAGGACGACGTTCCCATCGAGCAGATCATCACCGGCCTTGGCATTTGCACCCGGGCCGCTCGCAGCCGCCTGTTGCGGTACCAGTTCTGACCGGCACCTCGAGCAGTGCACGGGGCAGCGAGTTGCTCAACGCGGCTTTCAGTGCGGGTGGACGGGGCGGCTTGCGTCGCCGTCTGGTTCAGTCGCTTGAGTCACTGGTTCGTAAACCTGCAGGTCACTGGCATAGCGACGCCCATTGGAGCGACTCAAGCGACTGAAGCTGGGGTATGCCGAATCGTTTTTGGACAGGCCTACGGGTGGTGTGTGGGCTGTGCTGGTTTCTCGGAGCGGTCGGTCTTTCTGCCTCGGCTGCCGGCCGAGAGGGTTCGAGGGTCGACTGCTTCGGCTGGGGCGCCAGTGGAGTAGAGGCCGTCGGGGACGGTGTCTCGGTCGTGGGGCAGGAGCCAGAACACTCGGCGGCGGAAGGTTCCGCTGGCGCGGGAGGGTTTGGCTTGGGGGCCGAGTTGGGCGTAGCCGACGAGGCGGCCGTCTCTGTGGTAGGCGGGCTTGCCGCGGCGGGTGGGTAGACGGTCGAGGGATTGGCGGACGTAGTCAAGGTCGGTGACGTCTTCGAGCCAGACGAGTTCGACTTCGTTGTGGATCTCGTCGTCGGAGATGAGGGAACTCATGCGCTCTCCTCCTCGGCGAGCAGTCCGATGCCGGGGTAGTACTTTTTGGAGTTGGACAAGATCATTTCTTTGGGTGAGGCGAGGCCTACCATCTCGCGGGCCCGGGCTGCGAAAGCGCGGGAGGAGACGGCGGGCGCGCCTTCATTTTGGCACCACGTGCGGTAGACGCTGTAGAGGCGGGCTTGTTCGGCTCGGTGATCGGGCTGGAGGGTGCAGCACTCTTCGAAGAAGCGGCCGGTGTGGTCCTCGGTTTCGGCGTAGGCGTTGGTGGCAATCTGGACGGGTGTGGGGCCGGTCAGGTCGCGGTTGCCGGCGAGGTAGCGACGGGCTCCGTCGATGAGCCAGGCGAGGATGCCGGGGCCTTCTTCTGCCACGAGGATGTCGGCCAGGTTGTCGATCTTCCGGTCGTCGGAGACAACCCGTTCAAACGGTACGAGCCTCATGCGGCGCCAGAAGGCGAAGCCTCCCGTGCCGACCTCGGGACGGTGGTTGCCAATCAGCCACAGTTTGTGGGTCGGGGTGAAGGAGAAGAAGTCCTGCCGCATCCGGCGGGCCTTGATGCGGTCGCCGCCGGTGAGCAGTTTGACTCGAGCCTCATCGAACTTGTCGCCGGGTTTGACTTCGGAGCAGACGATGACGCGGCGGCCGTGGAGTTCGGCGAGTTCGGTGGGGTGGCCGTCGAAGGTTCTGGCCATGAGGAAGCCGGGCGGGGCGGCGTCTGCGTAGTCGCCGAGGAGTTTCATCAGTACGTCGAGCAGGACGGATTTGCCGTTTTTGCCGGAGCCGAAGAGGAAGGGCATGACCTGAGCACCGACGTCGCCGGTGATGGAGTAGCCCAGGAGCAGGTGGAGGAAGTCGATCATTTCGGCGCCTTCGGTGTTGTCTCCGAAGGCGTCGGTGAGGAATCGGTTCCAGCGGGGGGTGGGCTGTGGCTTGGGGCCCCTGGAAGTGGACCTGGAGTGAAAGTCCTTGTCTGCCTCCGGGGGGCGGATCAGGCCGGTGCGCAGGTCCACGATGCCGGCCGGGGTGCACAGGGCGTAAGGGTCGGCGTCGAGGAGTTCGGCCTTGAGGACCATGCCGGGGGCGGACTTGGCCTGGGTTAGCAGGGCGTTCTGCCCGGCAGTGCTCAGGGCGCGGCGACGGTGCTTGAGGAGGGCTTGGTTGGAGTAGATCCCACGAGGGTCTGTGGTGGCGATGGCTTCAGCCAGGTCTCCGGCAGCCCAGATGACGGTGTCGTCTTCGTCGACCTGCCAGCGGGTGGTGTCCCACCGGTACCAGCCCAGGCCGGGAACGTGCCGGTAGTCGCCCGCGTAGAGGCGGACGAAGAGCTTGGCGTTGCCTCGGTCGCTGAGAGTGTCGGGGAGCAGGCCTGCGGGGCTGGCGTGGTCTGGGTGAGCCTGTTCTCGTGCTTGGGCAGGCAGCGGCTGTGGGGCTTGGGCGAGGATCTGGGCAGCGATGGCTTCAGCGTCGAAGTCGAAGAGGTAGCCGTTTTCCTTGGGGACAGGGGTCACCGGCGGCCTCCGAGGTACAGGGGGCGCTTGGCGCCAGCGGTCATGCCGCTACGGACGATCTGCTCGATGCGCTGGTTCTGACCCGGGCGGGCCATGACGGCGGTGTCGAGCAAAACTCGTTCGGCCGTTTCCTGCGGAAGTTGGCCAGCGGCGACGAGACCACCGAAGGTGTAAGCGGCTCGGTTCAGCTTCTCGGTGAAGCCCGCGCCTTCGGAGACCTGTGCGCAGGCGGCAACGTCCGCCAGGAGGGCCGACAGCATCCGGGATGTCTGTTCACGGCCACCGCCAGCCGCGATGACTGCCTGGCGGGCGCGCGGGGGGACAGGGCGGGGGGCGGGGATATGCGCCGCCGGGAGGTGTCCTG
This sequence comes from Streptomyces sp. NPDC127106, assembly GCF_042677605.1. Classification (NCBI taxonomy): domain Bacteria; kingdom Bacillati; phylum Actinomycetota; class Actinomycetes; order Kitasatosporales; family Streptomycetaceae; genus Streptomyces; species Streptomyces sp. NPDC127106. The sequence continues at coordinate 11,545 of NZ_JBHXTC010000078.1, read as the reverse complement.
TGCGCTGCAGTTCCTGCGCCAGCCAGGCGGGGAGGGGGGCGGGCTGGCGTGTGGAGCCGATGGGCGTGTAGGTGCCTGCGCTGGTGGTAGTGCCGGGGGCGATGGCGTACCCGCCGTAGGCCCGGACGTCCACCTGCCAGGCCAGCGCTCGGGACTTGCCTGAGCCCGTTGAGGACTGCCAGCGGCGACCGTCGGTGGCCCGGTACCAAATATGCATGCCACCGGAAGGGGTGCGGACACGCAGGGTCGAGTCGTCCTCGGTCGGCGAGGTCGCGTCGCGCAGGGCGGCCAGGACCGCCAGCGAGTGGTACCCGGTCGTCATTCCCGACAGGTCGATGTGGTCGCCGATCGTGATGCCGGGCAGGATCCTGTCCCGCGGGGGCAATACGGCGGTGTGGGTGTCGACATCGATGATGACTACGCCTGCCGGGCCGCAGGCGACACCTACTCCCAATGCAGGGTTGCGGCTCCACCAGTTGTCGACGCGGTCATAGTCCAGCGTTGCCGCGTGGAATCCGTGGCACCACTTGCCTGCCTGCGGGCAGGAACAGCCCTCGTGGGTGTGGCCCGGCTGAGAACAGTCCCGGCAGTTGCCCGCCGGCGTCTTGCGGCCAGCGGCCAGCGGCAGCACGGGCCAGCCGTTGCCGACGCACCATCGGGCCACAGTGTGCGTAGCGACTGAACGCTCAGAGGTGCTGTGCCCTGAGTCGCTGCGAGAAAACCGCAGCTCATTGGGCATCTGGTTCCCCCTACAGCGACTGAAGCGACTCAACAACGGACACAGCCTAGCGAAGCTCAGGGCACGGTGCGGGCAGCATGTCACCAAACCCTTCAGCCGGTGTGTCGACCGGCCACGACCCGGGCGCTCAGCGACTAAGGCAGGCCGGTCACAGCGACCCACACTCACTCAGTCGCTGTGAGTCGCTGTACGCGAACCTGCAGGTCAGACGGCACATAACTTACTCAACAGCGACCGAAGCGACTGAACACTCCTATATATGACGCACACGCGCGCACACGAATCTCCTCATATACCTGAAGCTGAGTCGCTTCAGTCGCTGTCCAGCTCACTGGAAGGCCCTGACCTGCGGATATGCCAAGCGACTGAAGCCAGCGACTGAACACCACAGTCACTTCTGGACATGCCTGGCTTCAGCTGTACCAACCGCCCCCGGAGTGCTTTCAGAGCGGTTCGTGAGTGCGGGGGTGAAGCCCTCGGCGGGTACTCACTCGGTGGAGTGGTGCGTCGTCGCTGGGAGATTCCGGGTGCGGTGCCCGGATCAAGATCCGAGTGAGCACCGGTGCACTGGAGATCAGGCTCCATGTGCATTTCTCCTGGTGCGCTGAAGGAGAGCCCTGTGATCGTTCGTCGTTTAGCCCTCTTGTCCATCGGCACCGCAGCTCTGACGTCGGCGTTGCTGCTGACCCCCGCTCTGTCGGCCGAGGCCGCCGCGCCGGCAGCGTGTAAGGGTTCTTCGTGCACGGGGAAGAACCCCCAGCGTGAGGGGTGTGCTTCCGGTGCCAAGGTCGTCGCCCGGGTGAGCCCGGCCGGCGGCGGGCCACGTGTGGAACTGCGTAACTCGGCCCGATGCAGTGCTGCCTGGGCGCGGATCGAAAGGGCGAACGACTCCTGGCGATTCAAGATCGAGATTCGGGGTGGTCGTTCGTATCTCGCGAATGCTTCGCTCTCCTACGAGGCGTACACGCAGATGGTCGGGTCGAGCAACGCCTACCGCGCGTGCGTGGAGCAGTACGACGGCCGAGGGGGCAGCTGGTCCTGCACGGGCTGGCACTGATCCACGCGCCGCCTGTCGGCTCTGCTGAATCGAGGGCAGGTTCGCCAGAGCCGACAGGCACTCCGCTGGAAGGCGAGCAGTAGGCCGAGGCTTGGCGGACCACGGCGCGTACGGCGAGCTCACAGAGGGCGTGGAGGCCGCTGCGGGCAGGCGAGGCGAGCCCGGGGATGCTCAAGTTCTGCGACGACGTCGCAGAGCCGGACACGATGAGCAGAGCACGCTGAGATAGGCCGTAATCGAGCGCGGGCCGAGGCGCGCGGGCCGGTGTCTCGCACGCGAGACGAGTCGGCGCCAGCGGTGATGGTGCTCATCGCGGTCGATATCCAGGCGCTAGTAGGCCTGCGCGCGCGGCCCCGGGCGGCGCGCGCACAGTCACGGCGCGTCGGACGTCGTCCATCACCGTGCGTAGTCCGGCCGTCGTCTCTCGAGCCTGCGCCGTGCTGAGGGCTGGCCGCGCCGGTCCGGCGACGTAGTGCTGGTCTTGGTCGTGCTCGTCCACGACCCCTTTGTCCTGCGCGCTGGCGAAGCGACCGTGACCGTTTGCCAGGTGAACGTGACCGCCTGCTCGGGGCGGATCCACCGGGTCGGCGTCGGAGGCGTAGGGGTTCTCGTAGAGGTCGAGCTCAGCCTGCTTCGTGCGCCGTGCTCGCGCCGCTTGGCCGTGCTCCGCATGAAGCGAGTGCCGCAGGCGATGCAGGAGATTTGGCCGGCGGCATGCCGCTGGGCGGCCAGCATCCGGTCGGCGGTGGCGGTGGCGGGGCGTCGAACACGGGCGGTTCCTACTTGGGCTGCGAGAGGGCGGCCGCGTCCTTGGATACCAGCTCGGTGGCGAGGCCTGCGACCTATTCCGCAGTGAGGCCCGAGCGCTCTGCCAGGTCGCCGAGGATCAGGCGGGCGCCGGACAGCAGGGCCTGCAGGGCGGGGCGGACGGACGGGTGGAACTCCCATTCGTGTCCGGTGGCGCGCAGCGCCACGGACGTGTCGGAGCCCTCCAGCGCGGGCCGGGCGGTCGCGAGGGCCAGGACCAGGCCGGGGTCGGCGGGGACGTCGCCGATGTGTGGCAGGGAGGGGGCCGGGTGGCCGGGGTCGCGGGGTGTCCAGGGACGCGGCGAACTCGGCGCGGGCAGTGGAGGAACTGTCCGGCAGCGGCGGCTACCTCGACGTCGGCGGTCCAACGGAGTGAACCTCCGGCGGCGCCCCGAGCCGTGCGTGCCTGCGTGAGCTGGGGACGGTATGCCGTGGCGCATGACGAGAAGCGTTCTGAACCGGCCGGGACGGTACCGGCACGAGCTGCTGCTGGTTCTGCACGAGTTCGGCGAGACGGAGGACTGGCCGCCCGGGGTCGCACTCACCTCGAGTTGCTGTGCACCCTGGAGGAGCAGCTGCCGCTGGTCTCGTATCAGCGGATCCTGGCCTCGTTCCGGCCGTCGGCCGGGGGCCCCGGGGCGCTGGCCGGGAGGGACGAGCAGTTGGCGTTCATGGTGCTGGCCGGCGCCGCCAAGCTGCTCGGCGGCTTCTCCTTCGGCAGCTTTCTGGAGATGGCTGATGAGATCGAGGAAGGCCACGGTGCCGCCCGCGTGGCCTGAGCACTGCACCGGATAGGCCAAGGCGTACGCTGCGCGCATGAGCGACAAGATCCCCGTGCGCGGGGGCAGGAAGGGCCAGCAGCACCGGGCGACCCCGGACGACCTGCGGTCCTATTCCGTCAGCCCGGCTTCGCCGGTCACCGTGACGCGGGCCGACGGGACGACGGCGACTCAGGCGGCGAAGTCGCCCCGCGCGACAGCGCCGGCGCCTCGACGGCGGGGCCCTGCGGTGTGCGCGATGTGCGCCGACCTCATCGAGGGCACCGTCTGGATCAGCCGCGCCCAGGGGGCGTGCCGGGGCAAGCCGGTCCATCCAGAGTGCGAGAAGAAGGACCAGGCCGCCACGGCGCAGCGCCGCGCGGCGCAGAAGGAAGCGAAGGCGAACCGGCCGTTGTCACTGGTTGAGGAGAACCGGCGGCTGCTGGCCAGACAGGACCAGATCCGCGAACAGCGGCGGGCGCGCAGCGCACCCATGTAGCGCCGAGGCCCGCTCGCCGTGACGGTTTCGAGCTGGTCCACCCCCGGCCTGCGACGGCGGCCGGGGGCGTTGGGTCCAACAGGCCTAAAGCGGTGTGAGGTGCAGTGCCCGGTGCAGGGCTCGCAGCAGCTCCGGCGCCACGCGGCGACCGGCTCTCCCCGACCATCAGCGGATCACCACCAAGTCACACGAGACCGTGGTGCGAGCGCTGAGGGACGCCAACCGGAAACTGAACGAGGAGAATGTACGGCTCCGCAACGAACTCGCCGTGGCCCTCGGACAGCTCCGCGACCTCCGCCGAGGCCTCTCGGCCGGTTGAGAACTTCTGAGCGGTCTCACCTGAAGTCCTACGCCAGGGCTGCGGCAGGGGTGGCGGCCAGCCTTCAGGGCTCTGAGTGCTTCATCAGGGGCATCGTCGAAGGCGTCACGCCCGAATGACGGGCGCCGGGGGTAAGGGTTGCATGTGAGCAGAGACAGCAGGCGGCTGGTTGCCGCCTCGATCGGTGTATTCTTCCTTGCCGCCGGGCTGCCCGCGGCTCTTCTACATGGCCTTATCGGCGGTGGTGAGACAAAGCAACTCACGGCCGTCCTCACCTTCATCGGGGTACTGGTCACCGCCTCGGTATCCCTGATCGGCCTGATGGTGAACCATCAGGCCGAACGCCGACTGGCGCAAGAGCAGAATGAACGGCAACGTCAGCTCAGGCTGGATGCCGCTATGCGAGCCGGACAGTTGTTCTCCCCGACCGAATCGGGGCCCGCGCATCCAGCGGCGATGGCCTCGGGGCTGCTGGCACTCACCCGGCTCGACCACTCCGATCTCGCCGTTGCACTCTTGGTGGACCTGTGGTCCGAAGGCGCGGAAGGGGTCTCGGACGAGACGGCCATCCTAGTGATCGACGCCGCGCTGCGTTCGGCATCCCCCAACAGCCAGCTCGTTGCCGCGGAGCTGTTGTGCCGCAACGCGAGGAGGCTCAGCGCCTGCCAATCCCTGCACTGGCCGAGCGCGGTGGACGGCTTCTGGAATCCCTCCTTCAAACCCAAGACCAAGCTGCTCATCATCGATGCTCTGGCGAGGATGACCAAGGAAGGTCCATCCGTCGAGGGCGCTCTGCGCTCCATCGCGGTACGCCTTTACGGCATCTGGCGCGATGATCCCGACGAACACGTGCGGGGGTGCATCGGCAAACTGATCAAGGCGCTTGTCCCGTTTCTTCATGGTCTTGGCTACCAAGAGATCATCCATGGAGCTCAGAAGGTGATGGTCAGCGACCTGGAACGCGCGGCAGCGAGCGCTGCCGAAAACCCCGACGGCTACCTGGACAAACTCTCAACCCAACTAGCCAATGACCTCAAGGGATGGGCCCAGAACTGCCGTGAGCAGCCCTCGGCTCCGGGCGCCTTGGCTACGGCAGCGGTCTAAGCAGCGCGCCCCCACCAGGCTGTGACGGAACAGTCAGCGCTCGAGCAGGGCGGGACCGCTTCGGCTTCCACCACTGTGCCCAAACGGCTGTCCCCCAACAGGGTTGACTCCATTGGGTCCAAAAGGACCGACCTCCGGGGCGTTGACCAGCGCGAACCGTCGGGTCGTTCGGTGAGACCTCGTGCACGCGCGCGTAGGGCACCGCCCGCACCCTCGGCTGGCCAGGGCGCGGGAACCGGGTCCTCGGCGACATCCACTTCGCCCACGGCGACATGAACCAGGCTGCCACCGCCTTCACCGCCGCCCGCACCGAGGCTGAGCAGCACGGCAACACTGGGGAGCAGGCCATCGCCCAAGCCCACCTCGCCCTCGCGTACGCCTTCACTGACCCCGACCAGGCCGACGACGAGATCGCGCTCGCCGAGCAGCTCTTGGCCGGGCTCGACCAGCGCGCGACGGCCCTCACCGTCCAGGTCGCCGCCCTCGCCCGCGAAGCCGGCACGCTCGCCGACCTCGCCGGTGCCCGCGCCCTGCGCACCGAGATCCGCGCAGCGGGTATCACCTCAGCCGAGGCCGTCCTCGAGCTCGCCGCCGCCCTGCACCACGCCGTCCTCGGCGAACACGACAAGGTACGCACCGTCATCGAGCGGCTGCACGCACTCGCCGAACGCGGCGACTACGCCTACTACGCCGACATCGCCCACTACATGGCCGGCCTGCCCCTGCCCGCCCCCTCCCCCACGACCTGGCTGGACGGCCCGGACACCGTTCGGACCCTGTGGCGGCAGCTCGTGGAGGGACGGCAGCCCCGCATCAGCGAGCACCGGTAACCCGGCGCACCGGCGGCTTCAGACGTGGTGCAATACGCCTGCACGCAGCTGCGCGAGGACCTCTTTTCGCAGGTGAGGGCTGCAACGCAGGGCCTGTTGCAGTTGGGCGTTGCATCTGTGTTGCACGTCGGTCGACCTTCCTCAGCGGCGTGGTGTCGGTCAGGCAGAGGGTGACCTGTGACAGCGAAGACGGACGGTTTGCCATCGAAGTTGGGCCAACGTCTCCTTGTGTCATCGAAGATGGACCACTAGGTAGTTGGTGCCATTGAAGTTGGGCCGTAGTCGCGGCTCGACGTGCGGTCGCGGAGTTCTGCTCTCCAGCGAACTGCCCTCTGCTGGCAGGTGCGCGAGCACCACCTGCGGTGGGAAAACGACCTGAGGTGGATCATGGAAGTTCCGCAGGATCCACATTCCCGCTGCTCGGACCGCCTGAGAACTTCCTGGTCAAGGCACTGCTCCGAGCACCACGGGTTGGGCCTGAGGGGCTGGAACTTGCCCTGGCAGCCCCGGCAGGTCTGCTGTTCCGGTCTGTCGGGGCTGGTCACCAAGACCGCTCGCGCCCGAAACTCTGCGTTCCAGCGGGTGGCTCTCTGACTGCACGCGCGCGAGCACCAGATCCGGCCGGGGGCTGGCTTGCGGTGAGCCATCGAGGCTCCGCAGGCCCCGCATTCCTGCAGTTCAGCACGCCTTTCGAGCTCGCGGTCCAGACATCGGCGAGAGCACCACGGGTTGGTGGCCGTGAGAGGCCAGTAGCACCGCTCGCAGCCCCGACAAGTCTGGCTGCCGGAAGGGTCACCAGCCGGCGATGACTCCGGTCCGGCGGGCTCGTGCTCGGCTTCCGCTTCTCGGCGCGGGGGTCGGGATGCGGCCTGGGTTCGCCTCCGGAGCCGTTCCTGGGCTCTGCAGTCCGTCGAGCACCATTCCGGAAGGCGGCCGTCGGCTCTGGGAAAGAGCTGCTTCTGGCAGTGGCGGCATGCGCTGTTCGGCAGCGGGGTGCGCTTCCAGTGGGAGAGCCTCGCGCTGCAGCGTCGCGAGCATCCCTTTCGCCTGATCGAGCCTTTCATCGGGCCTTCGCAGGCCACGCAGAGACCAGTGTCCTGCTTCACCATGGCCGGGTCGGAGGTAGCCCTGGCCTTCGGTGGCCTGGGCTGTGGTTCACCGTGCTGGCGGAGCTGGAAGGCGATCCGGCGGCAGTGGAAGGAACACATCTGGCGACGCTGTCCGAGGCGGAGTCGCATCAGATTTCCGCAGACGAGGCACGGGATCTTCTTCCAGTCGCTCGCGGGGATGCCCTTGCGGTAGCGCTTCTGGCGGCAAGCGGTCGAGCAGGTCCGGGGTGTGACCCCGAAGCTCGCGAGGGGCCGGATCTGGTTGCCGCACTCCGTGCACTCGATGGTCTCCAGGACCTGGCGGAGTTCGGCCGGGTCGCGGCCGGTGACCGCGGCGATGCGGTTCCAGGTCGGGATGCCGTGGTGCAAGGGCGGCTGCGTGAGGTATTTGCGCAGGTAGGCAGGTGGGAGGCAGTTCGCCTGGGCGAGCCGGATGATGAACGAGCGAGGGCCTTCGCCGCTCTGGGGCCGGACTTGGAACGGCAGCCGTAGCACGGGGGCTTCGTCAGCGGACTGGTTCACCGGGCCGCGGCCGGGCGCTTGCGGCGGGAGGCGATGTCCAGGTCGACAGCCAGCAGGGCCGCCTTGGTGATCTTCTCGGTGCGGCTGAGGATCGCGTCGACGGACGCCCCGCGGATCTGGTGGGAGAGAGTGCCGATCATGCCGTTGGTGCGGGTGTGGAGGAAGCGGTCCAGCCGGGTCAGGGTGCAGGCCTGGTGCTTGTGCAGGATGAGGTTGGCCTCCATCTGCGCGATCAGCGCCTTCCACTCGGCGTTGTAGGGGAAGGAGTGGGTGGCCATCGAGGTGAAGCGGGCGGCGATCTGGTCGCCGCGGGTGCCCGAGAGGAGGCTGCCGTCCTCGATGTCGATGCCCGCGTAGGCGAAGGTCGCTGGTATGCGCTCGGAGAAGTACTTCAACGTGTCCGAGGCGTCGGCTCCGTGGCGGGTGGTCAGGGAGATGTTGTGGATCTCGTCGACCAGGATGAGGCTGGTGCGGGCCTTGGTGCAGACGCCGACGACGGCCTCGGTCAGGTCGGTGATGTTCGAGCTCCGCAGGACGGGCAGGCCCAGGAAGCGGGCGAACTCGGCGGCGATCATGCGGGGTGTCGCGGCCGGCGGGACGGTGATGTAGATGACCGGGATGCGCTCGCCCTGGCCGGGGTGCCGGCGGCGGTCCTGCAACTCGTGCGCCAGGCCGAGCTGGGTCAGCGCGATCGTCTTGCCGGTGTTCGCGGGCCCGGAGACGATCAGACCCCGGCGGGCACTGACCGCCCCGCGGTTGAGGATGACCAGCCGCCGACCGCAGGTCACCGTGTTGCGGACCGTGGAGGTAGCGACCACCTGGAGGCGGGCGTGGTGGTCGAGCCGGTCGTCGTCGTAGGCATCCCGGCCCTCGGCGTCCAGTGCGTCGTACTCGGCCATTGTCGGCGTACAAGTGAACGTGCACCACCGCGTACGGATGAAAGTGCACCGTTCTTGATGTGGTGAGGCCGGTGTCGCGCGAGTCTGTTGTCGTCCTGTTCGGGGTCGGCGGAGGGCGGCGAGAGTGGTCTTGGATCCGCATCGCTGGTTGGAGCTGAGGCGGTTTCGCGGTCTGTACGAGTCCGGCGCGATGAGCCTGCGGGAGATCGCGAAGGAGACCGGGCTGAACCGGCGGACGGTCGCCAAGTACCTGTCGGGCGAGACGCCGGTCGCGCCGCCGCGAAGGGCTCCCAACGGACACCCGTACCGGCGGATGGTGGATCAGGTCGCGCCGTTGATCGACGCGATGCTGCGGGCCGAGATTCTGCTCAAAGGGGCCGTGATTCACGAGCGCCTGGTGGCCGAGTACGGGTTCACCGGGAGCTACCAGCGGATCAAGATGTACTTGCAGGAAGCCCGTCCGCGGATCGCGGAGGAGCTGGGCATCAGCCCGAGCGAGCTGGCGGGCCTGCACCGCCGGTTCGAGGTGGTGCCCGGGGCTCAGGCCCAGGTGGACTGGGGTGATGAGGGCAGGATCCTCGCCCACGTCGGGATCCCGAAGGTCTATTCGTTCCACATGACGTTGTCGTACTCACGCGATCCGTTCTGCTGTTTCACCACCAGCCAGGACCTGGCTACCTTCTTCGACTGCCACCGCCAGGCGTTCGCGCACTTCGGCGGGGTCCCGATGTCGATCGTCTACGACCGCACCAAAACGGTGGTCCGCCGGCACGTCGCACCAGGTGAAGCCGTCCCCCTACATCCGGAAGCCGTCGCCTTCGCCGGGCACTACGACTTCGATCCCGACGTACTGGCCGCCTACCGGCCCACAGGCAAAGGCCGGGTCGAGCGGCAGGTGTTGATCGTCCGCGACCACGTCCTGGCCGGACGCGCCTTCTCCTCCATCGAGGAACTCGACGCCGCGTTCACCGCCTGGGTGCCGCTGCGCCGGGCGAAGGTCCACGGCACCCACGGCGAGGTCATCGGCCTGAGAGCGATCCGCGACCACGTGGCCCTCCGCCCGCTGCCGCAGACGCCTTATGTGGTCACTCAGCGGCATCTCCGTCATGTCGGCAAGGACTGCCTCGTCGCCTTCGACGCGAATCTCTACTCGGTGCCGGCCCGCAAGGTCCGCCCTCGCCAGCTGGTCGAAGTCAGGGCCACGAAGTCCCAGGTCATGCTGCATGCCACCGTCCCTGGTCACAGCGGCGAAACCCTGCTGGCCACCCATCCGCGGGCGGTCGGCCGAGGCGTCCGCGTTGTGGATGAGAAGCATTGGGACGGACTGCCCACGGGAGCCGGCCGCCGCGTCACCGCCGGTGACGGGGGCCTGCCACGGCCCCGCCGCCACGACGCTCCGGGCTCGCAGGCCGGGCCGTTGGCGGCCCTCCTGAACCGGGCCGCGGTCACCCAGATCGAGGTCGGTCGCCGGCCTTTGTCGGTCTATGACGAGCTGACCGGCACCCGCCCCTTCACCACCAAGCCGAGCGCAAAGGAATCGTCTTGAGCGAGCTGGTCTCCACCCGCATCCGCAACACGGCCGGCAAGCTGGGCCTGCCTCACCTGGCCGAGGCCCTGACTCAGTATGCCCAGCGGGCTGACGAGGCCAAGATGGGTTACCTCGACTTCATCGACCTGGTTCTCTCCGAAGAACTCGCCGTTCGTGAGGACCGCCGCTTCCGCACCGGGCTGCGGATCTCGAAGCTGCCGCACCACAAGACGCTGGATGACTACGACTTCTCGTTCCAGCCTGATCTCGACCCTCGCAAGATCAAGGATCTCGCCACCCTCTCCTTCGTCGAGGCCAAGGCCAACGCCGCCCTCCTCGGGCCGCCGGGAGTGGGCAAGACGCATATCGCCGTCGCTCTCGCGGTCGCGGCCTGCCGGGCCGGGTACTCGATCTACTTCACCAGCCTCGACGACATGGTCCGCAACCTCAAGACCGCCGAGGCCGCCGGACGGCTGACCAGCAAGCTCGGCAGCTACCTCCGGCCGGCGGTCCTCGTGGTCGACGAGGTGGGCTACCAGCCCCTCGAACGCGCGGAGGCCAACCTGGTCTTCCAGGTGATCTCAAAGCGCTACGAAAAGGGCTCCATCATCCTGACCTCGAACAAGACCTTCAGTGAATGGGGACAGGTGTTCGGCGACGAGGTTCTGGCCACCGCCATCCTCGACCGCCTCCTCCACCACTGCGACGTCATCTCCATCAACGGCCCCAGCTACCGTCTCAAGAACCGGCTTGCCGCCATCGAACGCGACACAGACGCAGCCTGAGAACTGACGGCTCCTCCGGCGGCTCCGTCGTATGAGCTAGCGGCCGTTGCGGCGCCGCCGACGAGTACTGGCATCGTGGAAGCGGATCATGCCGACTCCTGACATGCCTGTGAGCGCGGCCATCTCCTTCATCCCGTGCACGAGCCGGCATGCCCCGGTGTCCTGGTCGACGATGATGGGCCAGTTTCCCCCGACCCGGATCTGGCGCCCCTGTTCGTCCTTCGCCGTGGGATACCAGGTGAAGCCATAGACGCCCTTGCTGGTCGGGGTCGCCACCAGGCCAAGTTTGAAGGCCCACTCATCCCAACGGTCGGTCAGGGTTCTGCCGAACTCTTCTGCACGTCTCCGTGCTTCGCTCTCCTCCAAGAGATCCCCCTTCACCACTCCCAGACCTTGAGAGAGCAGAGGTTACGGGACTGAACCCGGCCACAGAACGGGAGCTACCTCGGTGCACATATCTCTGTACTTGGCGGTGCACACAGCGAAGTACGCCGACACCACGGCCCGTTCGGGTGGGTTGTGGTAGAGGCCGACGACATCGACGACCTTGGCAACGAACTGCGGATCGGTGGACAGCTTGAAGGAATCC
>NZ_JBHXTC010000077.1:8034-31505 GCF_042677605.1 Streptomyces sp. NPDC127106 | reverse complement strand
GCGTCCGCGGGGGCGGCGGCGGCCGTGGCGGCCCCGGCGGGGGGGGCCCGGCCCCTGGGGCCGCGCGCGGGGGCCGCGGCCCGGCCGCCGCCCCGGACTGGCGCCGGCGCATCAAGATCGGCTCGATCGTCCTGGGCACGGCCCTGCTGGTGACCACCATCGGCACCTACTTCTGGGCCGACTCCAACGTGCGCCGCGAGGTCGACCTCGCCAAGGTCATCGAGCGCCCGAAGGACGACGACTGCACGACGTACCTCATCGTCGGCTCCGACAGCCGCGAGGGGATGTCCGACGAGGAGAAGAAGAAGCTCCACACCGGCTCCGCCGAGGGCAAGCGCACCGACTCGATGATGATCCTGGCGGCCTGCTCCGGCGGGAACACCATGATCTCGCTGCCCCGCGACTCGGACGTGGAGATCCCCTCCTTCGTCGGCTCCCAGTCCGGCAAGAAGTACGCGGGGACGGGCAAGCACACCAAGCTCAACGCGGCGTACGCGGACGACGGCCCGGAGCTGCTCGTCCGCACGGTCGAGCACAACACCGGTCTGCGCATCGACCACTACGCCGAGATCGGCTTCGCGGGCTTCGCGAACATCGTCGACGCGCTCGGCGGCGTCGACATGAACATCGAGAAGGCCTTCAAGGACGAGAAGTCCGGCGCCGACTTCCAGGCCGGCGAGCAGACCCTCAACGGCGAGCAGGCCCTGGCCTTCGTCCGCACCCGGTACGCGTTCGCGGAGTCGGACCTGGCCCGTACGAAGAACCAGCAGAAGTTCCTGGCGGCCCTCGCCAGCCAGGCGGCCACCCCGGGCACCGTCCTCAACCCGTTCAAGCTGTACCCGGTGCTGGGCGCGGGCCTGGACACGCTGATCGTGGACAAGGACATGTCCCTGTGGGACATGGGCGAGATGTTCTTCGCGATGAAGGGCATCAGCGGCGGCAACGGCACCTCGATGAACATGCCGATCGCGGGAGAGCGCGGCGGGAACCTGCTCTGGGACAAGCCGAAGGTCAAGCAGATCGTCCAGCAGATCCAGAACGACGAGAAGGTCACCGTCACCGGCAACTGACCGCATGGCGTGGCCGTACGCCGACGGCCCCTGCTCCGGAACTCCTGGAGCAGGGGCCGTCGGCGTTCGCCGGTGCGGCGGGGGTCAGCTGTCCGGGGAGAAGCGGAGCGCCTTGGGGGGCAGTTCGGCGCCGCACCAGACGCGGGCGCCGGCCCGCAGTTCGTTGTCCGCGCCGATGACGGCACCGTCGCCGACGACCGCGGCGTCGACCACGGTGCGCGGGCCGAGCGTGGCGCCGACACCGATCAGGCTCGCGTTGACCTGCGTGTCCGGCCCGATGACGGCGTCGTCGAGGACGATGGACCCGGTCACGACCGCGCCGGCCCCGACGGTGGCCCCGGCGCCGACGACGGTGCCGCCCGAGAGGGTGGCGCCGGGCGCGACGCGGGCGCCCGGCAGCACCAGGGACTCCCCGCGCGGCCCCGGCACGGCCGGCGAGGCCACGACACCGCGGACCAGGTCGGCGGAGGCCCGGACGAAGGACTCGGGCTTGCCGAGGTCCAGCCAGTACGTGTTCTCGGTGACGCCGTGGAGCAGGGCGCCATCGGCGAGGAGGCCGGGGAAGGTCTCGCGCTCGACGGAGACGGGCCGGTCGGCCGGGATGGAGTCGATCACGCTGCGCCGGAAGACGTAGCAGCCGGCGTTGACCTGGTCGGTGATGATCTCCTCGGGGGTCTGCGGCTTCTCGGTGAAGGCCAGCACCCGCCCGTCCGGGTCGGTGGGGACCAGGCCGAACGCGCGCGGGTCCTCGACCTGCACGAGGTGCAGGGTGACGTCGGCGGCGGCGGACCGGTGGGCGTCGACGAGGCCGGCGATGTCGAGGCCGGTGAGGATGTCGCCGTTGAAGACGAGGACCGGGTCGTCGGGGCCGCCGGTCAGGCGGCGGGCGGCGTTGCGGATGGCTCCGCCGGTGCCGAGGGGCTCGTCCTCGACGACGTACTCCAGCCGCACGCCGAAGTCGGAGCCGTCACCGAAGTAGGGCTCGAAGACCTCGGCGAGGTAGCAGGTGGCCATCACGATGTGCGTGACGCCGGCGGCCCGCGCCCGGGCTATCTGATGTGCGAGGAACGGCACCCCGGCCGCCCGCACCATGGGCTTCGGGGTGTTCACCGTCACGGGGCGCAGCCGCGTCCCCTGCCCCCCGACCAGCAGGATCGCTTCCAAATTCCTTCTCCCCACCCGGTCCGGGCCTATGAAGCTCCAAAGCTAACCCATCCCCGCCCGCCACCCGCCGCACGGCACACGAATCGTGACCCCGCCCGCGGGGCACCCCTCACGTGGGCTTCTACCGGTCGCGGGCCGGGAGCGGGCAGCGCAACGCCCCCGGCCGCGGGGCGCGGCGGGGGCGCTTCGCCGGAAGGGTGTTACGGCAGGTTGCGGGCCATGACGATGCGCTGGACCTGGTTCGTGCCTTCATAAATCTGCGTGCTTTACCCCATGCAACGCCTCTACCTGCACAGATGCCCCACCGACAGGGGTCTCCCCAGGATTCCCCCATGATCACGCAGGCTTCTTCGCTGGTCGGAGCACTGCTACCGCCCGGGCGAATACGCCCGCACTCAGTCTAGGGACGCCAAGGCACCCGCTACGAGAGAACGTGCGGCAGCGCCCCGCACCGACCCTTGCGAAAGCCTCTCATAGGCCCGGGCGTACAGCTCGACCTGGCTGGGCTGGGTGAGCGTGGAAGCGGCGTCCAAGGTGTCTGCGTGCACTCGGGCGTCATCGAAGATCGTGAAGGTTGGCATGGGCCACACGGTCCGCTGCGCCGAGAACGGGATGATGCCCACGGCGACGTTCTGGAGCTCCATCACCCCGAGCAGGTGGCCAAGCTGGGCCGCCATGGTTTCCGCACTGCACAACCGGTACCGCAGGACGGCTTCCTCCAGCACGAACGAGAACCGTGGGGCGCCGTGGTTCAGCACCGCATTCCGCCGTATGCGGGCCGCCACGGCGTCACTCACGTCGTCCGGGGTTCCCCGAAAGCCTGCAATGGACGACAGCAGGGCAGTGGCGTATCCAGGCGTCTGGAGGAATCCGGGGATCACGTCGGAGACGTACACCCGGAACACCTTGGTCTGCTGGTACAGGTCCCCCGTGGACTCTTGCAGGCGCCGGAGACCACTCCGCTGAAGTCGTCTCCAATGAACGTGCGCGTCGGCTGATTGCCTGTTTGCTGCGATCAGGTCGGGAACCTGATCGTCAGCGGAGCAGGCTCGGCACCACGCTTTGATGTCCGCGTCAGAGGGGGGTGTCTTGGCGTTCTCGATCCGGGACGACTTCGACTCCGACCAACCGCACCTGACGGCCAGCTCCCGCCCGCTGATGCCCGCATCCCTTCTGATCTCGCGCAGACGGCCGGCGAGGTCTTCACGGGCCTTCTGCACGCTTGAGGAGGGGTGTGGGGGCATGGAGCTGGCTTTCGTCAGATCTCGTACAGGTGGTGCGGGATCGCTCGCTCCCAGACTGCTTCGAACGCAGCGGAGCACAGCTTTATGGTCTCCGGGTCGGACGTGATCTCGTCCTCCACCACCACCCCGTCACCGGAGAAGTGGTGCACACGGAGAAGAGCACCGTCGAACAGCCAGAATTCGTTTCCCGGCAGGGGGATGCTCGTAGCCCGGCGGCGGGGCAGCCACCGGACTTCCTCGCCCGCAGTGACGTTGGCGTGGGTGACG
This sequence comes from Streptomyces sp. NPDC127106, assembly GCF_042677605.1. Taxonomy (NCBI): domain Bacteria; kingdom Bacillati; phylum Actinomycetota; class Actinomycetes; order Kitasatosporales; family Streptomycetaceae; genus Streptomyces; species Streptomyces sp. NPDC127106. The sequence goes on along the minus strand of NZ_JBHXTC010000077.1, from coordinate 27,760 downwards.
TAGTGCTCCCAGCGGATGTAATCCGATACGGGCTCGGAGACCACCCGGGCCCGGCGGACGGATACGCCCCGGGCCACGGTGTCCTTGATCAACTGATCGTAGGGGTGCCACCAGGACTCGCGGTCGTTCCAGTTGATCCGCTCACCGCGCTTCCACGCCTCGAACCGATCCGTCGGCGCGTAGGCGTCGCGTAGCTCCAGGTGAACAGCTGAACGCTCGCACTGACCAAGCAGCTCAGCGAAGCTGGGCACGCTCGACGGCATCACACGCCTCCCTGATCAGCGGGATCATCCGGGCCGGAATCCTCACGATGGCTTCACTGTCGGGCACCGGTCCGTTCGCGGGGCTGCTCGCCTCGCAGTCCGCCTGAGTCTCGGCGCTCGGCTTCCACCCCTGCAACAAGATCTCCTGAGCTTCCGCATCCGCCCACACGGTGGGGCAGTGGTCCCGGTCCGTGTTCGGGTCGATGCCGACGAACTCTATGGCCATGGCTGGCTCCCTGGTCTAGGTGCTTGCTCGGGCTTGCATGAGCTTCACCGAGCAGCAGATACGGCGTCAATACCGCTACTAGCCATGCGAATTGGCGTGCAAGCCCATGCAAGTTTGTGGAGCCTCACACCAGCCGCTTCCTAGGGTCGTTCCGTCGGCTTCGGGAGATCGGGAGGACGCCATGGCGGGTACCGGGCAGACGGGTGAGCAGGCGTGGGAGTACGCGACCTACACCAGGAACCGCGAGACGTGCCCGTCGTGCAGCATGCCGATCCCCCTGCACCAGATCGCCCGCCGGGGGATGCTGGCCGGGAAGAACGGCCCGCCCCAGGTCGCGTACTGGCACACCCGGTGTGTCAAGGCGGACGGGTCGCGCCGATGACGCGCTCAGTCATCCGATACGCCGAGCACCGAATCATCAGAGACCCCCAGTGCACGCCCACTGTGGTTGCGAGCTGCCTCTACGAGGGGTGCGGCTGGGCTGCCGTTCCCGGCCCCGACGTGGCCGAGGTCGATCGGCAGTGCATGACGCACGCGGGTCTGAACAGCGGTCACGGCCGCTTTCTCCGAGGGTTCGAGGACATCGCCCTTGTTCATCGGGTCGCTACGACCTGACACAGGCCCCCGCCCCGACGGGGGCGGGCAACAGACCACGGCCGGAAGGAGGTGCACGAATGCGCAGCGACCGACCCCGGCGACAAGTCCGGCGATACCGGCGGAGGCCAGTTCCCGCCCCCGCCCGCCGCCTGACCTCCACCCATCGACAGAAGGAGTCACACGATGACGACCATGGTGGAAAGTCCCGTCGCCTTACGGCACGGGCGGGACCTTGTCAGCCCCGAGCTGTTCGAGCGGCTGGCAGCGTTCTGTGCGGACGAGTACGGCCTTGAGCGGGTCGCGGCCGACCGCGTGATGGACCAGGCCATCGCGTTCGTGTACGTCCTGGGCAGCCAGAAGGCGTACGACATGGCACCCAGTGAGCGGGTGGACCCCGGCTGGCACTCGTTCATGCTCCACACGCAGGAGTACGCCGCCTGGTGTCAGGAGCAGTTCGGCTACTTCGTCCACCACGCCCCGAACTCCAGGGTGCGGACGCGCGGACTGATGGTGTCCGTGGCCGACCGTGTCAAGGCCGCCGGGTTCGAGGTCGACGCCCGGCTGTGGGGCACCGCAGCCGAGTGCAACCAGCCGGCCTGCTGCGGCGACGGCGACGGCTGCTGACCCACTCACAACACGGATCACGTCGTGATCCGCTCGTACGAAGTAGGGCCCGGACACGTCACAGGTGCCCGGGCCCTGCCCTGAGCAGAGGTACCGCCCATGGCATCTGACGAGGGTCTGACCGGGAGCAGCAGGGTCACCGTATTCGCCATGTTCGGCGTGGTCTTCGGGTATGCCACGCACCACCTTGATCAACGGCGAATCGGGGACGTGGCCATCGTCGGCCCGCTGACTCCCGGGGTCGAGTGGGGGCGCCTGTGGCAGATGGCTCGCAACTGCGGACGACCCACGGCCAGCGAGACCGAGCTAGCCCAATGGGTGCTCACTCAAGCCACTCGGGCATTCGTGTGCGGCAGCGATCGCATCGCGCAGTTCCAGGAACAGGGGTGGAAACTGGAGCCGGGTGGAAAGCGCGTCCGGTTCGATGCGACGTACGCCAACCGTGACCAGCTTTGGACGGGAAACCTGACTATCGAAGGGCTAACCCCGGACCAGGTCGCGGAACGTCCTACGCTCTACAACGCCTAGGCGAGAGCCCGTAGGCGGAAATGCAGAAATCCCCCGCACCCATGTTGGGTGCGGGGGTTTCACTTGCAGCCGGCCTAGCTAGCTGCAGCCTTTACGATCTGCACAGAAGTAGCCTCGGCGACAGACACGCCAGCCATACGCATAGTCAGCTTGAAGCCAACCTGATCCTTATCAAATCGAGCATCCTCACTGATCCGAACAGTGGCGTTACGTCGCACACCGACAACAACCCGGGAAGCGTCAGCCACGATCACGGTCTTAGCGGGCAGAAAAGCACTCGGCAGGATGGGAAGCCCCCACGCAGTGGAAGCCGGGGAATCAGTCGGCGAACCGCCCTGATAAACGCCCGAACCGGCGGCCTTCTCCTTCCGGAGAGCCGCAGCCATATCGACAGAAGCCCACACCACGGAAGGGGTGCCGTTAGTCGCGTCGATGCGCGCGACGGCGTCGGCCAGGTCGTCATAGGTGACGGTTACCTTTCCGGCGCCGAGGGTCGTAGAAGTACCCTGCGAGATGACGCCCTTAATCGGGTTAACGCCGGACCCGGTGAACGCGTCAGCGTCGAACTTCAGAGAGGCATCGCGAAGAAGGTTGTCAGCGATGACTCGCCGCTGATCAACGGCCGAGTCCTCTAGCACCTCGGTGCTAGCCCACTGCACTTCACCAATCTTCTTAGCGGTGAACTTGACTTCGCCCCAAACCATCTGACCTTCGGGGATGGTCTGCCCCTCAGCGACATAGTCGGCGCCGGTAGACGAGACGAGCTGAGGAACCGAGAAGGTGGCGGAGGTAAACGGGATTACGCTGCCTTCGGGCAGGCCACGGAGGAACGTCGACTTCGCCTTAAGGGCGTCAATGTACTTCCCGGAAATCTCCGTGGGTACCGTGTAGCCGCCCTCGGAAGCGACGCCACCAGAAATGGCGCGGTACTCACTCAGCGAGGGAACAAGGGAACGCCACTCTTCAGTGCTAGAGCTGTCAGCGCTACCAGGGGTCAGAATCGCCGAATGTGCGGCTACCAGGCTGCGAACCTCAGTCTCCCGATCAAAGCTCGCCCGATCCTCTCGGGCATCGAGAGTGCGCAGCTCCATGTGCTTCAAAGTCTCGGCAATAGAGCGGCGGGTTTCCGGCGAGTCAGAGCCATCCGCTCCGTTAACGGCAGCCAGGATTTCCGTGCGCGCCCTGCGCTCCTCGGCTGGAATGGAGTTGATAACGGCAGCAATCTCGCGGGGAGAAAGGCCGCGATCATCGGACTCGGCCGACTCGAAAATCTTCCGAAGTTCAGTCTTCAAGTTGATTCCTTCTCTGTGCGGGCCGGAAGCGGCCATAAAAAACCGCCCAGGCACCCGGACGGGTGGGGCGGTTCTAAGTTGGGGCGGTATCACTCTGATACGTGGAACGAGTTACCCGATTCGCCGGGAGGCTCGTCATTTACTTCGCAGCGACATGCGCTATGCGCAGCATTTCTCTATTCGCCACGTAGCGAAGCCTGCGCGCCGCCATGCGCGCCACAGACTTGCATCGGGGATCGCAATAGCGCCGAGGCCGCCCAGGGCCATACCGAACACTGAATTCCTTATAGCAGGACCAGCACCGAAGCGTGACGTCGTCGTTCATGGATCCTCGTTCCCTACTCGGCCCGGAAGCTGTGTTGCCTGGAGGGGAAGGAGGTGAACCCCCATGGCCTTTGGAGTCAAACCATGGAGGTTACCGCCCTCAGCAACACCGCCCGTGCCGCTCTCCGATTCGACCCGAAGAGAATCGGAGGTTTCCCTACTACGTCTTATATAGACCTGTTACCGGCACGATTCCCACGCTAGAAATCAAGTGATGGCGGTCACTATCTATGGAGCATCCTCGACGGAGTTTCGGTCCCACAAACCCAGGCGAACCCCCGCGCGCTCACAAAGAGGGAAGGCGGCGGGTGCAGAAAGAGGCACGTTCAGACTTTTAAATCCCCCCTCCGCCGCTTTTCACGGCTGCTGCGGCTTCCTAGGCGGCCGTGAGAGGTCGCGTGAACTGCGAGCGAGGTTCAGGCCTGGATTCCTCCCCGGCGGCCCTCACGGGGCCGTGCGTGCCTTCCTTGGCGGAGAGAAGTCCAAAAGAACAGGGGGGGCACCCTTTCGGGAGCCCAGAACGTAAGGCAGTTCTTACCTTGGCCGTTGAAAGACTCCGAAGGCTTACAGGCCGAAGGAGTCTCTGGTCTCGCTCCGCTTGCTCCGCAGCTTCGCTTAAGCCTTAGCTGAGTCAGGCCCCGTGAGGGAGCCTGGCTGTCCGGGTCTGTCGACCGGCCAGGGCGTAGCTACGAGCTTGCGAGTAGCTAACAGACCCCGAAGGGGTCTGTAGTTCTTAGTTACTAGTTACGTCTCAAAGAGCCTAGGAGTCTGAGACAGGGAAGGGGTAGGCGTGAGATAGCGAGGCCGCTGCTATGACACAGCGGCTCTACTTCTCTATCTCATCTGGCCTCCCCTGTGGGACAGGGGGGCAGGGGTTAAACGGGCAGGTAGGGGTTGTGAGCCATGGCCGCCTTAACGGCGGCATCGTACGGTCCGTACTCCGGCTTCCATTGCTGCTGCCGTTCGGCGGGGGCCGACAGGAACACCGCCTGAGCCTCCCAACTCATGTCATCCCACTTGAGCGTGCGCGCACCGTTGGGCGCGGGCGTCTCGGACGGTCCCAGAATGCCCTTAGAGCGCCTTTCGGGCCTGGCGGCCGGCATATGGGCCTTGGGGGCGCGCGAAAGGCCATGAGCGGGCCTCTCGCCGTTCTCTCCAGGGATGGCAATTCGATACGTCGTGGCGATCCCACGGGAGCCCTGGCGGGCCACAGCGAGGTATCCGAGGTCCACGGCCGCGTGCAGCCATCGACTGACCTTCGACCGGTCAATGCCGATCGCTTCCTCGATACGGTCCAGCGTGGGCCGTATCTCCTCTCCCCACGTCCCCCAACGCGTACCGACGGCTATAAGGAAGCGGGTGAAGTTGGGCCACGCGTCTTTGCGCGTGAGCCTGTGAGTTCTGAGAGCGTCGGCCCCGGGAGCCTCGGCCGTGGCCAGGGTGAAGACCCATATGCCGTGTCGTGCCTTAGCGGCATCAGAGCGATTAGCCATGCGGGAACCGATGTGTCCTTTCCTAGTTGGGTGCTGATTGAGTTGTACCCCCGGCAGGGTGGCGGGTTCAAGATGGGACATGCATAGGCCCCAGTAGCGTTTACACGCGCGGGGGCCGTCCATCGACAGCTATCTCACTCAGCCAATTGAGCATCCAACCAGCGGTCCAGGTCACTCGGACGACACCGGAGGGATTGACCCACCCGACGAAAAGGAATCTGCTCCGCGCGCCAATTGTCGTATACCCAACTTCGAGGCTTGCTCAGAAATTCGGCCACCTCAGTAACCGTCAGCAACTTCACCAAACCGACCTCCGCGTGTAAAAAAGCCCCGAGGCGACTCGGGGCTCTCTGAGATATGAAGTTTCGAAAAATACGGGCTGGCTAACCCTGGGTGTTCGCAATGGATTGCAGGATCGTTCTGGCCTTAGCGGTCACCTCACCGCCGGCCTTGCCCGCCACGGTGCCGAGGTAGCCCTCTCGGCGCGCCTTCTTCAAGTGGTCCTTGATGGTCTCGGGACGACGCTCGATCAGGCGGGCGAGCCACGGCACCGGCGCCGGAGCGCCCGTCTCGGCCATGGCTGCGTACGTAGCGGCCAGCAGAGCCAGGTACCGCTCCGAGACGCCTTCAGCTGCCAAGAGGCGTCCAGCGGCTTCTCCCGAGGCGTCCAGCTCCCGCGTTACACCCTCCAGGGTCTCCTGGGCCCTTGGCGCCGCCTTGGCCAGGTTCACGGCGGCAGCGAGGTCGAGTCTGCGGAGCACGGTCGTAGAGATGCCGCGCACGACGTCGCGCGGTTCGGCGTCCTCGGCGGGTTCCACGGTCACGCGCTGCGGGCCCCCCGTAATCGGCCCTTCCGGCCACCGCATCCGGATGACCCAGCCTCCTTGCTGCTGAGTGATCTCGAATCCGCTCTCGTCTTCTCGCATACCCCGACCATACACCACCGGGTGTGGTCCACCCTGTGTTGACAACCCAGGGTGGACCGTGCGCAAACTATGGCCGGGGGCAGCCACGGCAGGTGGTGCCCACGACGGGAAGGCCAGGGCAGGCGTGGCAAGGGCATGGGTAGCGCGCTCCAAGGACGACGCGAAGAAGTGGACGACGTTCTGGTACGACCCGGACGGGAAGCAGCGTCAGAAGTCGTTCGAGACCAAGAAGCGCGCAGACGACCACCGGAAGCGGAAGGAGCAGGAGCTCGACGCCGGGACGTACCTCGACGACAAGTTGGGGAAGCAGGCCGTCACGGCGGTCTGGGAGCAGTGGACCCAGCAAAGGAAGTTGGAGAACAGCACCAAGAAGCAGTACCGATCGATCCAGAACACGACCCTGGAACCGTTCTTCAAGGCACGCTCCATCGTGTCCTTGAAGGTCGCGGACATCGAACAGTGGCTGCTGTGGATGGAGCAGGACAGGAAGCTGTCCGCCCGGACCCGGCGCCAGCGGTTCTCGTTCTTCTCCGGGATGATGGATTGGGCCGTCGTGAACGAGATCATCGGGCGCAACCCGTGCAAGAAGATCCGGCACGCGGGCAGCCGCGCCAAGGAGATACGCGAGCACAAGAGCAATGCCCGGCGGCTGACCACCCGGGAAGTCCTGGCGATGCTCGACGGGGCTCCGCCCCGGTACCGCGCGATGCTCTGGCTCATGGCGGGATGCGGTCTCCGCATCGGTGAGGCCATGGCGGTCTCGCGCGATCAGATCGACTTCCAGGCCGAGGTTCTGCGCGTCGACTTCCAGATCGCCGAGGACGGCGAATCCGAGTCGGGGAAGAACAGCGCGCTACAGCGGCGGCACGTCAAGGCCCGTGACGAGGAGGAGCCGGGGCGCGTTGTGCCCCTCCCTCCGAACGTGGCCTTCGAGCTGCGCAGGCACATCAAGAACCACGGTGTGTGGGGGCCGGAGCGCCTGTTGTTCCCGAACGTGACCCGGACCGGGTACCTGTACGCCTCGTACTTCTACCGGCAAATCTGGCTGGTCGCCCTCACGAAGGGCGAGGTGCCCTACTGCAAGCCGCACTCCATGCGGCACTACTACGGTTCCCGGCTGCTGTACGCGGGCGTCCCTGAGAACGACGTGGCCGACTGGATGGGGCACAGCAGCACGGACGTGCTCCGCGAGCACTACCACTACATCTTCGAAGGGGCCGAACAGCGCGGGCGCGCAGCCATCGCGACCATGCTGACTCCCGGCGCGGACGACCCCACCGAGCGGACCGAAGTCGCCTGACCCAGCCCATACGGAAGGCCCCCGGCATGATGCCGGGGGCCTCGTCGTTTATGCAGGTCACCACCCGTTCCGCGCCCGATGTCCGCCCAGGATTTCCCCAGCATGACGCCCAGGAAGGGCCCGGAACGGACCCGAACGGACCGGAAGCCGATCACGGCTCCCGGGGCACCGCAGACAGTCTCTGACCTGCGAAAACCCTGCTACGGCAGGTTCCTCGCCATGACGATGCGCTGGACCTGGTTCGTGCCTTCATAAATCTGCGTGATCTTCGCGTCGCGCATCATGCGCTCGACCGGGTAGTCGCGGGTGTAGCCGTAGCCGCCGAGGAGCTGGACCGCGTCCGTGGTGACCTCCATGGCCACGTCGGAGGCGAAGCACTTGGCCGCGGCGCCGAAGAACGTGAGGTCGGAGTCGACGCGCTCGGACTTGGCGGCGGCCGCGTAGGTCAGCTGGCGGGCGGCCTCGATCTTCATGGCCATGTCCGCGAGCATGAACTGGACGCCCTGGAAGTCGGCGATCGGCTTGCCGAACTGCTTGCGCTCCTGGACGTAGCCCTTGGCGTAGTCGAGGGCGCCCTGCGCGATGCCGAGGGCCTGGGCCGCGATGGTGATGCGGGTGTGGTCCAGGGTCTTCATGGCGGTGGCGAAGCCGGTGCCCTCCGCGCCGATCATGCGGTCGGCGGGAATGCGGACGTTGTCGAGGTAGACCTCCCGGGTCGGGGAGCCCTTGATGCCGAGCTTCTTCTCCGGCGCGCCGAAGGAGACGCCCTCGTCGCCCTTCTCGACCACGAAGGCGGAGATTCCCTTGGAGCGCTTCTCCGGGTCGGTCACGGCCATGACCGTGTAGTACTCGGAGACGCCCGCGTTGGTGATCCAGCGCTTGACGCCGTTGAGGACGTAGGAGTCGCCGTCGCGGACCGCGCGGGTCTTCATGCCGGCCGCGTCCGAACCGGCGTCGGGCTCGGAGAGGCAGTACGAGAACATCGCGTCGCCCTTGGCGAGCGGCGTGAGGTACTTGGCCTTGAGCTCCTCGGAGCCGGAGAGGATCACCGGGAGGGAGCCGAGCTTGTTCACGGCCGGGATCAGGGAGGAGGACGCGCAGACGCGGGCCACCTCCTCGATCACGATGACGGTGGCGAGGGCGTCGGCGCCCGCACCGCCGTAGTTCTCGGGGACGTGAACGGCGTGCAGGTCGTTGGCGACGAGGGCGTCCAGGGCTTCCTGCGGGAAGCGGGCCTCCTCGTCGACCGCGGCCGCGAACGGGAGGATCTTCGCCTCGCAGAGCGAGCGAACGGACTCGCGGAGCATGTCGTGCTCCTCGGCCGGGCGGTACAGGTCGAAGTCGGCAGAACCCGCCAAGATCTCTCACTCCCCAAGGTGAAGCGTGCGCTCAGTCATTGCTAACTACCGTTAAGTAACCCAAATCTTAGTGGCCGGCATCCGCGCAGCGGTACGCACGCGGCACGTGAGCTGCACGACAGCCGTGGGCACCGGCGGGCTCCACGGTGCTCCTGGGAAGCGTCCCCCCGGACCGGCGCGACTATGCTCAGTTGGCGCAATCGGCCCCGCACCTCTGGAGCACCCATGGCCCCCCTCAGGATCACAGTGATCGGCACCGGCTATCTCGGCGCCACGCACGCCGCGGCAATGGCCGAGCTGGGCTTCGAGGTGCTCGGGCTGGACGTGGTCCCGGAGAAGATCGAAATGCTGGCGGCCGGGCGGGTCCCGATGTACGAGCCCGGGCTGGAGGAGCTGCTCGCCAGGCACGTCGCGGGGCTTCCCGGATCCACCGGGCGACTGCGGTTCACGCAGTCCTGGGAGGAGGTCGGCGAGTTCGGCGACGTCCACTTCGTCTGCGTGAACACCCCGCAGAAGCACGGCGAGTACGCCTGCGACATGAGCTACGTCGACTCCGCCGTCGAATCCCTGGCCCCGCACCTGACCCGGGCGGCGCTCGTCGTCGGCAAGTCCACCGTGCCGGTGGGCTCGGCGGAGCGGCTCGCGGCCAAGCTGGCGGAGCTGGCCCCGGCCGGCGACGAGGTCGAGCTCGCCTGGAACCCGGAGTTCCTGCGCGAGGGCTTCGCCGTCCAGGACACCCTGCACCCGGACCGGATCGTCGTCGGCGTCCAGGGCGACCGCGGCGAGAAGCTGCTGCGCGAGGTGTACGCGACGCCGATGGCGGAGGGGTCTCCGCTGGTGGTGACCGACTTCCCGACGGCCGAGCTCGTCAAGACCGCCGCCAACTCCTTCCTCGCCACGAAGATCTCCTTCATCAACGCGATGGCGGAGGTCTGCGAGGCCGCCGGCGGCGACGTCGTCAAGCTCGCCGAGGCCATCGGCCACGACGAGCGCATCGGCGCGAAGTTCCTGCGCGCCGGCATCGGCTTCGGCGGCGGCTGCCTGCCCAAGGACATCCGGGCGTTCATGGCGCGCGCCGGCGAGCTCGGCGCCGACCAGGCGCTCACCTTCCTGCGCGAGGTCGACTCCATCAACATGCGCCGCCGCGGCCACATGGTCGAGCTGGCCCGGGAGGCGGTCGGCGGGGCGTTCCTCGGCAAGCGGGTCGCCGTGCTCGGCGCCACCTTCAAGCCGGACTCCGACGACGTGCGCGACTCGCCCGCCCTGAACGTGGCCGGGCAGATCCACCTCCAGGGCGGGCAGGTCACCGTCTACGACCCCAAGGGCATGGACAACGCCCGCCGCGTCTTCCCCACCCTCGCGTACGCGGACTCGGCGGTGGAGGCGGCCCGCGGTGCGGACGTCGTCCTGCACCTCACCGAGTGGCGCGAGTTCCGCGACCTGGACCCGGTGGAGCTGGGCGCGGTCGTGTCCGACCGGCTGGTCCTCGACGGCCGCAACGCGCTGGACGGGGCGCGCTGGCGGGCGGCCGGCTGGACCTACCGGGCCATGGGCCGGCCGCGCGCCTGAGCCGGGCGCTCCGCGGGCGGTGCCGCGGTGGGCCGGCGGTCGTCTGCGGCCCGGTCGCGGCCGGTCGCGCAGTTCCCCGTATCCCTGCGGGGCGCGGTGGCCCGCTCAGCCGCTCAGCCCGGTCTGCGGTGGTGGGCGGCGCGGGCGGTGAACTCCGCGTCGCGCAGTACCCGCTGGGCGTTGCCCCAGGTCAGCAGGGAGAGGTCGGGCTCCGACCAGCCCCGGTCCAGCAGCTCCGCGACCAGCCTCGGGTAGCCCGAGGGGTCGGTCAGGCCGGCCGGGCGGGGGGTGCCGTGCTCGGTGCCGAAGGAGGCGCCGAGTCCCACGCTGTGCGGGCCGGCGACGGCCCGGAGGTGCTCCAGGTGGTCGGCGACCGCGTGCAGGGAGTCCCCGGTCTGCGCGGAGTCGAAGGTGACCATCGCGAGGCCGCCCGCCGCCCGGAGGGCGAGCAGCACCTCGTCGGTGACGTTGCCCGGATGGTCGTTCAGGGCGGCCGCCGCGGTGTGGGAGACGATGACGGGGGCCTTGGAGGCGCTCGCGATCTGGCAGGCCACCACCGGCGGGCAGCCGGTCAGGTCCAGCAGCATCGCGAGCCGGTTCGTCTCCTTGACCACCTCGTGGCCGAAGGCGGTCAGGCCCTCCTGCGCCCAGGGCGCTCCCGCCGGCGCGAGGATCCGTACGCCCAGCGCGTGGAAGGCGTGCAGCGCGCCGAGGGAGTCGATGAGCGTGCGGCCGGGTACGGGTCCCAGGAACGAGGCGATCCGGCCCCGGTTGCGGGCGTCGGCCATGTCGTCGGCGGTCAGCGCCAGGCAGAGGCTGTCCGGGTAGCGGCCCACGAAGGCGCGGGCGGCGTCGATCTGCTCAAGGGTGTCGGAGACCATCTGGTCGGCGGCCGCGGCCTCGCGCGGCATCATCAGCGACCAGAACTGGGCGCCGACCCCGCCGGCGCGCAGCCGGGGGATGTCGGTGTCGACGCCCAGGTCGGTGGTGTCGATGTCGTGGTACGGGCTCTGGCGCAGGGTCCAGACGAGGGTGTTGTGCCCGTCGGCCACGGGGTGGAGGGACAGCAGCGCGACGGCCCGTTCGAGAGAGTCGGCGGCCACCACGGCGGGCAGGTCCTCGGCTCCGACGGAGCCGGGGCCCGCGGGGGCCGTGTCGAGCGTGTACGCGGGATTCCCGGCGTGCGGTTCATCCTGCAGGTCGGCCATGGATTCGCTCCGGTCTCGGCGGCAGCAGGGAGAGGTGCTGCCACCGTGACACGCCGGACGCCCCGGTCGCCCGGCAGATGTGGCGTTCGGGTGTATGCCGCGGGCCAACCCGCAGGTCACAGCCCTGCCGCGCCCTGCCGGGCGGGGCCGCGCACACGGCCCCGCCGGGCCGTCGCGGTCCGGTGGCCGTCCCGTCGCGGTCCCGGGGCTACGGCGCCGGGTGCGGCACCGCGTTGGAGGGGCCCCGGGACGCCGACAGCTCCCGCGACACCGCTTCCGCGTCGCGCAGCGCCCGTACGGCGTTGGACCAGGTCAACTTGGCCAGGTCGGCCCGGGACCAGCCGCGGTGGAGGAGTTCGGCGATGAGGTTCGGGTAGCCGGCGACGTCGTCCAGTCCGGCCGGGGTGAAGGCCGTGCCGTCGTAGTCGCCGCCGATGCCGATGTGGTCGACGCCGGCGACCTCGCGCATGTGGTCGAGGTGGTCGGCCACCGTGGCGGCGGTGGCCAGCGGGCGGGGGTTCCCGGCCTCGAAGGCCCGGTGCACGGCCATCGCCTCGGGGGTGGTGTCCAGGTGGTGGAAACCGTGCGCCCGGAGGTTCTCGTCGGCGGCGAGGGTCCACTCGACCGCCGCCGGGAGGATGAACTTCGGCACGAACGTGGCCATCGCCACCCCGCCGTTGGCGGGCAGCCGCTCCAGGACGTCGTCGGGGACGTTGCGCGGGTGGTCGCAGACGGCGCGCGCCGACGAGTGCGAGAAGATCACCGGCGCGGCGGAGGCCTCGATGGCGTCCCGCATCGTCGTCGCGGCGACGTGCGAGAGGTCGACGAGCATGCCGATGCGGTTCATCTCGCGGACGACCTCGCGGCCGAAGTCCGTCAGGCCGCCGTGGCGGGCCTCGTCGGTGGCGGAGTCGGCCCAGTCGATCGTGTCGTTGTGGGTGAGGGTCATGTACCGCACGCCCAGCAGGTGCAGGGCGCGCAGGGTGGCCAGCGAGTTGTTGATGGAGTGGCCGCCCTCGGCGCCCATCAGGGAGGCGATCCGGCCGTCGGCGCGGGCCGCCTCCATGTCGTCCGCCGTCAGCGCCCGCACCAGGTCGGCCGGGTAACGGTCGATCAGCTGGGCGACGGCGTCGATCTGCTCCAGGGTGGCGCTGACGGCCTGGTCGCCCGTGTAGTCGGAGCGGACGTACACCGACCAGAACTGCGCGCCGACCCCGCCGGCCCGCAGCCGGGGGATGTCGGTGTGCAGGTGGCCCGACTGGTCGCCGGCGAGGTCGCGGCGCGCCAGGTCGTAGCGCACCTGCTGGCGCAGCGCCCAGGGCAGGTCGTTGTGGCCGTCGACGACGGGGTGTTCGGCGAGCAGGGCGCGGGCCTGGGCGAGCCGGTCCGCGTCCGGGGCGCTCACTTGCCGAACCCGAAGGACTCCGCGCCGGCGACCTTGGCCCGCAGCCGCTTGCCCTTCTCGGTGGCCTGGTCGTTCAGCTCCTGCTGGAAGTCGCGCATTCGGCCGAGCAGCTCGGGGTCGTGGGCGGCGAGCATCCGTACGGCGAGGAGGCCGGCGTTGCGGGCCCCGGCGACGGAGACGGTGGCGACGGGAACCCCGGCGGGCATCTGGACGATCGACAGCAGGGAGTCCATGCCGTCGAGGTACTTCAGCGGCACGGGCACGCCGATGACGGGCAGCGGCGTGACGGAGGCGAGCATGCCGGGCAGGTGGGCGGCGCCGCCCGCGCCGGCGATGATCGCCTTCAGGCCGCGGTCGGCGGCCCGCTCGCCGTACTCGACCATCTCGCGGGGCATGCGGTGCGCGGAGACGACGTCGACCTCGTAGGGGATCTCGAACTCGTCGAGCGCCTGGGCGGCCGCCTCCATGACGGGCCAGTCGGAGTCCGAGCCCATGACGATGCCGATGACGGGGGCGGTGCCCTCGGTGCTGGAGGTGCTCATGCGGTGATCGTTCCTCTGAGGTAGCCGGCAGCGTGACGTGCGCGTTCCAGCACATCGTCCAGGTCATCGCCGTAGGCGTTGACGTGGCCGACCTTGCGGCCGTGTTTCACGTCCTTGCCGTACATGTGGATCTTGACTTGCGGGTCGTGGGCCATGCAGTGCAGGTACCCCGCATACATGTCGGGGTAGTCGCCGCCGAGCACGTTGGCCATGACCGTCCAGCGGGCGCGGGGGCGCGGGTCGCCGAGGGGGAGGTCCAGGACCGCGCGGACGTGGTTGGCGAACTGGGAGGTGACGGCGCCGTCCTGGGTCCAGTGGCCGCTGTTGTGCGGGCGCATGGCCAGTTCGTTGACGAGGATGCGGCCGTCGGTGGTCTCGAAGAGCTCCACGGCCAGGTGGCCGGTCACGCCGAGTTCCTTGGCGATGCGCAGGGCGAGGGCCTGGGCCTCGCCCGCGAGCCCCTCGGAGAGGTTCGGGGCGGGGGCGATCACGGTGTCGCAGACGCCGTCGACCTGGATGGACTCCACGACGGGGTAGGCGACGGCCTGGCCGTGCGGGGAGCGGACGATGTTCGCCGCGAGTTCGCGGACGTAGTCGACCTTCTCCTCGGCGAGGACGGGGACGCCGGCCTTGAAGGGGGCCTCCGCGTCCTCGGGCGTGCGGACGAACCACACGCCCTTGCCGTCGTAGCCGCCGCGGACGGTCTTGAGGATGACGGGGAAGCCGCCGACCTCCTCGGCGAAGGCCGCCACGTCCTCCGGGTCGGCGACGATGCGGTGGCGGGGGCTGGGGGCGCCGATCTCGTCGAGCCTGGCGCGCATCACCCCCTTGTCCTGGGCGTGCACCAACGCGTCGGGCCCCGGCCGGACGGGGATGCCGTCCGCTTCCAGGGCCCGCAGGTGTTCGGTGGGCACGTGCTCGTGGTCGAAGGTGATCACGTCGCAGCCGCGGGCGAAGGCGCGCAGCGTCTCCAGGTCGCGGTAGTCGCCGATGACGACGTCGCTCACGACCTGGGCCGCCGAGTCCTGCGGGGTGTCACTGAGGATCTTGAACTTGATGCCGAGGGGGATGCCCGCCTCGTGGGTCATGCGGGCGAGCTGACCGCCGCCGACCATGCCGACTACCGGGAACGTCACCCCTCCAGAGTATCGGCCGGTTTTCCGCCATCCGGACGCGGGCCCGCTCCGCACTCGTAGCAACGTCCTGTGCGCCCTGCGTCGTGGCGCTGGAGGAACCCACAGTGCCGGAAGGCACAGACGACCCGATGGGGTGACACTTAGCATGGGTGGGCCGACCGAGAAGCGAGTGACGCTCCCGCACGGGAGCGGCGACGGACAGGACCGACCATTAGATGAGCACGCCGGAGCAGGGATCCGCTCTCGAACGCGTACGCGGGCTCGCGCGTGAGATCGCCAAGTTCGGGGCCGTCGGGGGCGTGGGCGTACTGGTCAACCTGGGCGTCTTCAACCTGATCCGCCACACGACGGACCTCCAGGTGGTGCGGGCGAGCGTGATAGCCACCGTCGTGGCGATCCTCACCAATTACATGGGCTTCCGGTACTTCGCCTATCGGGACCGCGCCCATGCGGGGAACTCGCGCGAGCTGCCGCTGTTCATGGCGTTCAGCCTGATCGGGCTCGTGATCGAGAACGGTGTGCTGTACGCCGCGACGTACGGGCTCGGCTGGGACGGCCGACTCGCGACGAACCTGTTCAAGTTCATCGGCATCGGCACCGCCACGGTCTTCCGGTTCTGGTCGTACCGGACCTGGGTCTTCAAGGCCCTCCCGGCGCACGCGCCCGAAGCCGACCGCGCGGGCGGCCCGGGCCGCACCGGCCGCACCCGTCCCGTCGCCGCGCCCGAGCCGGCGCCGGAGCCCGCGGGCAAGTGACGGCAGGGGCCCCGTCGGCCCCGGCGGCCCCATCCCCATCGGCACCATCGGCCCCGGCGGGAGCCCTCGCCGCGGTCAGCGGACCGTCTTCGCCGGTTCCTTGTGCTCCGGTTCCGTCCGGCTCAGGAACAGCGCGAACACCGGCGGCTGTGCCTGGAGCAGCTCCAGCCGGCCCCCGTCGGCCTCCGCGAGGTCCCGCGCCACCGCCAGGCCGATGCCGGTAGAGTTGCGCCCGCTGATGGCCCGCTCGAAGATCCGGTTGCCGAGGTCGGGCGGGACTCCCGGCCCCTCGTCGGTGACCTCCAGGACCGCCTGGTTCCCGGCGACCCGGGTCCGCAGGGCGACCGTGCCGCCGCCGTGCATGAGGGCGTTCTCCACGAGCGTCGCCAGCACCTGCGAGACCGCGCCGGGCGTTCCGACGGCGCGGACGCCCGTCCTGCCGGAGCGCACGATGGCCCGGCCGGCGCTGCGGTAGGCCGGTCGCCACTCCTCCACCTGCTGTTTGACGACCTCGTCCAGGTCGAAGGGGACGGCCGAGCCGGTCCGCGGGTCGCGGGAGTTCGTCAGCAGCCGCTGCACCACGTCCGTGAGCCGTTCCACCTGGGTGAGGGCGATGGTCGCCTCCTCGCGGACGGTCTCCAGGTCCTCGGTGACCGTGATCTCCTCCAGCCGCATCGACAACGCGGTCAGGGGGGTGCGCAGCTGGTGGGAGGCGTCCGCGGCGAGCCGCCGCTCGGCGGTCAGCATCCGGCCGATCCGCTCGGCGCTGGAGTCCAGCACGTCCGCGACGCGGTCCAGCTCGGGAACCCCGTACCGGCGGTGCCGGGGCCGCGGATCGCCCGAGCCCAGCCGTTCGGCGGTCTCGGCGAGGTCGGTGAGCGGGGAGGCCAGCCGGTTGGCCTGGCGTACGGCGAGCAGCACGGCGGCCACGACGGCCAGCAGGGCGACGGCGCCGACCACCGCCAGCGTCCGCACGACCTCCTGGGTGACCGCGGCCCGGGACTCCTCGACGACCACGAGCTCGCCCTGCTCGCCCTTGGCCATGCCGCGGATGACGTCGTCGGGGATCCGTTCGCCGACCTCGACGGCCGGCTGTCCGGGAACGGTGATCCGGGCGTACCGGCCCGGGTCGAGTTGCTCGGCGAGTGCCTCGGAGTCGACGGGCCGGCGCTCCAGGACGTTCGCCTCGACGATGCCCACCAGGCGCAGCGCCTCGGACTCGATGCGGTCCTGGGCGCTGCTGGTGATCGTGCGGGTCTCCACGATGACGAGGGAGACCCCGAACACGGCGATCACGACGAGCACCACGGCGAGCGTGGAATTGATCAGACGGCGGCGCATGGCAGGGGGCGGTCGCTCAGCTCTTCTCGAAGCGGAAGCCGACGCCGCGAACGGTGGCGATGTAGCGCGGGTTCGCGGCGTCGTCGCCCAGCTTCTTGCGGAGCCAGGAGATGTGCATGTCGAGGGTCTTGGTGGAGGACCACCAGGTGGTGTCCCAGACCTCGCGCATCAGCTGGTCGCGGGTGACGACGCGGCCGGCGTCGCGGACCAGGACCCGCAGCAGGTCGAACTCCTTGGCCGTGAGCTGGAGCTCCTCCTCCCCCATCCAGGCGCGGTGCGACTCGACGTCGATGCGCACGCCGTGGGTGGCGGGCGGCTGGGCCGTCTCGTTCGCGCCGCGCCGGAGCAGGGCCCGGACCCGGGCCAGCAGCTCGGCGAGGCGGAAGGGCTTGGTGACGTAGTCGTCGGCTCCGGCGTCCAGGCCGACCACGGTGTCGACCTCGTCCGCGCGGGCGGTGAGCACGAGGATGGGGAAGCTGTGGCCCTCGGCGCGCAGCCGGCGGGCGACCTCCAGGCCGTCCATTCCCGGCAGGCCCAGATCCAGGACGACGAGGTCCACGCCGCCCTGCAGTCCCGCGTCCAGGGCCGTGGGGCCGTCCTCCCGGACCTCGACCTCGTACCCCTCCCGGCGCAGGGCGCGGGCCAGCGGCTCGGAAATGGATGCGTCGTCCTCGGCGAGCAGTACACGCGTCATGTGGGTGATGGTAGTCCGCGGCGGCGATCCGCAGGGGCGGGCCCGCACACCCCTTTCCAACTGGACTTATGCGTGAAGGCCGCCTTCGGAAATGCTGAAACGGTTCCCAATCCTCCTGTGATCCATCTCTCAAGTCCTTTCATATGCTGCACGGTCGTGTCGTATGGTGGCGAGACGCCTGATGCACTACCTCCGGGACCTTTGCGCCGAAATCCGAGCCAAAGGTCTCAATTCTGTCCGGATCGCTCAGAGGGTCTTGACGACTTTCCCGATCGACTCCGGTGCCAGTGAATGACCTGTGGGCCGGGCCCGGCGCGCGAAACCGCGCGCGAGGGCGTGGATCCCGGTTGCGGAAGTTCCCTCGCCCCTGCCCTCCGCGGCGGGTGCGAGACCCCGAGGGCGTGGGGGCCGGAACCCCCGCCGCCGGTTCCGGCCACCCCCCACCGGGCGCCGACCGGCTCACGAAGCCAGGCGTCCCGAGCAAGCAAGGATCGACATGGCTTCCAGCCTGACGCAGGCCTCGCCGAGCGCAGCTCACGAGAGGACCTTCCTCGGCCACCCCATCGGCCTGGCCACGCTGTTCATGACCGAGATGTGGGAGCGCTTCTCCTACTACGGCATGCGCGCGCTCCTCGTCCTGTACTTGGTCTCCGGCGGCGTGGACGCCGCGACGGGCTCCCAGGGCGGCGGCCTCGGCTTCACGGCGGCGACGGCCACGGCGATCTACTCCGTGTACGTGGCGATGGTCTACCTCATGGCCATGCCGGGTGGCTGGTTCGGCGACCGCGTCTGGGGCGCCCGCAAGACGGTCGCCATCGCCGGCTCCGTGATCATGGCGGGCCACGTGTCGCTCGCCCTGCCCGGCCAGATCGCGTTCTTCGTCGGCCTGCTGCTGGTCGCGGTCGGCTCGGGTCTGCTGAAGGCCAACATCTCCACGATGGTCGGCCACCTGTACAAGGGTGCGGACGACCCGCGCCGTGACAGTGGCTTCACGATCTTCTACATCGGCATCAACGTGGGTGCCCTCGCCGCGCCGATCGGCATCGGCATGGTCGGCGAGCTCGTCAACTGGCACCTCGGCTTCCTGCTCGCCGCCGTCGGCATGGGCCTGGGCCTGGCCATGTTCCTCGTGTTCGGCCGCACCCTGAACCCGAAGAGCAGCCTCGTCCCGAACCCGCTGAGCCCGGCCGAGCGCAAGGCCGTGATCTTCAAGGCCCTCGCCGTCCTGGCCGTCGTCGCCGTCTTCTACGGCGCCGTCGTCGCGGCGGACATGTTCACGATCAAGTGGGCGCTGTACCCGATCACGATCGCCGGTCTGATCATCCCGGTCGCCGTCCTCGTGCGCATCAAGCGCGACAAGGACCTGTCCGCCGGCGAGCAGACCAAGATGAGCGCCTACATCTGGTTCTTCGTGGCCGCCGCCGTGTTCTGGATGATCTACGACCAGGGTGGTTCGACCCTCTCGCTGTTCGGTGACAAGAACTCCGAGCGCAGCCTGTTCGGCTGGGAAGTCCCGACCGTTCTGTTCCAGTCGCTGAACCCGCTCTTCGTGGTGGCCCTCGCCCCGGTCTTCGCCGCCGCCTGGGTGGCCCTGGCCCGCCGCAACCGCGAGCCCAGCACCATCGTGAAGTTCTCGGTGGCCCTGGTCATCGTCGGCGCCTCGTTCTTCGTGTTCGCCGTTCCGCTGAGCCAGACCGCCGGCAGCGACGAGAAGGCCACCATGTGGTGGCTGGTGCTCATCTTCCTGATGCACACCCTCGCCGAGCTGTGCCTGTCCCCGGTCGGCCTGTCGGTCACGACCAAGATGGCGCCGCAGAAGTACGCCTCCCAGATGATGGGCGTGTGGTTCCTCGCCGTCACGGCCGGTGACTGCATCACCGGTCTGCTCGGTCTGGCCGAGGTGAAGCTGGACGGCGTCGGCGTGATCGTCTTCCAGGCGGCCGCCGCCGTGCTCGCCGGTCTTGCGATCTACATGTACCGCAAGAAGGTCAACGCGCTCATGGGCGACGTGAACTGACGCGTCCCCGCCCGTCGGGTGGAACGGCCCCGCCGCCCACCCGGGGGGGGGGGGCTCGGGGCGAAGGGCGGGGCGGGGGGTGGGGCGCGGGGGGGGGGTTGTGTTTGCCCCACGTTGGGGCGGGGAGG
>NZ_JBHXTC010000077.1:0-8024 GCF_042677605.1 Streptomyces sp. NPDC127106 | reverse complement strand
TAGTTGTTTAAACGAGACAGGTGCCGGGCCGTTCGCATGTCGCAGGGCGGGGACGGGTCAGCGGGTGCCGCCGCGGAGGCGGCGCCAGGGGGTGAAGGTGAAGACGGCGGCGCCGAGGAGGATCACGGTGCCCGCGACCAGGGCCAGGGCCCGCAGGCCGCCCTCGTCCGAGGCTCCCGTGTCGGCGAGGCCGCCGGAGCTGCCGGAGCCGGCGGTGGTGGCGCCGCCCGTGGTCGGGGAGCCCGAGCCGCCGGGCTGGGCGGTGGTGTCCAGCTCCAGGGAGACACCGCTGCTGACCGCCTTGCACGGCACGTTGATCGGCGTGGAGCCGGGGCTCATCGTGACGTCGATGGTCAGCTGGTCCGGGCTCAGCGTCACCTTGCCGGTCTTGCCCGGCTTGTAGGTGCCGGTCATGTCGCTCAGGCTGACGGGGGCCTTGTCCGGGATGGGCTCCGCATTGGCCGGGCCGGTGACCTTGACCGTGCCGCTGTCGGCGCCGCCGAGCTTGATGTTCATCGACGGTTTGAGGGCGCCGGCCGGGAGGGCCATGGGGCTGGCCATGGCGCCCTTCGCCGTCTTCACCGTGAGGTCGAAGCTGCCGCCGTTCTTCTTGGCGTTGATGGTGACCGGGGTCTTGATGCCGCCGGGGACGACCGCGCCGCAGTCGAAGGCCACCTCCACCGGCTTGCCCGGGAAGTCGGTCTGGCCTCCGCCGCCCCCGCCCCCGCTGCCGCCGGTCGCGCTGCCGCCGGTCGCGCTGCCGCCCGTACCGCCGCCGGTTCCGCCCGTGCCGCCGGTTCCGCCCGTGCCGCCGGTCGCGCTGCCGCCCGTACCGCCCGTTCCGCCGCTCGTGGAGCCGCCGCTCGTGCTGCCGCCGTCGGTGACCTTGATGGTGGCGGCGACGCCGGCCGCCTCCTTGGGCGAGCAGTGCGTGACGAAACCGCTGAAGTCGACGTCGTACTTGCCGGGGGTGATCGTCACGTCCCCCGCCTTGGTCAGCTTGACCTTCCCCTTCATGTCGGACATGACCATGGGGGCGTTCTTCGGGATGGGCGGGTTCTTCCGCTCGCCCTCCAGCTTCACCTCCGAGCCGAGCGCACCGCCGAGCTTCACCCAGCCGGTCGGCTTGACGGTGTCCTTGCCCAGGTCCATCAGGTCGGTGTTGTTCGAGGCGGGCTTGACGGTCTTCCACACCACCTCGACCTCGTCACCGACCTTCGCCGTCGCCGGCGCGGTGATCGACACCGTGGTCGTGCCCTGGACCGGGCCGCCGCCTCCCGCCGGCGGGATGCACTCCACCTTGTACGCGACCTCGGCCGCCCGGGCGGGGCCGGCCGCCAGCAGGATGCCCGCGCCGCCGAACAGCAGCGCGACCGCAGCCGCACTCACCCTCCGTTGGGTCTTCACGCGTGTCCCTTCGTCGTCGGACTGTTCTCAGACGGTGCGGACGCCTGTGGTGCCGTGAACCACGGCAGGACCGCCGTGGTGGTCGTGGGGGCCGCGACGGCCGTCGGGGTCGCGGGGGCCGTGGGGGCGGTCACCGCCGGGGTCGCGTGCGGCCGGACCCGTTCCACGAGGGCCATTCCCGCGCGGAACAGCCCGGCCGGGACCACCAGCAGGAGCAGGCCCCAGAACAGCAGCACCCCGTACGGCCGGGACACCCGCCACGGCTGCGTGGCCACGACCGTGTCGCCGTACTTGAGGGAGACCGTGTGGTCGCCGTGGGCACCGGCGGCCAGGCTGACGGGGAACCGGACCTCGGCCTTGCCGCCCGGCGGGACGGTGCCCTTCCAGCGGACCTCCTCCCACAGCGGGGCGAACACGCCGCGCGCGGTGCCCAGCTGGAAGACGGGGTCCTTGACGGGGGCGGGCCCGAGGTTTCCGACGGTGACGGTGAACGTACGGCCGGGCGGGGCTCCGAACCAGGTGAGGATCCCGTCCTCGCCGGCCAGCCGGACCCCGCTCAGCATGGCCAGGCGCGGGGTGCCCGGTTCCGCGGGCAGCTCGGCCACCGGATGGTCGGTGATCTTCACGGGGGCGGCGACGGTGGCCCGGTCCCCGCCCACCGAGGTGACGTTCACGACGCAGGGGCAGGGCTTGGGCGGTGCGACGACGGCGAGCCGGGCCGTGAACCGGCCGTCGCCACCGGTCGAGACCGCGGCGCCGTCGGCGTTGGCGCAGCTGTTGGTACCGCCGATCATGTTCTGTCCGCAGAGCAGCAGCATCACGAGGGTCTTGGCGGGCCAGCCCGTGCCGGTGACGGTGATCTCGGTCCCTTTCGCGGCCTCCTGCGGCGTGAGGGCGACGGCGGGCTCGTCCTCGTCGGCCGCCGCCGAGGGCGCCGGGGCCAGGGCGAGGAGGCACAGCAGCAGCGCCGCCCCGGCCGCGGCCCGGGCCCTGAGCTTGCCGATCACGTGGTTGCTCCCGTCAGCTCGTGGTCCGGTGCCCGGCCGGCCCGCCGCCCGCGTACGCGGGGCAGCGCGGCCAGGACCCCGCCGCCGAGGGCGAGCAGCACGGCGCCCGCCCAGCCGGCGGCTCCCCACGGCACGAGGCGGACGGACGCGCGGGCGCTCGCCGGGGCGGCCCCGGGGGCGGTGACGGTCAGGGTGAGGTCGACGTCGTCGAGGAGGGGAGCGCCGGGCCACGGCTCGGACAGCCTGACCCGCTGGCCGGGCAGCAGCTCCACCGGCAGGGCGCGGTGCGTGCGGCCGGGGACCGCGCCGAAGACCCCCTCGGCCCGCAGGGACAGCCCGGGGGCGAGGGGCAGGTTGCCGCGGTTGACCAGGGTGTAGCCGACCTCGGCCCGGGCGCCCCGGCCGCGTACGGAGACGTCCTCGACGGTCAGCGCGGACAGGGCCGGGCCGCCGACGCGCAGGTGGATCCGCACGCCGGTCTCGCGTCCGCCGTCCTCGGCGGCGACCACTGCGGCCGGGTGGTCCCCGGGCAGGGCGGAGGGCGGCAGGGTGACGGTGAAGGGGACGACCGCGCGGGTGCGGGCCGGGATCCGTACGGTGGCGGCCGGGCCGAAGCTGATCCATGAGCCGGCGCCCGCGCCGCCGCCGGTGGTCGCGCCGGCGGGCCGCACGGCGAAGCCGCCGTCGGCCGTGTCCTGGGCGTCGGCCCCGCGCAGGGTGAGGGTGCGTTCCCGGTCGGAGGGGTTGTCCAGGGTGAGGCGGTCGTCGAGGACGGCGCCGGGCGCGCCCGCGAAGTAGAAGGCCGGGCGGGCGCTGCCGGTGGCGCCCGCGACGGGGGCGGCGGTCCAGTCGGGCTCGTCGGCGGCGGCCGCCGGGGCTGCCGGGGCCGCCGCGACGGCGTACAGCACGGAGACCGCGAGGATCAGCGGCACGAGGGGGCCGCGGCGGCGGGCGGGGAGCACGGGCATGGCCGGGGTGCTCCGTTCAGGTGCGGGCCTGGCGGCTGCGCCGGGTCAGCCAGAGCAGGCCGGCGGCGCCGGACAGCAGCACGGTGCCGCCGAGGGTGCCGAGCGCGGTGACGGAGTCGGCGGGACCGGTCTGCGGGAGGGAGTCGACCCCGCCGCCCCCGGCACCCCCGCCGCCCCCGGCACCCGCCGACCCGGACCCGGAACCGGTGCCGGCCGTCACGTCCAGCTCCAGGGAGGGCTTCGGGCTGTTGCCGGGGGTGCAGGTGGTGGTGGTCCCCATGGCCTTGATGGTGAGCACGCCCGCGGTGAAGGTGACCTTGCCGGTCTTCTTCGGGGTGTAGGTGCCCGAGAGGTCGGTGATCTTGATGGGGGTGTCGGGGGGAATCGCCTCGGCGTTGGCCGGGCCGGAGACCGGTACGGAGCCCTGGTCCGCGCCACCGAGGGCGATGACCGCGCTGGGGTTCATCGCCCCCTTACCGAGCTCGATGGGGCTGGAGGAGACGCCCTTCTGGAAGGACATCGTCAGCTTGTAGCCTTCGCCCTGCTTGACGGCCTTGATGTCGATGGGCGAGACGGCGGACTTGTCCCCGATGGGGGTCTTGCAGTCGTAGGCGACGTCGACGACATCGGCGTGCGCCGCGGGGGCTGCGGTCAGCAGGGCCGCCGATCCCGCCAGCGCGGCGGCCAGCGCGAGCGCGGTGGAGCGTATCCGGTTGGGCACCTTCGTCTTCCCCTCGGGCCGCAAGTTACTGACGACACATCAGATTGGGGCCACAAGGTACGCCCGGGACCTTGCAAGGGGAAGACAAAGGACGTGCGGATCGGGCGCGACGGATCAGGCCGCGCGGACCCCCCGCTGCCAGACCGCCGACACCAGCGGCACGCCGGGCCGGTAGGCCAGGTGCACATGGCTCGGGGCGTCCAGCAGGGCCAGGTCGGCGCGGGCGCCGGGGGCGAGCACGCCGATGTCGGTGCGGCGCAGCGCGCGGGCGCCGCCGGCGGTGGCGGCCCAGACGGCCTCGTCGGGGGTCATGCGCATGTCCCGGACGGCGAGCGCGATGCAGAACGGCATGGAGCTCGTGTACGAGGACCCCGGGTTGCAGTCGGTGGAGAGCGCGACCGTCACCCCCGCGTCCAGCAGCCGCCGGGCGTCGGGCCACTGGGCGCGGGTGGAGAACTCGGCGCCCGGCAGCAGGGTGGCGACGGTGGTGTCCGCGGCCTGGGCGAGGGCGTCGACGTCGGCGTCGGTGAGGTGCGTGCAGTGGTCGGCGGAGGCCGCGCCCAGCTCGACCGCGAGCTGAACGCCGGGGCCGTAGGAGAGCTGGTTGGCGTGGACGCGCGGGATCAGGCCGGCGGCGGCGCCGGCGGTGAGGATCGCCCGGGCCTGGTCGCCGTCGAAGGCGCCCTTCTCGCAGAACACGTCGACCCAGCGGGCGTACGGGGCGCAGGCCGTCAGCATCTCGCCGGTGACCAGCTCCACGTACGCGGCCGGGTCCTCGGCGTAGTCCGGGGAGACGATGTGCGCGCCGAGGTAGGTGACCTCCTCGGTGTGCGCGGCCGCGATCCGCAGGGCGCGGGCCTCGTCGGCGACGGTGAGGCCGTAGCCGGACTTGGTCTCGAAGGTGGTCGTGCCCTGGCGGCGGGCCTCGTCGAGGTGGCGCACCAGGTTGGCTTCCAGCTCTGCGTCGGAGGCGGCGCGGGTGGCGGCGACGGTGGTGCGGATGCCGCCGGCGGAGTAGCTGCGGCCGGACATGCGGGCGTTGAACTCGGCGGTGCGGTCGCCGGCGAAGACGAGGTGGGAGTGGGAGTCGACGAAGCCGGGGATGACGGCCCGGCCCTGCGCGTCGAAGGCGGTGTCGGCGGAGGGGGCCGCGGCGGCTTCGCCGACCCAGGCGATGGTGTCGTCGTCGAGGACGACGGCGGCGTTCTCGATGAGGCCGAGGGGGCTGCCGTCGCCCTGGGCGGGGTCGTTGGTGACCAGGCTGCCGATGTTCGTGATGAGGGTGGTGGTCATGGGTTCCTCTCGGAGGAAAGGCGTCAGCCGCGGAGGGCCGCGATCGATTCGGCCAGGGCCGACGGGACGTCGGGGACCAGGGTGTGCGCGCCGTCCCGGACGATGTGGCGGCCACCCACCACCGTGTGGCGGACGTCCGCGGCCGAGGCCGCGAAGACCGCCGTCTCGGCACCGAGCCGCGGCAGCGGACCGGCCGTGCGGACGGTGTCCAGGGCGACCGTGGTGAAGTCCGCGAGCGCCCCCGCCTCCAGCCGCCCCGCATCCGGCAGGCCGAGCGCGGCATGGCCGTCCGCCGTGGCAGCGGTGAGCAGCGCGTTCGCCGTCCAGTGCCCCCGCGTCCGGCTGCGCAGCCGCTCGTTCAGCTCCATCGCGCGCGCCTCCTCCAGCAGGTCGATGACGGCGTGGCTGTCGCTGCCCAGCGACAGCGGGCTGCCCGCCTGCTGGAGCCGGCCGGCCGGGCCGATGCCGTCGGCGAGGTCGCGTTCGGTGGTGGGGCACATGCAGGTGCCGGTGGCGGTGCCGCCGAGGAGGGCGATGTCCTCGTCGGTGAGGTGCGTGTTGTGGACGCCGGTGGTGCGCGGGCCGAGGACCCCGTGGTCGGCGAGGAGCCGGGTGGGGGTGCAGCCGTGGGCGGCCCGGCAGGCGTCGTTCTCGGCGGTCTGCTCGGACAGGTGGACGTGCAGCGGGGCCTGCCGCTCCTGTGCCCAGCGGGCGACGGTGGCGAGCTGTCCGGCGGGGACGGCCCGCACGGAGTGGATGGCCGCGCCGATCAGCGCGTGCCCGCGCGGTTTGAGGGCGCCGACGCGCTCGGCCCAGGCCTCGGCGGTGCCGTCGGAGAAGCGGCGCTGGTGCTCGTTGGGGGCCTCGCCGAAGCCGGCGGAGAGGTAGGCGGTGTCGAGGAGGGTGATGCGGATGCCGGCGGCCCCGGCGGCCTCGATCAGGGCCTCGCCCATGGCGTTCGGGTCGGCGTAGGGGGTGCCGCCGGGCGCGTGGTGGACGTAGTGGAACTCGCCGACGTTGGTGATGCCGGCCAGCGCCATCTCGGCGTACACCGCGCGGGCGAGGTCGAAGTAGCTGTCGGGGGTGAGGTTCTGGGCGACCTCGTACATGACGTCGCGCCAGGTCCAGAAGGTGCCCGAACCGACCTGGACCGTGCCGCGCAGGGCCCGGTGGAAGGCGTGGCTGTGGGCGTTGGCCAGGCCCGGGAGGGTCAGGCCGCGCAGCACCTCCGCGCCGGGCGGGGGCGCGTCCACCCCCGTGCGGACGGCGGCGATCCGCCCGTCGTCGGACACGTCCAGGGCGACGCCCGGCTCGACGGCGGTGCCGAGCCAGGCGTGCTCCAGCCAGTACGTCTTCAGCGTGTGCACGTTCAACGACATGCCAGGCCTTCCAGTACGTCGGCGAGGGCGAGGACGCCGGCCACGCAGTCGTCCTCGGGGGCGAACTCCCGCGGCGAGTGGGAGACCCCGGTGGGGTTGCGCACGAACAGCATGGCGGTCGGGACGGCGGCGGAGAGGATTCCCGCGTCGTGTCCCGCGCCGGTGCCGAGGACGGGGACGGACCCGCCGAGGATCCGGTTGATCTCGTCGCGCAGGGCGTGCTCGAACTCGACGACCGGGGTGAAGGACTCCCGGACGACGGCGAGGTCGATGCCGTCCTTGTCGGCGCGCTCGTGTGCGGCCTTCTCGATGGCGGTGACGACCGTGTCGAGGGTGGCCTGGTCGGCGGCGCGGGAGTCGAGCCAGCCCCGCACGAGGGAGGGGATGGCGTTGACCCCGTTGGGCTCGACGGAGATCTTGCCGAAGGTGGCGACGGCCCCGGCGAGCGCGGCTTCCGTACGGGCGGCCAGCACGGTCTCGGCGTAGGTGAGCATCGGGTCGCGCCGGTCGACCAGGCGGGTGGTGCCGGCGTGGTTGGCCTCGCCGCGGAAGTCGAACCGCCAGCGGCCGTGCGGCCAGATGGCGGAGGCGATGCCGACGGCGTCTCCGGAGAGGTCGAGGGCGCGGCCCTGTTCGACGTGCAGCTCGACGAACGCGCCGATGCGAGCGAGCCGTTCGGGGTCCGGTCCGATGGCGTCGGGGTCGTACCCGGCGGCCTCCATGGCCTGGGGCAGGCTGATCCCGTCGGCGTCGCGCAGCTCGTACGCCTTCTCCTTGGTCAGCTGGCCGGAGGTGAGGCGGGAGCCGACGCAGGCGAGCCCGAAGCGGGCGCCCTCCTCGTCGCCGAAGTTGACGATGGCGAGGGGGCGCTTGAACTGGACGCCGCGGGCGCGGAGTTCGTCGAGCGCGGCGAAGGCGGACACGACGCCGAGGGGGCCGTCGAAGGCGCCACCGTCGGGGACGGAGTCCAGGTGGGAGCCGGTGACGACGGCGTCACCGGCGGCCGGGTCGCCGAGCCAGGCCCACTGGTTGCCGTTGCGGTCGGTCTCGACGTCGAGGCGGCGGGCCTCCGCCTGCATCCGGAACCACAGCCGGCAGTCGGCGTCGGCACCGGTCCAGGCGTAGCGTCGGTAGCCGCCGGTGGGGGGGGGGGGGGGGGGGCCGGGGCGGGGGGGCGGGGGGCGGGGGGCGCGGGGGGGGGGGGGGCGCGGGGGGGGGGGGGCGGGGGCCCCGGGGGCCCCGGGGCCGG
>NZ_JBHXTC010000076.1:0-33441 GCF_042677605.1 Streptomyces sp. NPDC127106 | reverse complement strand
GTCGAGGAGCAGGACGTCCTTGACCTCACCCTTGAGGACACCGGCCTGGAGGGTGGCGCCGATGGCGACGACCTCGTCCGGGTTCACGCCCTTGTGCGGGTCCTTGCCCGTCAGCTCCCGCACCAGCTCCGTCACCGCGGGCATGCGGGTTGAGCCGCCGACCAGGATGACGTGGTCGATGTCCGAGACCTTGATCTTCGCGTCCTTGACCGCGTTGTGGAACGGCGCCTTGCAGCGCTCCAGGAGGTCCGAGGTCAGCTGCTGGAACTGGGCGCGGGTGAGCTTCTCGTCCAGGTGCAGCGGGCCCTCGGCGGATGCGGAGATGTAGGGCAGGTTGATGTTGGTCTCGGTGGCGGCGGACAGTTCGATCTTCGCCTTCTCCGCGGTCTCGCGCAGACGCTGGAGCGCCATCTTGTCCTTGGACAGGTCGATGCCGTAGGCGTTCTGGAACTGCTTCACGAGGTGGTCGACGATCTTCTGGTCCCAGTCGTCGCCGCCGAGGTGGGTGTCGCCGTTGGTGGATTTGACCTCCACCAGCCCCTCGCCGATCTCCAGGAGCGACACGTCGAAGGTGCCGCCGCCCAGGTCGAAGACGAGGATCGTCTGGTCGTTCTCCTTGTCCAGACCGTATGCCAGCGCCGCGGACGTCGGCTCGTTGATGATCCGCAGCACCTTCAGTCCCGCGATCTCACCGGCCTCCTTCGTGGCGGTGCGCTGGGAGTCGTTGAAGTACGCCGGAACGGTGATCACGGCGTCCGTGACGTCCTCACCGAGATATGCCTCGGCATCGCGCTTCAGCTTCTGCAGGACGCGTGCCGAGATCTCCTGCGCCGTGTACCGCTTGCCGTCGATGTCGGCGGCCTCCGGGAAACGCCAGTCCGCCTCGCCTATGTGGCGCTTGACGGACCGCGCGGTGCGGTCGACGTTCGTCACCGCCTGCCGCTTGGCGATCTCTCCGACCAGGACCTCTCCGCCCTTGCCGAAGGCCACCACGGAAGGGGTGGTCCTGTTTCCTTCGGTGTTGGTGATGACCGTAGGCTCGCCGCCCTCCAGGACTGCGACGACGGAGTTGGTCGTGCCCAGGTCGATCCCGACTGCACGTGTCATCGTCCGCTCCTCTCAGATCCATGAACCTTTCGACTGCCCGCTCCCTGCTCGGGCGGCCCGAGCAGGGCCGCCGCTGTACCGGTCCGCCGCAGGAGGCGCCGCACCAGGGGTGAGGTGACGCTCACCAGGCGCAGAGCGGTGCCTTGTTCGGTTGCCCGGCGGCGGGCTTCCAGCAGGACGCCGAGTCCGTAGCAGTCGCAGAACTCGACTCCGCTGAGATCGACCTCCACCACACGCGCGCCGTCGGACAACGCCTCATCCAGGGTGACTCGCAGCTGCGGCGCGCTCAGGATGTCGATCTCTCCCGAGACGGCGACCTCGAGGTGCCCGTCGGCGCGTCTGATCGCGGCCGTGAACGGCGGTGTGTCGGGCATGACCGCAACCTCGCCTTCGTCCCGGCTGACTTCGAGACGGAGGATGGAGGGCGGCCGGGGGAAGGCCGGCCCGCCCTCCGTGTTCCTGCCGTGCGTCCGTCAGGCGTTGATCTCCTTGCGTGAGCCGTATGCGGCCCTGATCTCGATCTTCCGGGGCTTCGCCTCCTCAGCGACCGGAATGCTCAGCCGCAGCACACCGGCCTCGTAGGAGGCCTCGATACGGTCGGTGTCCAGCGTCTCGCCGAGGAACAGCTGGCGGCTGAAGCTGCCGGAGGGGCGCTCCGCGATCAGCACGTCGCTGTCGTCTCCGGAGGCGGCGGTCCGCCGCTCCGCCCGGACGTTGAGGACGTTCTGTTCGACGTCCAGGTCGATGGACTCGGGGTCGACGCCGGGCAGGTCCAGCTCGACGACGAAGGCGTCACCCTCGCGGAAGGCGTCCATGGGCATGGCCGCCGGCCGGGCCGTGGTTCCCAGGACCTGCTGTGTCAGCCGGTCCAGTTCACGGAAAGGATCGGTCCGCATGAGCATCATCGTTCACTCCTCTCCCTCTCGTCACAGATGCACATGGCGACACCACCTCTATAGCGCGCAGCAATAAAGTTGACAAGACCGGACTCAAGGCAGTTGGGGGTGCGGTGCCGGCTCGGATGGCCACGGGTGAGATCACGAGGCGGGCCGCAGGCGCACGGCCAGGCCGGCGATGTCGTCGCTGCTGTTCCGGGCGAGGCCTGCCAGAAGCTCGTCGAGGAAGGTGGGAATGTCCTCGCGGGCCAGGCTGCGCCATGCTGGCGCAGCCGTTCAAGGCCCGTGTCGAGGTGCTCGCCGGGGCGCTCGATGAGCCCGTCGGTGCACAGCAGGACGGTGGAGCCGGGCGTCGCCGTCGGGGGTGATCAGCAAGGGCGGTGGGTGGCCGGCGGCCAGGGTCAGGGCGCCCAGGACTTGACGGTGGGCTCGCAGCGGGGCAATCACTGCGGGCTGTGCATGCAATGCGGTGAAGAGGGTGACCTGGGCTGCGTGCCATGCGGACGCATCGTCGGCGTCCAGGACCGATTCGGGATCGGCCACGAGTGGTCCGGCGCCGCGCAGCACCCTGGCCAGCGGGTCGACGGAGGCCTGTGGCACGTCAGGCAGCGGGCCCTGCAGGTGGGCGGTCGGCCGGGCGGTGTCGAAGTGTTCCACCACTACCCTGGACGGTCTGCCTTGGCGATCAAGCAGGTCGGCCGTGCACCAGTCCGCCAGCTGCGGCAGCAGCACCCGGCACAGCCGCCGCAGCGCTTCCCGGCCGTCGAGAGTGCCGGAGAGCGCGTCGGTGGCCTCCACCAGCAGCGCCAGCCTCTGCAGCGCCGTCTGGAGCACCGCGTCGACGTCACCGCCGTTCCCGGCGGCACCTCGCTCCTGACCCGCGCCCATATACCGATCTTCCTGTCCATCCCTGCCCGTCACCAGGCCCGACGTGCGAGGTGCCGAAGTGCGGCACCGTCCGCGGCTTGCCCGGCGGGCCGTCCTCACCCGGACGCGGCTCGCCGTCGGCGGGGATCTTGCCGCCCGGATTCCACGAGCCTTCGGGCCAGACGACCGAGATGAAGCGGGATGGTGGGTGGCAAGGTCGCCACGCGAAAGGCGTGCCTCCCTCCCGGTCGCGCGTGGGCCAGCCGACGGGTTCGGGGTCAGAGATCACGTGCTGCGTTGGTCGTGGGTGTCCTGGCGGAGTTGGTCGGTGTGCCGGGTCAGGGCGTCGATGCGTTCGGCGAGCACGGCGTCCTCGGGCCGCAGATGAGGGCGGGTGTCGGTCAGCGGCCGGACGAGGCGTGCCGCGTCATTGTCGGCAAGGGCCAGGTTCAGCTCGTCGACGGCATGCCGGGCGCTGGCGGGCAGGCCGGTGAGGGCGGTGACCTGGCCGGCTAGGCGGCGCAGGTCGGCCGCGTTGTCACGGGCCCAGGCGGTCACGGTGCGGTCGGCGGCGCGCATGTCGCGGGTGGCTTGGACGCGCTGTTCGCCGGTGGTTCCGGCGATGCCGGGGCGCGCTCGCAGGTAGCGGCGTTCGGCGGCCTGGCGGCTGGCGACCCCGAGGGGACCTGCGAGGTCGGCCCAGCTCGCGCCCTGGCCGCGGGCGGTTTCGATCAGGACGCTCTCCCAGCCGGCGAGCTGCTCGCGGACCTCGCGCAGCATCAGCAGTGCGGCCAGGGCCGGGTGCGGGCCCGCGGCCGGCGCGGGCGCCGTTGATCCCGGAGGCGGCGTCTGCGCGTCCTTCACTGCCTGGCCGATGGTCTCCAGTGCCGCGGCCGCGGCAAGGAAGGAGACCTGCTCGGTCGGTGGGGCGGCCTCGTCCATGGCACTCTCCGTAGCCTTGTCATCCTTCAGATGACTCCTTGCTTGTCATCGTTTCGATGACATGTTACAACGGGAGCAAGTGGAAGCGCATTGGCAGTTCCTGCCTGAACCAGATGGAGGTGTTTCGCGATGTTGATGCGCACCGATCCGTTCCGCGAGATGGACCGGATCTTCCAGCAGCTGTCGGGTACGACCGGGACCTGGTCGAAGCCGGCCGTGATGCCGATGGACGCCTACCGCGAGGGCGACGCGTACGTGATCGCCTTCGACCTCCCCGGCGTGAGCGCCGAGGCGATCGACATCGACGTCGAGCGGAACATGCTGACCGTCAAGGCGGAGCGCCGTCCGGCCGCCCAGGGCGACAGCGTGCAGATGGAGCTCTCCGAGCGGCCGCTGGGTGTCTTCTCCCGCCAGGTCATGCTGGCCGACACCCTCGACACCGAGCACATCGAAGCTGACTACGACACGGGTGTGCTGACCCTGCGGATCCCGATCGCCGAGCGCGCCAAGCCGCGCAAGATCGCCCTCGGCGGCGAATCCGGCCGCAAGCAGATCTCCGGCTGAACAGCCCCACACAGCGGCGGAGGACGGGGAAAACCGACCCCCTCCGGCACCCCGCCCTCCGCGCTTCTTCGACCCCTCCACCCGGAGGTGAAGCGATGCCGATGCGCCAGGAAGCGTTCCTGGACCACGTCCAGGAACGCGGCGAGTACCAGACCCGGGAAGAAGCCGAACGAGCGGCCCGCGTCGTCCTGGCCCTGCTCGGCGCTCACCTGGTGGGCAGCGTGCGCGCCGCGCTCGCAGCCCGGCTCCCCGAGACGTACGCCCTGATCCTCCTCAACCCGCTCCAGGCCGCCGAACCGCTCTCACCCGAACGCTTCGTCCGCGCGACCGCGGCCTGGATCGAAGGCGCCACCGAGAAGACGGCCCTGTGGGACATCGGCGCGGTCCTCAGCGCTACGGCCGCAGCAGCAGGAGACTCCCTCATGCGCGAGGTCCTGCTCCAGCTCCCGCCCGGCTACGACCTCCTCTTCGGCCACCCCCAGCCCACCTGACCACCTGCCGTCACCGTCCGGCAACCGAACCCGCGAAGAGAAAGGGAACTGCAGCACCATGCACGACCAGCCTCGACCGTACTCGGCCCTGCCTGCCATGACGTTCGACCAGATGCTGGAACGCGTGCGCTACGAAGGCGCCTACCCCACCCGCGAACGCGCCGAAGAGGCCGTCCGCAACGTCCTGGCCGCCCTCGGCCGCCAGATCACCGGAGACGAACGCGTCGACCTCGCACAGTGCCTGCCCGTCGAGGCCGCCCTCGTTCTGACCGCCCAGATCTCCGACATCGAAAAGCTCACAGGCTGGAGCTTCGTCAAGAACCTGGCCGCCCGCACCGGCACCACCCCGGCCAGCGCACGCTGGGACACCGGCGCCGTACTCGCCGTCGTCACCCGCCTCACCGGCCCCGATCTCCTCACCCGCATCCTCCACCAACTCCCCACCGGCTACGCACTCCTCTTCGGGCAGGCAGAACTACGGCAGCACCAGCCAGTCGCCTCATCCCGCCCGTCAGTTGTGGCCGGGCGACCCGCGAATCCCCGGCCATTGTCCATCCCCGGTGGCGGCCAGTTGTTCCATGCACCCGCCGTAGACGCCGAACACGTCATCGACTCGTCATTCAGATAGATCGGCGTGCCGTCCGAAATCCGGCCCGGGCCATGGCCACGGGAAGGGACCGCTCGCGCCTCTGGGCCGGCTCGCGGGCGCGCTCTTCGTACCGGCCCTCTTCGCGGCAGTCCTGGTGACCCTGGCGTCCTACCGGCCGTCGCGCTGCCTGACGTACGGGGAGCACTGCGCCGAGGGGCTGCCCGGGTGGGTGTTCGTATGGAGCGTCGGCCTCGGGTCGTGACACTGGTGGTCGCCCTTGCGGCGCCCCTCCTGAGGATTCGGCAGGTCGCGCTGACCGTCCAGATTCTTGCTGAATGCACGGCGCTGCTGGTGGTCCTCAGTTACGCATGAGTGGTGGGCCCTGCGGCCCCCGGCGCCGCAGCGGTCGAGGGCGGCGGAAACGCTCCCGGACGACGTCGCCTTCCCCGGGCAGTACGGTGATGCCGGCGGCCCACGGGAACTGCACGGGCCCGGTCACCGCTGCGTGGGCGACTGGGGCGATGCGGCGATCGGGCCGGGAGCGGTAGCGACTTTGGTCGACGGGTGTGAAGCCCTTCGGCCGACGTGCCGCCGATCGCACTCCGTACAGGCTGGCGGCATGACTTCAGCACCGATCGCCCGCCGGACCCTGCTTGCGGGCACTGCGGCCCTGTCCACCGTGTGCGTCGCCGGCACCGCGCGTGCCCTCCCGACGTCCGCCGACGCGCCGGCGTTGCCGCGAACCGCTGCATCGCTCACCTACAAGGGCGTCAACTTCGATACGGACCGCGAGGTCTGGCGGACGGAGTACGTCCGCCGGGAGATCGCGTCCATCAGGGAGCAGCTGCACTGCAACGCCGTCCTGCTGCTCGGCCACGACCTCGATCGGCTGACGGAGGCTGCGTCGATTGCGGCCGCGCACGGCCTGTTCGTCTGGTTCGAGCCCAGGCAGTTCGACAAGGACGCGGAGCAGACCCTCGCCTTCCTCGGCTCGGTGGCGGGCGCTGCCGAGCGGCTGCGCACCCGACATGCGGGCGTGGGCATCGCGGTCGGGACCGAGCTGACCATCTTCATGTCCGGCCTCGTGCCGGGCAAGGACTACAACGAGCGCGGTCAGGCGCTGGGGCGTCCCGAGTCGGCCGGCTACCAGGAGCGGCTGAACGCCTTTCTGGACCGGGCACTGAAGACCGTACGGCCGCTGTTCAGGGGGCCGGTCACGTACAGCTCGGGGGAGTGGGAGGAGGTCGACTGGCGCGGCTTCGACGTCCTGGGGGTCAATCTGTACCGGCACGCGGACAACAGGGCGACCTACGCCAAGAGGCTGGGGGCCTTGCATCGGCACGGCAAGCCCGTCGTCATCACCGAGTTCGGATGCTGCACCTTCACGGGGGCCAAGGACCAGGGCGGGTCGGGCTTCAACGTGGTGGACTGGGAGCAGGAGCCTCCGGTGGTCAAAGACGGCTACGTGCGCAACGAACGGGAACAGGCCGGCGAGATCGGGGAACTGCTGGACCTCTATGCGGCCGAGCGGGTGCACGGCGCGTTCGTCTACCACTTCATCGCCCCCGACTCGCCCTGTTCCCCGCAGCGCCGCCACGACCTGGACGTCGCCAGCTTCGCGCTGGCCAAGACCTTTCCCGCCGGGACGCGGCGCGGCTACGCGGAAACCGGGCAGTGGGAGCCGAAGCAGTCCTTCCACGCGGTGGCCAGCCGGTTCCGGTGACATAAGTCTGGGTGTGGCACTCCCATGCCTGCTCCCAGCGCGCCGACGGGATCGGCCGCGGAGGGATGCCGAGACCACAGCGCCGCCGCCTGCGCCTTCGCCCGGCGGCCGTGGGGTGCAGCGCCTTGTCCGACGGAGTGCCGGGCCGCGCGGTCCAGCCGCACGGGTCGTCGAGTGTGGCCGGGGCGTCCCGCGCCGGGACGACCGTCGGTAGGCGACGGAGTAGTCCTGCTCGCGCCCGGACGGCGGTGCTGCCCAGAATCGGAGGGCGTGCGCCCGCGCGCCACCCTGTGGAAGGGGGTCCCATGCCACCGCACCGGCCGGTCGAGGACGATGCTGCAGGTCCGGTCCGTTCCGAGCCGGGTTCCCTCCTCGAACACGTGCCCGTCGCGGTGTTCGGCATCGACGACCGAGAACGGATCTGCTGGTGGGGGCCGGGAGCCCGCGGCCTGTTCGGGCACGAGGCCGCGCAGGCGCTGACCCGGCCCGCCGCCCTGCTGTTCCCCGGAACCGCCGCCCCCGAAGACGTCGCGCCCGCCGCCCGGCTCGTCGGGAAGGCCCGCACGCTGGGCTACTGGCGGGTCAGGATGCCGGCCCGGCACCGGGACGGCACGGTCTTCGACTGCGGCTTCCGCGTGTTCCCCGTGACCGCGGCGGACGGCGGCTGGGCGGTGCTGGGCCTGGCCAGCCGCGGCAAGGAGCTCGACCGGGTGAAGACGAACCTGTCCTTCCTCGACGCACTGTTCGAAACCTGCCCGATCGGCCTGGTCATGCTCGATCAGGACCTGCGCTACGTCCACCTCAACCAGGCCCTGGCCGACATGGACGGTCTGCCCCTGGAGGACCACCTCGGCCGCCGCACGGACGAGGTCATGCTCACGCACGACGGCGGCGCGTTCCGCGCCCTGATGGAAGGCGTTGCCCGGGACGGCCGCCCCGTGGTCGGCACGTTGGTCGGTATGCGCACCCTCGGCTTCCCCGACCGCGACCAGGTCCGGTCGGTCAGCCTGTTCCCGCTCAGCGGGGCCGGCGACACGCGGCGCGGCGTGGGCGGCCTGCTGGTGGACGTGACCGACCGGGAGCAGGCCCTCCTGGACGCCACCGCCGCCCGCCAGCGCCTGGAACTGCTGGACAGGGCCACCGCGCGGATCGGCACCACCCTGGACGTCGACGTCACCGCCCGCGAGCTGGTCGAGGCGGCCGTCCCGGACTTCTGCGACGCCTCCGTCGTGGAGCTCGTACGGTGGGCCGACGAGCGCGAGCCGTTCGACCCGGCCCTCCCGCTGGTGACCCACCGGATCGCTGCCCTGACCACCCTCCCGCCGCCCGCCCCCGAACTCGTCGGCGGTCTCGAAACGATCACCTATCCGCCGGGCTCCGGCATCCACGACATGCTGCGCACCGGCCGACCCGTGTGCGTCGCGGTGAACGAGGACTTCACGACGCGCACCGTCGCCCACCGCGAACGCGCCCGCCTCCTGCTGGACAGCGGCCTCGCCTGCATCGCCATCGCCCCACTCGTAGCCCGCGGCACGGTACAGGGCCTCGCCATGTTCGGCCGCTCCGCCGCCCGCCCCGCCTTCGACGAGTCCGACCTCAGCCTGGCGGGCGAACTCGCCTCCCGGGCAGCCCTGTCCCTGGACAACGCCCGCCTCTACAGCCGCGTCCGGGACATCGCCCTCACCCTCCAGCGGGCCCTGCTGCCCACCGCCCCCGCCACGGGCCCGTACGTGGACCTCGCCCACCGCTACCTGCCCGGCAGCCGCATCACCGAGGTGGGCGGCGACTGGTACGACGCCATCTCCCTGCCCGGGGACCGGGTCGCCCTCGTCGTCGGCGACGTGATGGGACACGGCGTCCCCGCAGCCGCCGCCATGGGACGGCTCCGCGTCACCGCCAAGGCCCTTGCCCGGCACGTCACCGAACCGGCCGCACTGATGACGGAACTCGACGCCTACACCCAGGAGACCGGCATCGAGTTGGCCACCTGCCTCTACCTCGTCTACGACCCGCACACCGGCTTCGCCCGCATGGCGAACGCCGGCCACCCTCCCCTCCTGGTCCGGCACGCCGGCGGTACCGCCGAGACCATCGGCGACGTCCTGGGCGTCCCCCTCGGCGTGGGAGGCGTGCCCTTCCGGTCCACCGACGTCGAGTTGCCCGACGGCGCCGTGCTCGCCCTGTACACGGACGGCCTGGTCGAAAGCCGGGACCGGGACCTCGACGCCGGGATCGCCGCCCTCGGCCGCGAACTCGGCGCAGGTGCCGCGAGCGGCTCACTCGAGGACGCGGCGGACCGCATCCTCGACCGCATGCTGCCGGACTCCGCCACGGACGACACGGTCCTGATCCTCGCGCGCGTACACCGCGCCACGTGAACGGGTTCCGCAGGGTGGTGGTCGCGGCGCAGCTTCTGGTTCCTGTGGGCGGAAACGTTCACCCCCGCGGTCACGCGGGATGCGCCACCGCGTCCTTCTGCAGTTCCACCGCTGCCCGCAGGCTCAGTTTCGGCTCCGCCTGGCGCAGCGCCTTCACCGCGGCGACCGAGCCGATGTCCCCCGTGAATCCGACGGCGGTCAGCCGGGAGCGGACCCAGCGGGCGCGGAGCTGGGACTCACTGGCGGTGGCGGCGGCTTCGACGAGTACGACCGCGCGTTCCAGGCCCGGGCGCTCTTCGGGCGAGGCCTCGTCCAGCGCCCGGCGCAGGGCCGCCGCAACCGTGTCCGTGTCACGGATGAGCAGCACGGAGTTGTGCTTGGTGGTTCCCAGGAATCCAGTCATGTGGATCATCGTGATGGCCGTGTTCCGGGCACAGCAAGGGACTTGAGGATGAACAGAGGTTCGGCCGCGGGCGGGCACCGGCGACGCACCGCACGTACGGAGAACGAGCCGACGTCCTCAGTGGCCCCGCCGAGGGCGGGACCGGGACCGGGACCGGGACCGGCCCGGCACGCGACGTGCCGGGCCGGTCCGGCGTTCAGAAGTTCCAGCTCTGGCTCAGCGCGCCGTTGCAGCTCCAGCTCACCAGGAGCTGGCCGTTCTCAGGCCGGCCGAACAGGATGTCGAGGCACTTTCCGTTCACCCGGTTACGGATCTCGCTGCCGTTGCGGAACCACTTCTGGTGGCGACCGCCGTTGCAGTCCCACGTGCTGACCGAACCCTGGTCGCCCAGATGGGGACCGTAGATCTCCAGGCACTTCCCGTTCATGCTGGAGCGGATCTGCTCACCGTCCCAGTACCACTGCTGGTTGGTGTCGCCCGTGCAGTCCCACGTCACGGTGGAGGCGCCGTTGTCCTGGTGCCACATGAAGATGTCGGCGCACTTTCCGTTCAGGTTGGACTTGAGCAGCGGTGCCGCGGCGAACGCCGGCGCGCCCGTCAGGGTGGCACCGGCCAGCAGTCCGACCGCCGCCCCCAGCAGCATCAGTCGTCGCACAGACCTCATGATTCTCCTTCGTATCGTCCTTGCGCGGTTGCGCTGGGGCCATGTCTAGCTGCCGGTCGATGTCCGGCGCCGGAACGGGGATTCCGGACATCAAAAGCTGGACAATCACCACCCATCACGGCTGCGGAAAGGCGCAGGAAGGAAGGCCATGCCACGTCCCGAACGCCCGCTCGACCTGGACGGCGGTCCGCTGACACGGTTCGCGGCGGACCTTCGGAAGCTGCGCGAGACGGCGGGACGGCCGCCCTACCGGGCACTGGCCAAAAAGGCTCACTATTCGTCCACGACACTGTCGGACGCCGCGGGCGGGCACACGTTCCCGAGCCTCGCCGTCACGCTCGCGTACGTCGAGGCCTGCCAGGGCGACCGCCGCGCGTGGGAAGCCCGATGGCATGCGGTCGCCACCGAGATCGCCGCGAGCGCACGGGGCGACGGGCCCGGCGGAACCAGCCGGCAGAGCACACCGTACGCGGGCCTCTCGGCGTTCCAGCCGGAAGACGCCGACCGCTTCTTCGGGCGCGAGCGGCTGACCGGCGAGGTGCTCGCGAAGGTGCACGACCACCGCTTCCTGGCGGTCTTCGGGCCGTCCGGATCGGGGAAGTCCTCGTTGCTGCGGGCGGGGCTCGTCGCCCGCGCGCGGGCGTCGGGGTGGCCGGTGATGCTGCTCACGCCGGGCCCGCACCCCGTGGAGGAGTGCGCGATCCACCTGGCCGCGACGACGGGGGAGACGCCCGGCGCGCTGCTGACCGAGCTGCTGGACGATCCCGCGGCGCTGCACCTGCGGATCCGGCAAGCCGTGGTCGACCGCACACCGGACGTCGACGTGCTGATCGTGGCCGACCAGTTCGAGGAGGTCTTCACCCTCTGCAAGAACCGGGCCGAACGCGACGCGTTCATCGCCATGCTGATCGCCGCCACCACGGCGACCACCAGCCGGACCCGGGTGGTACTCGGCGTGCGCGCCGATTTCTACGGCCACTGCGTCCAGGACCCCCGCCTGGTCGAGGCGATGCGCGATGCGCAGATCGCGGTCGGTCCGATGAGCAGCCAGGAGCTGCGCGAGGCCATCACCCGCCCGGCCGTGCTCGCCGACTGCACGGTGACCGGCCCGCTGCTGGCAGCCGTGGTCGCGGACGCGACCGGCCAGCCAGGTGCGTTGCCCCTGGTTTCGCACGCGATGGCCGAGACCTGGCGCCGCCGCAGCGGCAGCCGTCTGACCCTGGACGGGTATCTGGCGGCCGGCGGCATCCAGCACGCCCTCGCACACACCGCTGAGGCCGCCTACCGGTTGCTGTCGCCGGTTCAGCAGGACCTCGCCAGATCGCTGTTCCTCCGGTTGACCGCGCTGGGCGACGGTACGGAGGACACCAGGCGCCGGATCACCAGGGACGAGCTGGACCCGAACCCCGACACCGCCTTCGTACTCGAATCGCTCGCCCGGCAGCGGCTGGTGACGCTGGACCAGGGGTGCGTCGAGATCACCCACGAGGCGATCATCCGGTGCTGGCCGAGACTGCGCGGCTGGCTGACCGAGGACCGGGACCGGCTGCTGTTGCACCGGCAGCTCACCGAGGCGACCGCCGGCTGGGAGGCGCAGGACCGCGACCCGCACGCCTTGTACCGGGGTGCCCGCTTGGCCGCGGCGCTGGACCTGGCCGCCGCGGACGGCAGCCGGCTGACCTCCAAGGAACGGCGCTTCCTCGGCGCGAGCCGAGAAGCCCAGGCCGGCGAAATGGCGGCGGTCAGGCGACGGACGGTACGCCTACGGCAGCTGGTCACGCTGCTCACCGTGCTGGTGGTCATCGCGGCGACCGCGGGCGGGCTGGCCGTCGACTCGCGCGACGCGGCCATCCAGCAGCGCAACGTGGCCATTGCGCGGAAGGCCGCTGCGGACGCGGCCGAGGTGCGGCAGCAGAGCCCCCCGCTCGCCGCGCAGCTGAACCTGGCCGCGTACCGGTTGGCAGCCACCGGCGACGTCCGCGACCAGCTCATGAGCGCGTTCGCGACGCCGTACACGAGCCGGCTCACCGGCCACACCTCCGACGTGGTCGCGATCTCCATCGCTCCGAAGAGCACGGTCCTGGCCACCGCGAGCTGGGACCGCACGGTCCGACTGTGGGACATCGGCAACGCCCACCACCCCGTACAGCTGGCCGTCCTGCACCAGCCGGAGCAGCTGAGGTCGGTGGCGTTCGGTGAGGGCGGCCGTGTCCTCGCCACGGCGAGCGCACGATCGGTACGGCTGTGGGACGTGGCGAACCGGCGTGCGCCCGTCGAGCTGAGCACGCTGCCGGATCCGCCGTCCGGGCCGACATGGGTGGCCTACCGCCCCGGCGGCGTCCTCGCCACCGGCCACACCGACGGCGCGGCGCGGCTGTGGAACGTGAACGATCCCCGCCGCCCGCGGCTGCTGGCCACCGTGCCGGGCCACACCGGCACGGTCACCTCGACGACGTTCAGCCCGGACGGCCGCACGCTGGCGACCACCGGTGACACCACCGCCAGACTGTGGGACGTGGCCGACCCCGCGAATCCGCTCCTCCTCGACGTCCTGCGCGGACACACCGACACGGTGACCTCGGCCGCCTTCAGCCCTGACGGCCGGAGCGTGGCGACCGGGAGCTGGGACCGCACCGCACGGGTCTGGGACGTCGGCAGCAGCCCGCGAGCGCAGCCACCGGCCGTCCTGCTCGGCCATCCCGCGATCGTCTGGTCGGTGGCGTTCAGCCCGGACGGCAGCACGCTCGTCTCGGTGGGCGGGTCCACCCTGTTCTGGGATGTCACCGCCCGGGCCGCCCCGAAGCGGGTCAGTACCGTGCAGGGCGGGTTCTACCAAGCCGCGTTCAGCCCGGACGGCCGCGTGCTCGCCAACTCCGACCGGCTCCTGGACCTGCGGGACCTGTCGCTCGCGACCCACGACGACGTGGTCACGTCCCTGGCGTTCGGCCCCGGCGGCCACCTGCTCGCCAGCGCCAGCTGGGACGGCACCGCACGCCTGTGGCAGGTCACCGGAGGCCGGGCCCTGTGGCCGCTGTCGATCCTGCACGGGCACACCAAGTTCGTCCGGTGCGTGGCGTTCAGCCCGGACGGGCGCACCCTCGTCACCGCCAGCGAGGACGCCACCGTCCGAGTCTAGGACGTGACCGATCCACGCAGACCGCGGCTGGCATCGGTCCTCACCCCCGACGCCGGCGAAGTCGGCGGGGCCGCCTTCGGCCCGGGCGGCCACCTGCTGGCCGTCTGGGCGCAAGGCGCCACCGGACTGTGGGACCTGACCGATCCCGGCAATCCCCGGCCACTGAGCCGGATCGCCGCGGGCGGGCCGCACGTCACGATGGCCTCGTTCCGGCCAGCCGGCCGCACGCTGGTGACGAGCACCGGCGAGTCCGGTTCGCTGCGGTTCTGGGACATCGGCGATCCGCGCAGCCCCCGGGAACTGCCGTCCCCGTTCCGATCCGCCCCGCTGACCGGCGGCGTGTTCAGCCCCGACAGCCGGAGACTGGCCGCCTTCCACCGAACGGACAAGACGGTCTGGCTGATCGACGTCAGCGATGTCCGCCGCCCGGCGAAGGTGACGCAGCTGCCGGCGTCCGGCTCCTGGCTCTACACGCTGGTCTTTGACGCGGACGGCCGTCGACTGGCAGCCGGCGCCGCGGACGGCAAGGCCCTGCTGTGGGACGTGAGCGGTGCGGCCACCCCCACCGTCCTCACCGGCCACGCGAACCCCGTACCGGCCGTGGCGTTCAGCCCGGACGGCCATACCCTGGCCACCGGCGGCAACGACTTCACGATCCGGCTGTGGGACACCGGCCTGGACAGGGTCGCCGCCCGCATCTGCGACAGCGCGTTCCCCCGGATCACCAGAGCCCAGTGGGCGCAGTACTTCACGGCGGTCGACTTCCACCCACCCTGTCCGGCGACATGACGTCTGCTCCTGACGACGCCGCTCTCAGCGCCAGATCGTCTGGACGGAATCGAACTGCACCCAGGTGATCGGGTTCCCGCTGTTGCCGCCGTAGATGGTCAGGGACCCGGCGGTGTTGACCTCGAATCGGCAGGCGTTGATGCCCTGGCTGTTGTTGCGCGGGGCGGTGGCCCGGACCAGGGCGGTGGGGCGCAGTCCGGTCGGCAGGGTAGCGATCTTCGTGTCGCTGGCCAGGTTGCAGGTCACCGAGCCGCGCGCCTGGAGGAATACCGTACCGGCGATGGTGATCAGCCGGACCTGTGGAGTCGCCCCCGTCTGGGCGGCGACACCGGGTTCGAGGACGAGATCGGTCCACGGCTGCGCCTCGACCCCGCCGGCGGCGACGGCGGGGGCGGCGGCCATCAGGTTCGTGGCGGCCAGCGTGGCGGGCAGGGCGAGCGCGGCACCGAGGACGCGGCGGCGGTTGTGGGACATGGGTGGTTGGTCTCCTTGGCCTTGCGGAAGGTGGGCGAGGGGGGGAGGGAAGGGGGAGGGATGGAACGAGACGTCGTTCAGCGCCAGACGGCGCTGAAGTTGTCCAACTGGGCCCACGTGATGGGATTCGTGGAGCGCCCGCCGTAGAGCCAGAGCTCGCGGACGGAGTTCGCCTCCGCCCGCGCGGTGCACACTCCACCGCTGTTGTTGCGCGGCACACTGCCCTGGGCCGCGATGCTCGGCGCCAGGGCGTCGGGCAGCGTACCGATCCGGACGTCCGCGTCGAAGGTGCCCTTCACCCCGCCACTGAGTTGCAGCACCGTCGTCCCCGCGATGCTGATCAGCCGCCCCTGCGGTGCGCGGACGTCGGCGGTCACCCCGCTCGCCAGCGCAATCGGCTGCCAGTCGGCCAGCACCTTCACCCCGTCGACCTCCGGTGCCCCGGACAGGGACAGGATGGTGCAGGTCCGCGGGCCGGGCTCCTCGCCGGCGAAGCCGAAGTGGACATGCGGCACCCCGCTGCGCACCGACACGGCCATGCCCTCGGGTTCGCGCAGTTCCAGGCCCGGAGCGGCGGTGGTGAACTGCTGGTCCAGGACGGCGCCGGTGGCCCAGTCCACTGCCGTCAGCCACGTGTTGCCGGGCGGCTGGAGCGTGTCCGAGTATCCGTTGCCGGCCAGCATGTACAGCACGCCGCCGAGGGAGGCGTAGCCCTGGAAGGTTCCGTTGGCGTTCGGCTGGGTGATGCGGGCCAGCGGCGTCGTCCAGTCACC
Source organism: Streptomyces sp. NPDC127106 (assembly GCF_042677605.1). NCBI lineage: Bacteria > Bacillati > Actinomycetota > Actinomycetes > Kitasatosporales > Streptomycetaceae > Streptomyces > Streptomyces sp. NPDC127106. Next base: position 17,645 of record NZ_JBHXTC010000076.1, on the reverse strand, counting down.
GGCCCTGGCCTTGTCCAGGTCGTGGGACTCGAACGTCATGCTGCCGCTGTTGAAGCGGACGATGACGCGGTTCGTCGTGGGGTCGATGGTGCAGGTGACGTTGGTGGCACCGGCCACGGGCCGGTAGGGCTCGGCGAGCTGCGAGGAGCCGGAGCTGAGGGTCGTTCCGTTGCGGAACTCGAAGTGGGTGACGGCCGTGCCGTAGCCCTCCTTCTCCTCTTCCGGCACGTTGGTGCCCATGGGGATGGACGCCGTCTCGGTCCACAACCGCGCGACTCCGTCGTGGTGTTCGACGCCCATGGACACGCCGTGGCCGAAGCCCCGCAGGTACATGTGCCCCGTGATGGCGCCCGCCTGGTCGAGGCGGGTCACGGCCAGGTCGCCTGCGTACGCCCGCTGCCCGCCGGTCCTGGGGCCGGACTCTCCCGGGAGGGTGAGCCCGCCCTCGACGACCTGGAGGACGAAGACGTCGCCGGTGACCGGGTCGATGCCGAAGGACTGCATCACCGTGGCGTTCTGCAGCTTCCGCCGGTGGAGCAGCTTGCCCACCGGACCCGATATGTCGATCTGCCCCTCGACGCTGATGCTCAACTACGCCTCCTGCGCGGTCCGTCCGCTTGTCCGTCGGTCAGTCAGCAGTCGCTGTCCTGACCAGGGCCAGTCTGGCAGCCGGGCGAACGGGCGGGGGTCTCCGGATGATCACTTCTTGGTGACTGTCGTGTTGTACGGGCGGGCCGTTCCCAGCGGGGCGGTCGAGTGCGCCGGAGCGTCTCGGGGCGCGGGTCTCATCGGCAGTGCGCCGCCGGGCCTGCGCAGCGCCACGCCCGCCACGGCCCAGCCCCGAACCAGTACATCAAAGGGTGTACCGGTCTTGTCGTCCCTCACGTCGATGTGATGATCTCCGCCGGTTCCTACGGTTTTCGTATGGAATCACCGAACGGTCGGACCGGAATCCACCGCATGCCGACATGGCGGGCGGCGGCCACCGCGATCCTGTTCACCGTGGTCCTCCCGCTGGCCGTGTTCTACGTTCTGCGGGCACAGGGGATCAGCCAGTGGCTGGCACTGACGCTCAGCGGGGCGGTCCCCGCGGTCCGCATGGCCGTGGAAGCCGCCACACGGCGGCGTGTGAACGGCTTCGAGACGTTCATGATCGGCATGCTGGCAGTGCGCATCATGACGTCACTGCTCACCGGCAGTCCGCGGGTCATCCTCGTCAAGGACGCCGGACTCGGGGCCGCCGCCGGGCTCTGGATCCTGACCTCGCTCCTCACGGCGAAGCCCTTCGCCTTCCACGCAGGTCAGACCTGGCACGGGCCCACCGCGGCGGCCGCCCGGGAAGCGGCCTGGCGCGCCTCCCCGACGCTGCGCAGCGGACTGACACGGCTGACGGTGCTGTGGGGCTGCGCCCAGTTGCTGGACTGCGGCGCCGGTGTGCTCGTCGCCCTGCTGCTTCCGGTGGAGGCGGTTCCGGCACTCAACCGTGCGAAGGGACTGGTGCTGCTGTGCGCCGTCATCCTCGTCACCGTCGCCTACAGCCGCCGCTACGGGCGGCGGCACGCCCTGTCCCTCTTCGGCTCGACACCCCTGATCACCAGAAGGGAAGGCTGACCACCATGACCGTCCACCGGACGAAGGCCGAGGAACCCACCACCCCCGCATCCTCCGCCCCCGAGGCGTTGCGCGAAACGCTCGCGGAGCTGCGCCGCCTGGCCGCACTCCCCCTCGAACGCGGCCAGACACTGCCACCCCACGCCTACACCTCCCCGGAACTGTACGCATGGGAAGTCGAACGGATCTTCCGGCGCGAGTGGCTCTGCGTGGCACGGGCCGAGGAGATCCCACAGCCGGGGAGCTATCTCCGGTTGAACGTCCTCGACACGCCGCTGGTGATCACCCGGGACGAGGAGGGCGAGCTGCACGCCCTGTCCCGGGTGTGCCGCCACCGGTTCATGGACCTGCTGCCACCGGAGACCGCACCCGAGCACGGCTGCCTGAAACGACTGACCTGCCCGTACCACACCTGGACGTACCGGCTGAACGGCCGGTACGCGGGGCAGCTCGCCGGCGCACCCCTGATGCAGCGGGCCGACTTCGACCGCGCCGGCTGCCGGCTCCCGTCCCACCGCGTCGAGGTCTGGAACGGCTTCGTCATGCTCAACCTCGACCCCGGCGCGACACCGGCAGCACCCGCATTGCGAGGGCTGGACCTGCGGCTGAGCGGCCACCGCCTCGCGGACTGGGTGAGCGTCCACACCCGGACCTGGGAGGGCGTGCCCGCCAACTGGAAGGTCGCGGTGGAGAACGGCTCGGAGAACTACCACCACATGGGCACCCACGCGGCGACCCTGGATCCGGTGCTGCCGGGCCGGGACACGGAAGTCGACGCGTGCGACGGCCGCTGGTTCACCATGTTCACGCCCCTGCTCGACCCCGAGCAGGGCGGCACCGGCCCGGGAAGCCCTTCCCGATCCCGCGCCGGATCGCGGCCCGGAATGCTCATCGCCGGGATCTTCCCGCAGTTCGTCCTGGCGGTCCTGCCCGACAGCGCGGTCAGCATCCGCTGGCTGCCCACCGGTCCCGCCACCCACGACACGCGGATCACGGCCATGGTCCCGCCCGGCGTGCCGGACACGCCGGGCTTCGCGGAGCAGCTGGGCGCCATACGTGCCCAGCTCGCGCAGATCCAGGAAGAGGACCTCGTGGCCATCCGCGGCGTCCAGCGAGGCCTGGCCTCCCACCCGGCTCCGTCCAACGGCCGGTTCTCCCACCTGGAGCGCCCGCTGTGGCAATTCCAGCGCTACCTCGCGGAGCGCCTCTCGTGACCGCCGGCAGGAGCTGACGCAGGGAGGCTTCAACCCGGCCGTTTCCTTCGATTCCCGGGTGATTCCGCTGTCCTGCCGACTTCTCGAATGGGTACAAGCCGTGGCAATCAGTAATATTCGGGAGCTCCTGGGGTGACTCGCCCCATAGGGCGCACGTCACATACGAACCGGGCTAGTAGCGTCCCAGCCGGCGGAGGTCGCCGCTGGCACCGCCTCTCACCTGCCCGGATCTGCCGGCGATCACCGAAGGTCCGTCGCCGGACGATTGCGGGGTGCCTAGTAGGAGGGGTCGTTGCCGGGCCGGCGGCGGCCTGGCTAACTGGTGTTGTCGCCGGGGCGGCCGGGGCGCAGAGCCCCCCGCCGGGACGAACCCCTCTCCCTTGCGTGAGTGGCTCACGCACGTCTGTGACGTGCTCGCGACCGATCTTGTCCCCTACGGAAGGCCCTCCGTGTCCCACGCCGTCATCCGCCGCATCGCCGCCTCGAAGAAGACCCTCGCGGGTACCGTGATCGGCCTGGCCGCCGCCGGTTCCCTGCTGGCCGCCGTTCCGGCCCAGGCCGCACCCACGAGCGCCAAGGCGATCGCCCAGCAGATGATCAAGGACCCGGCCCAGTTCGCCGCCTTCGACAAGATCGTCTCCCATGAGAGCGGCTGGAACCACACCGCCACCAACGCGTCCTCCGGCGCGTACGGCCTGGTCCAGGCCCTGCCGGCGTCGAAGATGTCCTCCGCCGGCGCCGACTGGAAGACCAACCCGGCCACCCAGATCAAGTGGGGCCTGGACTACATGAACGAGCGCTACGGCTCCCCGGTCGAGGCCTGGAACTTCTGGCAGGCCAACCACTGGTACTAAACCACCGGTACTAAGGGGGAACGTCGCTCGCGCCGCCGCAACGCACCCGCACCGCTCCGCAGCCATGGCCGAGCCGGCGGTGACCAGTTCGTCCAGCTCTGCTCGCGCCCCGGGCGACAGGTCCGGCCGGCGCCCGGCCGGAGCCCCCAGGATTCACCCGGCCCGGGCACTTTCGGCATGCACGACGAGACCCGCGGGCCGTGCGACCTGCCGGCCGTTCCCCGGGCTACCGTCGGCGCCATGAAGCGAATCCGAGCCGTCCTGATCGACATCGACGGGGTCCTGACCGTGTCCTGGAAGGCCCTGCCCGGCGCCGTGGCGGCCATGCGCCGGCTGCGCGCAGCCGGTCTCGGCTTGGTGCTGCTCACCAACAACACCTCCCGGACCCGCGCCGCCATCGCCGCGCGCCTGTCCGAGGTGGGCTTTCCCATCGACGAGCAGGACGTCCTGACCGCTCCGGCCGCCACGGCGGCGTACCTGCGCGAGCATTTTCCCGGTGCCCGATGCGTGCTGCTCAACAGCGGGGACGTGCGGGACGACCTGCCGGGAGTCACCCTCGTCGACGAACGAAACGTGGACGTGGCCGTGGACGTGGTCGTCCTGGGCGGCGCCGGCCCGGAGTTCGGCTACCAGGCCCTCAACCGGATCTTCGGGCACCTCCAACGCGGGGCACGGCTCGTGTCCATGCACCGCAACCTGTACTGGCGTACCGAGGGGGGCCTGGACCTCGACACCGGAGCCTTCCTGCAAGGCCTTGAGGCAGCGGCCCGCACACAGGCGGAGGTGACGGGCAAGCCGGCTCCCGCGTTCTTCGAGAGTGCCCTCGCACACCTGGGCGCCGATCCTGCCGAAACGCTGATGGTCGGCGACGACATCGAATCCGACGTCCTGGCCGCGCAGCGCTGCGGCATCACCGGAGTCCTGGTGAAGACCGGCAAGTACGCTCCCGAAACCCACCACGGCGCCTCGGGCACTCCTGACCACGTCCTCGAATCCTTCGCCGACCTGCCGGACCTCATGGCCAGCCTCGCCGGGCGGCCGCGTGCTGATGCAGACCCGCCGCGGCACCCTCGGCCGGAACCGCGGCCCTGAAGGAGCCGAGGCCGCCGCGCGGGTGATCGCCCCGGTGGACGGCTGCCTCGGCCAAGACGTGGGGTGCGTGGGCCGGACGAGTGGACCGGCCGGGGCGGCGCTCGCGTGGGCTGGCGGCCGTCGGCGTCCGGGGGTCTCATGGGCTGCGCCCGTCCCGCCGCGTTCCCGTCCACCGTGCACGGACTGCCCCGGAGACCAGCGGGAGGAGATGAGGACCGCAGTGAACGAACACGCTCGCATCGACGTCCACCAGCACGTGATCCCGCCCGACCGCATCCGCGCGATCGCCGACCGCGCCGCTGCCCTCGGCTGGCCGGTGCCGGCCTGGGACCGGCAGGGCGCGCTCGCGATGATGGACCGCCGCTCGATCGCCACCGGCATCCTGTCGTACGCCGCTCCGCTCGGGGCTCCTGACGACATCGAGGGGGCCCGGGCCACGGCCCGGGACGTGAACGAGTTCACCGCGGAGCTGGTGAAGGACCGGCCCGACCGGTTCGGCAACTTCGCCGTCCTCCCCCTGCCGGACGTGGACGGGGCGCTCGCCGAGGCTGCGCACGCCTTGGACGAGCTGGGTGCCGACGGCGTGATGGTCTTGTCCAACGCCCACGGGCGCTACCTCGGAGACGCGGAGTTCGAGCCGCTCTGGGCCGAGCTGGACGCGCGTGCGGCGGTGGTTCTCGTCCACCCCACCGCGCCGCCCGGTGCGATGGTCCCGGGCCTGCCCAGCCCGCTGGTGGATTTCCCGTACGACACGGCCCGCACCGCCCTGCACCTGGCCGTCGCCGGTGTCCCGGGCAGGTACCCCCGGCTGAAGATGATCCTCCCCCATGCGGGCGGCTTCCTGCCGTACGCCGCCCACCGCTTCGCGGCCGCCGCCCGGCTGCGCCCGGGCACCGCTCCCGAGGACCTCCTTGCCGAGCTGCGGCGCTTCTACTTCGACACGGGCGTTCTGCGCGGGCCCTGCCTCGCTTCCCTCGCTCCTCGCCTTCGCCGAGCCCGGACACGTCCTGTACGGCAGCGACTTCCCCATGGTGCCCGAGGAGTGATGCATCGGCTTCGACGACGGGGTGGACGGCTACCGGCACTGGGAGGACGGGCAGCTCCACTCGATCCACCGGGGCAGCGCCGAGTTCCTCTTCCCCCGTCTCGCACGGGCCTGACCGCCCCGGCGGTCGGCCCGCCGGTCCAACCGTGGGCCTAACGTGGGGGATGGTCGACTGGTTGCGGCGCCGGAGGTGCGCGCCCATCTCGATGCGGTGTGCACACCGGGCTTTCATGGGGGAGAACTTCTCCGGCCGCGAGGTGGCAGCGACACGGCTCTGCGTTTGTGGCCGACCGCCCACTGTTTGGCCGATCGGAACTGCCGTACAAGTGAAGGCCGTGCACCATCGGTCGGCCCGTGCTCGGGGATGGCACAGCGGTCCACCGAACCGCGCTCGTCTCGATCGATCATTTCAGGGGGGCATCATGCGCATACGTCTACGTGCCTGGATTCTGGTGGGCGCGAGCCTGCTCGCCGTGGGCGCCGGTCCGGCGTACGGGGCTGACGCGCCGGCGGCCGAGCCGGCGGCGGGGTCCGTCCAGTACACCGTGCAGGACCTCGGCACCCTGGGCGGTACCCGCAGCAAGGCGACCGCCATCGACGGCAACGTGGTCGTCGGGAGCTCACTGACGAGCGGCGACGCCGCCGAACATGCCTTCGCATACGACCTGCGCCGGCGGACCATGACCGATCTCGGCACGTTGGGGGGCTCCAGCCGGGCGACCGGCGTGGCGGGGGACTACGTCGTCGGGGAGTCGGACCTCTCCACCGACGGTCCGACTCATGGATTCGCCTACGACCTCCGCACCCGCCAGCTCGTCGACATCGGCACGCTCGGCGGCAGCCGCACCAACATCACCGGCCTCAGCGGGGACACCGTGGTGGGGAGGTCGTCGCTCCCCGGCGATGTGGTCACCCACGCGTTCGCGTACAGCCTGCGCACCCGGACCATGACCGATCTCGGCAGCCTCGCCGGCCCGTCGGGCCACAGCACCGCCGCGGCCGTCAGCGGTGGGATCGTCGTGGGCAGCTCCTCCCTGCCGGACACGCCTGCCACCACGACGCACGGGTTCGCGTACAACCTGCGCACCCGGACGATGACCGACCTCGGCACCCTCGGCGGAAGCTCCAGCACGGCCAACGACATCAGCGGTTCCATCGTGGTCGGTCAGTCTCGAACGGCCGGCAACGGCCTCACCGGATACGCCTACGACCTCCGCACCGGCATCCGTACGGACCTGGGGTCCCATTTCCTGACCGGGCAGCTGATCAGCGGGAGCACCGTGGTCGGCGGCGACGGCTTGATCGCCAGTTCGTTCGATCTCATGTCGCACAAGAGCGCCCGGATCGGCTCCGGGCGCGGTGTCACCAAGGTCAGGCAGATCGCCGGGAACATCATGGTCGGTGACAACTTCGCCCCCAACTCCTTCGCCTTCGTCGCCCGCGTCGACAACGGCGACTTCACCTACCTGGCTTCCCTCGGAGGCCTCAACTCCTCCGCGGCGCAGGTCAACCGCCACGGCGTCGTCGCGGGCAGCGCAGCCCTTCCGCCCGCTGACCCGTTCACTGCCAACGGCCCTTTCCACGCCGCCGTCTGGGTGGATAGGCACGCGAGGTCCGAGACCAGGAGGTGATCGACGGCCGCAGGGGACCCGGCGCTAACAGGGCACGACCTGTCCCTCGTGGTCCCGACGCCGACCTCAGTGTCGAGGAGAGCGTTCCCCGGGTGGCGGAGACAACCAGCGGCTCACCGTCGGCTTCTCGCCCGGCCTACGCGTCTCCGATGTCCCGCCCGCCCGTGACATCGGGGGAGCACACCGCTCCCCCCACTCCCGTCGACAGGCCGCCGCGAGATGCCGTGGGATAGGCCGGACGATAGGATGAAAACGGCATCAGGCCTCACGGAATGCGCCGGCAAACAGACGAGACGGCACGGCGTGGTCCACGCGTGGGGCGACATGCGCCCGGCGTAACGGCGCGAGACCTTCCCGCTCGGAGTCCTGTGCGGCCGCTGCCGCGGGTACCGGAGCCGTCACGTCCCACCGGCCGCACCGTCAGCGCCCAAGGCAGGTTGAATGATGAACCGGACACGTCGTCTTGCAGCATGCACGCTCCTGGTGGCCCCTGCGCTCGCGGTGGGCCCCGCGGTTGCCGCACACGCCTCGACCACGGTCGCTCCCGGGGTCCCGTCCGTCGCGACGTGCAAGGTCGAACTGGACTCGGCCGGCAAGTACCACCTGTGGGGTGAGGGATTCCCCAGCGGAACGGTGACCTACACCGGATCCGTCTCGGGCACCGTCCCCACCAAAGCGGGACGGTTCGACGTCGGCGGTCTCAGCGGGAGCAAGTACGTCGTCAAGGCGGCCGACGGAACCACCGTCAACTGCACCGTGGTCCAGCACTGAGGTCATGCCGTCTGCGTCGTGGGCGCAGACTCTGCGAACGCCGAAGGGCCAGGTCGAGGAAACGTCCTCTGACCTGGCCCCGCTCCTTCGGGACCACTGACTTCCGTAGCCGTCAGTCTCGTACGTGCGTTCCCTCGAAAGCGATCCGTAAGAGGTGGATCCCTACCGGGCCGCGGCACCAGTACGACGATGAACCGGACGGCTGACGTGGGGGTCACGTGCACAGTGAATTACGGAGCAGCGGTGTGGCCGACAGCAGCTGACTGATCGCCCCAGCACGGGAGATGGGATCCGTCGCGTGGACCACGACCGGGATCCGCCGCCGCGGGCAACGGCCCCCGCGACGGGGCTGACGGCACGCGAGGTGGACGTCCTGCCGCGACCAGCCGCACGGCGACCGCGGCAGGCGGCACTTCACCTCTCCGAGGTGGACGAAAAAAATTCCGGCTCGACCGGGAGGGCATCGGAAGACTCGGCGACCCGCGTCAGTAACGGCGCGCCCTGCCCCCGGTACACGCCGCCGGCGCGGTGGGCCAGGACCTGCGCGCATCCCTCAACGCGCGGCTGCGCAACGGGCGGGTGCTGGGCCTCGGCGACAAGATGACCTTCGAGACGGTGGGGCAGAGCCACCTGGAGGCCCCTCGCCCCTGACAGACGGACGGCCAGAACTCTGCCGACCACAGCCGTAGTTGGGCGGCTCGCGTGGCGAGGCCGACGCCACGATGAACTCGTCCGGCTCGTTTCCGCTGCACAAGCCACCACGACGGCGGTGCGGGAGACCACGCTGGCGCAGCCGGTGGTGATAGCAGGCGTACAGCGGATGGTGCTCGTCCGGGCCGCCCGGGGTGTGCTTCTCGCCCGCCCCCTGGTCGTCGACCCACGTGTCCCGTTGCTTCTTCAGAGCCGCCGCGTGCCCATGGAACGCGGACTGGCGCGGGGCGGGCTCGTTCCGGACCCGTGCCTCCAGCTGCTTCCACAGCCGCTCAGGGCTCTTCTCGTACGCCTCAAATGGGCGTTGGAGTCGATGCGGCTGCCCACCACCACGGCCCGCTGCACCGCCGCCCCGCCCTCCGGGTCCCCGTGCATCCCCGCCCTGCCCGAGCGCCACATGGCTGCCCGACGTGTAGGCGCGAGCGCCCAGCCCCGGCCGCGGAGCGCTGCGCGGCGCTGCCGGTGTGGAGGCGGACATCGTCCGGCGGCGGCCCGGTGCCGGTAGGACATCGTGGGTGACGGAACGCTGAACCACGGGGCCGCTGCCCCATGGCCGCAGCCCTCGTCGTGCTGGTGCCGTTCCTGCGCCCACGGATGACCGGTCTGACGGAGCATCTGGACGACGACGGCGTTCCCCGCCGTGCCCTGCAGCCCCCAGCTGGGGACGAGTCCGCCGTCCGGCGCATCGAGGCCCTCGGCCCCGATGCCGAAAAGGATGGGGCGGAGTCGTCCCACCCTCGCGTTCCGGTACTCCTCCGTGCCCCACGCCGCCCTGGTGGCGGCGGTCCCGCACCCCGGCCGCGAGGCCCGGAGGAGATCCTGCATGAGCGTCCTTCTGCCCTGGACCGCTGTCGCCACCGCCGCGCTCTTGATCACCACGGTGACGGGCGCGACTCCCGCCGTGGCGGACCGGGGCCCCGACGGAGCACCGCTGGTCAAGGTGTCCCAGGGCGACCCGTACGCGGACTGCACCATCGGCGCGAGGTCCCCCGACAGCGTCGTCTATCCGGGCACCGAGGTCGAGCCGTACCTGTCCGTCGATCCGCGCGACCCGAAGCGCGTGGTCACCGTGTTCCAGCAGGACCGCTGGAACGACGGCGGCGCCCGTGGCCTGGTGGCCAGCTGGACCACGGACGGCCGCACCTTCCACCGGAGCACGCTGCCGTTCAGCCTGTGCGCCCGGGGCGGCGCGGACTTCGAACGGGCCACCGACCCCTGGGTGAGCACCGGACCGGACGGCACCGTCTATGCCGGCGGGGAGGGCGTCGACTTCACGAGGAGCACGCGCAGCGCCCTCCTGGCCGCCACGTCCCGCGACGGCGGCCGCACCTGGCAGAACCTCACCACCACGCACGTCGACGAACAGCCGTTCTTCAACGACAAGCCCTCTCTCACCGCGGACCCGATCCGCAAGGGCACGGCCTACCAGGTCTGGAACCGCCTCGACAACGACCCGCCCGGCCCCGGCTCCCTCGACGGCCCGGGCTACATCTCGCTCACCCGCGACGGCGGCCGGACCTGGAGCGAGGGCCGGCCGTTCGTCGACACCAGCACCGTGCCCAACACGCAGACCATCGGCCATGTGATCGTCGTCGACCGGCACACCGGCACCCTGTACGACTTCTTCGACCGGATCACCTACTCCGACGACCTGAGCACCGTCGTCGAAGCCCATTACCAGGTGGTCACCTCGACCGACGCCGGAGAGACCTGGAGCGGGCCCGTCACCGTGGCCCGGGACACCTCCGTGCCGGAGGTCGACCCGAACGACCCCACCAAACTGCTGCGCGCCGCGGCAACCCTGCCCAGCCCGGCCGTCGACCCGAAGACCGGCACCCTGTACATGGCCTATGAGGGCTCGGACTTCTCCGCCGGCCGGTTCAACGCCATCCAGCTGGTGCGCTCCACCGACGGCGGACGCACCTGGGGGACCCCGGAGCTGATCAGCCCGCAGGGCGTGCCGGCCTTCTCCCCGTCGATCGCGGTCGACGAGCGGGGCACGGTCGCGCTCACCTACTACGACCTGCGCTTCCTCGAACCGGGCGACACCACCACCCTGCCCACCGCGTACCAGCTGGCCACGCTGCCGCACGGAGACCCGAAGCGCCGGACCGAGCGGCGGATCTCGCGGGTCTTCGACTGGCTCCAGGCGCCGTTCGCCGGGGGCTACTTCCTCGGCGACTACCAGGGCCTGGCGGCAGACGCCAAGGGAGTGCGGGCGGTGCTGACCGAGACCCACTCCGGCGCACCACAGAACCGGACGGACGTGTACAGCGGCAGCTTCCGCACCCGCTGACCGACCCCTTGTTCGACGCCGTCGCATCAGCCGACCGCGGTCCCTACGGACCGGGCGGGGCGAGTCGTGCGGGCGGGAGCGTCCGATGGACCATCCGGAAGACGAACGAGTGCGGAGACTGCCACACGCGCCGGTCCTCGTACGGCCAGGCGTAGATCGGGGCTCCGTCGCGGACGCAACCGAGCAGGCCCGGCGCCGAGAGTTCGTGAGCCGACCACTCGTAGAGCTGTTGCAGTCGCGGAACGATCACCCCGAAATCGAGGAGGCGGCCGAACCCGATCTCCCTGTCGAGGTGGGACTGCACCGTGCCCCGGAGCGGGTACTCATCGGGGAGCACACGCGACAGCTGCAAGAAGATCCCGGTCATGCCCAGCCTCGGATCACCGAGGAACGGGGCGAGCGGACGCAGCGGGCCGAGTGAGATCCGGGGCGCCGCGACGAGGGCGTGGGCGTAGAGCACGCGGCAGAGGACGACGTTCATGAAGAACCGCTCGGTCTCGTTCTCCGCCTCCGCGAGGCCGCGGTTCTCGAGGTAGGCGGCGACCACGCTCCCGTTGTGCGCCCGGTACCAGCCCCGGGCGGTGGGGTGGTCGGCGAAGGACAGCCAGCGGTCGACCGTGAGCGAGGAGGTCGGCCCGGGAAGCCCGCCGCTGAGGCCCACCGCCTCGCAGCCGTCCCGGAGAATGCGTTCGTTCACCGCACGCCACCACGGGCTGCCGGGCCGGTCGCTGGACGCCGTCCGCAGCACGCCCCGCCGTACCTGCCACTGCATGAACGACATCGCAGCCCGGCGGAACGGCAGGTGCCGGGGCGCCTTGCCGAACGGTCCAGAATAGCAGCGCCGCATCAAGGCCGTCCGCCCGGCGGGGTCGTCGCGGACCCGGGCGACCTGTCGCGCCGCCCACACCGCAGCCGTGACCTCGGACGTCATGCTCACAGGATGCCACGTAGCCGGCCCGCGGCACCGAACCGCACCTCCAGGACGAGGAACCGCCACCAGCAGGCAGGCCCCCGTACGCGCCCGGCGGACGGCCGCCGGTCGCCCCGCACACGGCGTCGCCCGGGCGGTCAAGCGGGGCGCGGGACGTACGCCAGGCCGTGCGCGCCGGGTTCGCCGAGCTTGGCGATGTCCAGCCGGGCCAGGCGCTCCAGCGTTTCCAGGTCGATGATGTCGACGGTCGAGGAGACGACGCAAGCCACGTAGCCGAGCCGGCCGTCGGGGGAGGAGGTGATGGTCAGCGGGAAGAGCCCGACCTCGACCCCGCCCAGCTGCTTGCGGGTGTCGGCGCAGAACACGGTGAGGCGGCCCGGTGCGTGGCGTCCGAGTTGCGCTCCCGGGTCGGCCGTCATGCGCAACTCGCCCGCGAGCAGCCTGCCCGTGGACGTCAGGTGCACCGGCAGCACGACGTCGTCCGTGGGCAGGGTGTCGACGACGGACGCCGTGCGGGGGTCGATGGCCCGGATACCGGTGGCCGGCCGCTCCTCGGCACTGCCGGAGAAGTTGCCGTACGGCGCGGCGACGAAGGCGTACGCGCCATCGGCGGAGACGGCGAGCCCCTCACTGCCCGGGACGTCGACCTTCGCGGTGAGGAGGCCCCGTTCGAGGTCCACGACGGACACGAACGGCGCTTCCTTGTTGGTGGCGTAACCCGTCCGTCCCGCCGGATCGATCGCGAACCAGTGCGGGCCGGGCGCGTCCGTGTCGATCCTGCCCAGGGGCCGGCGGGTCCCCGTGTCGATCACCACGACACCACCGGGCCGGTCCTGCGCGCCTTCCACGCTGACGTAGAGCCGCCCACGCACCGTGTCCAGTGCCAGCCCGTGCGGCCCGTGTTCCGGGGCGAGGTCGACGACCTCGACGATGCGGCGGCTGTCGGGATCGATGACGGCCAGCTCGGTGCGCCGGCCGCCGTTCGCGTGGTAGTAGCCCGAGTGGTACGTCAGCGTGCACCACAGCAGTCGCTGCGTCGGGTCGTAGCACAACTCGTGGGGCTCGGCGGGGACCTGAACGTTGCCGAGGTACCGGTCGGAGGCGGCGTCGAAGAACGACACCGTCGGTCCGCTCTGGCTGACGACGGCGAGTACATCGCCTTCTCGACCGGCACGGGGGGATTGCTGCACAGCGGCTCCTTGAACGGGGCGAAGCGGGATGCCACGCGTCTTCGCGGGCGTCTCCACTCTCCGGTGCCGGCGGATGCGGCAGCAATGCAAAGATTGGCATCCAATCATTGCCGCAGACGCAAAAATGGAGTTCAGGAGAGAGACGTCAATGGATCTCAACCTGCTGCGCGTTCTGGACGCCCTGCTCCAGGAGAACAGCGTGACCCGCGCCGCGGAGCGCCTGGGCACCTCGCCGGCGGCCGTCAGCCGCACCCTGGCCCGGCTCCGCCGTACCGTCGGCGACCCGCTGCTGGTCCGGGCCGGCCAGGGGCTGGTGCCGACCCCGCGCGCCGCGGAACTCCGGGACGAGGTCGGCGCGTTGCTGCGCAGCTGCGACAACGTGCTGCGGCCCGGTGCCGGGTTCGACGCCGCGCACCTCCAGCGCACCTTCACGGTGCAGGCCACCGATCTGCTCCTGGTGGGCGTGGCCGGGAGCCTGACCGAGCGGATCCACGCGGAGGCCCCGCAGGTGGACGTCGTCTTCCTGCCGGAGGCGGTGGAGGGCGGTCCCGGGCTGCGGCAGGGCTGGGTGGACGTCGAACTGGGCGTCCTGGGACACCTGGACCCGGAGATCCGGACGCGGCAGCTCACCCGGATGCCCCTGGTCGGGGTCGCCCGCAGCGGGCATCCCCTCTTCGACGAGCGGATCGACGCCCGCCGTTTCGCCACGGCCGACCACATCGGCATCTCCCGGCTCGGCAAGCGCCTCGGGCCCATCGACAGCGCCCTCGCGGAACTCGGACTGCGCCGCCGGACCGCGGTCGTCGTGCCCAGCCACACGAGCGCGATGATGCTCGCCCGGGACACCGACCTCGTCGCTCTCAGCCTGGCCGACTGGCTCCCCGCCACCATCTCGGCCATGGGCCTGCGGACGTTCCCCGTCCCCCTCGACCTGGAACCCCTGGACCTCGGGATGGCCTGGCACCCCCGCAACTCGGCGGACCCCGGGCACCGCTGGTTCCGCGAACACCTTGCGTCTGCCGTCCTGGCCCTGGCCGGGCCGGGGCCGGCAGCCGCTCGTACCCGCAGCTGACCGCGCCCTGCCCGACCGGTACGGACGCGCCAGCCGCTCTCATCGGCGGCGGTACGGCCCAGGGCACTCACGTCCTGGACCTCGAAGACCCCGCTGCGATGCCGGGGCCGCTTCTGCGCCCCCCCGCGCGGTGGCTCGGTGGCGGGCCCGGGCCGTGACGAGGACGAGGGCGGCCGCGGCGCCGTACGCGATGTTGCTCAGCGACGGCTGGAAGTCGAGCGTCGGGGCGAGGACGTACACGGCGGCGCCCGCGAGGGGGATGCCCAGCCATTCCCAGCGCCCGTCCAGGGCGACGAGCGCGATCAGCAGCAGGGCGTACCAGGAATAGCCGGGTGTGAGCAGGACGAAGGACCAGCCGGTGACCAGGAGGGCGCCGCTCCAAGGGCGCCGCGGGTCCCCCCGCCGCATGACGTACAGGGACACGCAGGTGATGACGGCGGCCAGCACGGGGAGCGCCCACGTGTCGGGCAGGACCAGGCGCAGGAGCGAGTAGCGGGACCCGGCCGAGGCGTCGCCGTAGCCCTCTTCCTCCACGTAGCCGCCGAGGTAGCCGAAGACCGAGCCGTCGGAGAGGATCACGTACGGGAGGTAGGCGAGTACGGCGAAGGCCGCGGTCGGCAGCAGTACGACGGCCGCGTCACGGACGCGTCGGACCCCGGAGAGCGCCCCGGGCAGGACGACGGCCGGCATCAGCTTCGTGGCGATCGCGGCGCCGATCAGCATCCCGCCCGCTGCCCGCCGGGTCAGTGCGCGGGAGGCGACGAGCCCGAGTCCGGCGATCGCGAGGAGGACGCCCAGGACGTCGACGTGGGCGTTGTTGACCGCCTCCAGGGGGACGGCCGGGCACCAGGCCCAGTAGGCGGCCTTGCGGAGGTCGTCGCCGCGCCGTCGCAGGACCAGGAGGAGCACGCCCGTGACGCCGAGGGAGATCAGGGCGGCGCCGGTCTGCAGCGGCTTGTGCCGGGCACCGCTGGGGGAGAACTGGTCGACGGCCAGGAAGTACGCCTCGGCGACGGGCGGGTAGATGGTGTGGACGGCCGGCCTGTTGATGCGGGTGCAGTGGGGTGCGCCGCCGGGGTGGGGGATCGGTGCGAGGTCGGGGCCCGTGCAGGCGGCGCCGGTGGGGAAGAGCCAGGGGTCGCGCAGCCGGGCGAGCTCCGGGTCCTGCGGGGTGTGGTCGTACGGGGAGACGCCGGCGGACTGGACGCGGCCGTCCCAGGCGTAACGGTAGGAGTCGGTGCTGGTCCGCGGCGGTCCGACCAGTCCCGTCAGCGTGACGGCCACGGCCCCCGCCACGATCAGCCGTGCGACGTGCCGGGCGGGGACCCGGCGCAACGCCAGCAGGGCCACGGCGAAGAGCACCCAGCAGGCCGCGTACCAGCCGAACAGGCCGACGGGGTCGCTGAAGTAGCCCCCGTACCGGACGGTGAGGACGAGGACCGTCGTCAGTGCCGCGAGGACCAGGATGGTGGCGACGAACGCGGTGCGAGGGGTGAGGGCGGTAAGGGGTTTCACCTGCGGAAGCGTTCCAGGAACCAGCCGCCTGCGGGTGGGCGGCGCCGTGGGCGTCCGTGTTTCGTAAGGTGTTCCGGCGACCTGCACCCGCCCTGTCGGGGGTGTGATGGGGGCATGCGTTTCACTCTGCCTCCAGGACCACCCGTGACCTTCAAGGCGCGCCTGCACGATGCCCGTACCGCGACCGCGATCGGCCGCTGGCTCGGCCTGGCCATGGCCGTCTGCTTCGCGACCGGTGTACTGAGCCACTACCTCCAGCACCCTCCGGGATGGCTGACCGACCGGCTTCCGAGCCGCCCGTACTGGGGCTACCGGCTCACCCAGGGCCTCCACGTGGCATCCGGGATCGCTGCGATCCCCTTGCTGTTCGCGAAACTGTGGGCGGTCTACCCCCGGTTGTTCGCCCGGCCCCCGGTGCGCTCGGCGCTCCACGCCCTGGAGCGCATCTCCGTTGCCGTCCTCGTCGCCGCCGGACTGTTCGAACTGTTCACCGGGCTGCTGAACACCTTCCAGTGGTACCCCTGGCCCTTCAACTTCGTCCCCGTGCACTACGCGGTCGCCTGGCTCCTGCTGGGCTCCCTGCTTCTGCACGTCGCCGTGCAGTGGCCGAAGATCCGGGACCACTTCACGCTCCGCTCCCCCGGAACCCTGACCCTGCCCGAGACCGACGGCTCGGACCGGCGCCAACTCCTCCTCGGCGTCTCGGCCGCCGTCGGGGCGGTGACGCTGACCACGGTGGGACAGTCCGTGACCGCGCTCGGCCCGCTGGAGCTATTCGGCCCGCGCAGCCCCGCCCACGGGGTCCAAGGACTGCCCGTGAACCGCACGGCCGCCGCCGCGCGCATCACCCGGTCCTCGCTGGCCGACTGGCGGCTGACCGTGGACGGGCCCCGGCCGTTCACCCTGACGCTCGACGAGCTGCGCGCCATGCCCCAGCACGAGGTCACCCTGCCCATCGCCTGCGTCGAGGGCTGGAGCAAGTCCGCCCACTGGACCGGCGTACGGATACGCGACCTCGTGGAGCGTGCGGGAGGCGGCCCGGGATCGCGCGCACGGGTGGTCTCCCTCGAAGCATCGGGCGCCTACCGGGTGATGGAGATGGGGCGGCACTACGCGCAGGACCCGCTCACACTGCTCGCGCTGCGCCTGAACGGCGAGGTGCTGTCCCTGGACCACGGCTACCCGGCGCGGATCATCGCCCCGAACCGGCCCGGTGTCCTGCAGACCAAGTGGGTCGGCCGACTGGAGGTCCTGTGACGGGCTGGCGCTACATGACGGGCGGGACCGGGCTGATGCTCGCCGGCTGGGGCGGATGGCTGCTGCTCCAGCAGCCCGAGCCCTGGCGGATCGCCGTCTGGCTCGGGGGAGCGGTCGTGGTGCACGACGCGTTCCTCGCGCCGCTCGTGCTCGCGATCGCCGCCCTCGCCGCGGTCGCCGGCCTTCGCCTGCGCGGGGTTCCGCGGGGGTCCCTCATCGTCGCGGGCTCCCTGACCGCGGTCGCCCTGCCTCCGCTCCTGCGTCCCGGCGCGGTGGCCAACCCCACCGTCCTGCCGCTCGACTACCTGCGCAACTGGCTGCTCACGATGGTGGCCATCGCCTTGTTCACCGCCGCCCACGCCGGTGTGCGTGCCGTGCGGCACAGGGCGGGCCGGAGAACCTGATCAGAGCGCCGCGCGAAGAACCGGCCGGGGCGGATCCGCACTTCTGCGGTT
>NZ_JBHXTC010000075.1:28861-34776 GCF_042677605.1 Streptomyces sp. NPDC127106 | reverse complement strand
CCCCCCCCCCCCGCGCCGCGGGGGGCGCCCCCGGCCCGCCGGGACCGCCAGGGCCGCCGGCGCCGCCGGGACCGTCCGGGCGCTGCTGCGGGCTGCGCTGCGGCGTGCCGTAGACCTGGCCGGTGTTGTAGCCGCTGTCATAGCCGCTGTGGTAGCCGTCGTACCCGTCCTGGCCGGGGGACTGCTGCTGCGGCACCCCGTACGGGGGCGCCGGCGGCCGGCCCGGCCGGGCGGTCGGGGGCTGCGCGGGCCGCTGGGGCTGCTGCGGCAGTCCCGGCCCGCGGCGCTGGACGTGCGGCATCCGCCGGGCGCCCTCCGGCTGTGCCTGCGCGCTGCCGCGCCCGTACCCGTCGTCGCGGCTGCGGTTGTCACCGCGCCCATCCGGCCACTCGTTCATGCCGCATAGGATGCCCGGTCGCGGGAGGTGGGCGACAGCCCGGTCCGTGCTTCGTGCCGGTGCTGTTGCACAGCTGATGCATCCGCGTCGGCTTTAAGGTAGCGGTATGACACAGATACCGGGCGTGACGGCGGGCGACCTGCAAGGAAAGCCCACCTCGGCCTCGCGGACCACCCTCAGCCACATCATGACCGCCAACGACACCAACCTGCTGGGCACGGTGCACGGCGGTGTGATCATGAAGCTCGTCGACGACGCGGCGGGCGCCGTCGCCGGCCGCCACTCGGGCGGCGCGGCCGTGACCGCCTCCATGGACGAGATGGCCTTCCTGGCCCCGGTTCGCGTGGGTGACCTGGTTCACGTCAAGGCGCAGGTCAACTGGACCGGCCGGTCCTCGATGGAGATCGGCGTACGGGTGCTGGCCGAGCGGTGGAACGAGTCCACCCCCGCCACCCAGGTCGGCAGCGCCTACCTCGTCTTCACCGCCGTGGACGCCGAGGGCAAGCCGCGCACCGTCCCGCCCGTGGTCCCCGAGACCGACCAGGACAAGCGGCGCTACCAGGAGGCCATGATCCGCCGTACGCACCGGCTCGCCCGGCGCCGGGCGATCATGGCGCTGCGCGAGGAGCGGGCCGCCCAGGGCTTCGACGACTGACGCGCCGCCGGGCCGTGCCGGGCCGATCGTCCTGCCGGCCGGTCGTCCTGCCAGCCGGTCGTCCTGCCGGCCGGCCGTCGTTCAGGCCGTCCGTCGTTCCGGTGGGTCGGCTACCTGCCGCAGACCACCTGGTCGCCGGTCAGCACCCCGAACCGTCCCTGGGGCGGGTCCTCCGGCCGGACCGGCACGACCTTCCGGTAGTCCGTTCCGGCGATCACCAGCACCGTCCGGCCCTGCCCCGGCACGGCCCGCAGCTCGCTGCCCGGCAGTGCGGCGGACACCGTGCGGGCGGACCGGTCCCAGCGCGGGTCGTACGCGATCACCGTGCGTTTGACGTTGCGGCCGGCGCCGTTGCCCGGGGTGCCGGTGGTGTCGAAGCCGGTGGCGCGCAGCGCCGCGTCCACCCGGCCGCCCAGCCCGTCGATCCGGGTCCCGTTCTCGACCCGGACCCGGATCCGCTCCGGCGGTACGTCGACGGGCACCGCGGGCGGCTGCTGCGGGCGCGCCGGCTGTCCGGGCCGGACGGGCCCGGGGACGGGGGCCAGCGGACGGTCCTGGCGCAGGGCCTCGAAGAGCTCGGCGGCCTTCCGCTCGTCCCATTTCACGGTGGAGCCGATGCCCTTGACCGGGAAGGACGGGTCCCCGATCGGCACGGAGGCGAACTCCGACGAGGACGGGGCGAAGTCGCGCATGGCCTGGCCGAGGGCCAGCATCTGCTCCGAGCCGAAGCCGGGGTCGGCCCGTACCGAGCCCAGCAGGGTGGAGCTGACCTCCTTGAACTTCACCGGGTTCAGCAGCACCCCGCCGCTGGTGGCCTGGTCGATGAGGGCGGCCATGAACCGCTGCTGGCGCTGCATCCGGCCGAGGTCGGCGGCGCCGTCCACGTGGCGGGAGCGTACGTACTGCAGGGCCTGGCCGCCGCTCAGCCGGTGGGTGCCGGGCAGCAGGTGCAGGCCGGTGTTCCGGTCGGTGAGGGCCTTGGCGGTGCAGATCTCCACGCCGCCCATCGCGTCGACCGTCTTCATGAAGCTGGTGAAGTCGACCTCCAGGTAGTGGTCGATCTTGACGCGGGTCATGTGCTCGACGGTGCGCACGGTCAGCTGGGGGCCGCCCTCGGCGTAGGCGGCGTTCAGCTTCGCCGGGTGCGGGCCGTGCTCCTTCCCGGTGGCCCCGTCGCGGTGCGCGGGCAGCTCGGCGTAGCTGTCGCGGGGCAGGCTGACGACGCTGGCGCGCTCCCGGTCGGCCGAGAGGTGCACCAGCATCACGGTGTCGGTGCAGTGGCAGGGGGCGCCGCCGAGGCGGTACTCGCGCCGGTCCTCGCGGCTGATCCGGTCGCGGCCGTCGGTGCCGACGAGGAGGAAGTTCAGGCCGTGCCCGGCCTGGGGGCGGTTCTTCATGTCCTTGAACGGGTCCACCCGCTCGATGCCGGTGTCCAGGCCGGTCATGACCGCGTGCCCGACGGCCCCGGAGCCCAGGACGACCGCCGCCAGTCCGCCCGCGAGCCGTACCCCCCACCGGGGCCGGTCGCCGCGGGGGCGGTCCGGCCGGTCGGTCCGGCGGCGGTCCGTGGCCCGGCCGCGCCGGGTGCGCTGCGGCGGCGGCTGCGGCCGCGGGTGCGGCCGGGGGTGCGGGGTCAGGTGCGCGGGCCGGGCAGGTCGGGGAGGACGGGGTGGCTGGGGCACGGGGGACACCTCCGCGGGGGCAGCCGGGGCCGACAGGACGGACCGAGAAGGGCAAAGCAGACATAATGGTCAGATCGTCAGAACAGTAGGCCCATACGATCAGCCTCTGTCCCCACCGATCAGGCGGCGCGCACCCGTTTCCCCCGTACGCGGTAACGTGACACCGATACCCGACCTTGAAGGACCACATGCCCGCCCAGCAGCCCGCAGTCTCGGTGATCATGCCGGTGCTCAACGAGGAGCGCCACCTGCGCAACTCCGTCCGCCACATCCTCGGACAGGAGTACGCCGGTGAGATGGAGGTGGTGATCGCGCTGGGGCCGTCCACGGACCGCACCGACGAGATCGCCGCCGAGCTCGTACGCGAGGACCCCCGCGTCGTCACCGTTCCGAACCCCTCCGGCCGCACCCCGGCCGCCCTCAACGCCGCCATCAAGGCGTCCCGCCACCCCGTCGTGGTACGCGTCGACGGCCACGGCATGCTCTCGCCGAACTACATCGCCACCGCCGTCCGCCTCCTGGAGGAGACCGGTGCGCAGAACGTCGGCGGCATCATGCACGCCGAGGGCGAGAACGCCTGGGAGCAGGCGGTCGCCGCGGCGATGACCTCGAAGCTCGGCGTCGGCAACGCGGCCTTCCACACCGGTGGCAAGGCCGGCCCGGCGGACACGGTCTACCTGGGCGTGTTCCGGCGCGAGGCGCTGGAGCGGGCGGGCGGCTACAACGAGGAGTTCATCCGGGCCCAGGACTGGGAGCTGAACTTCCGCATCCGCGAGGCCGGCGGGCTGATCTGGTTCTCGCCGGAGCTGAAGGTCCAGTACCGGCCGCGGCCCTCCGTGCGGGCGCTCGCCAAGCAGTACAAGGACTACGGCCGCTGGCGGCACGTGGTGGCCCGCTACCACGCGGGCTCGATCAACATGCGCTACCTGGCCCCGCCGACCGCGGTCTGCGTGCTCGCGGCCGGTGTGGTGGCGGGGGCGGCCGTGACCCCGTGGGCCTTCCTGGTCCCGGCCGGCTACCTCGCGGGGATCGCGCTCGGCTCGATCCCGGCCGGCAAGGGCCTCTCCCTCAAGGCGCGCGTGCAGATCCCGGTGGCCATCGCCACGATGCACATGTCGTGGGGCTTCGGCTTCCTCACCAGCCCGCGCTCGCTCGCGAACAAGGTCATCGCGAGCCGCCGCCCGTCGCCGAGCCCGGACCCCTCGGCGGCCTGAGGGCCTGGTGCTCCCGCCGGGACCGGCGGGAGCCCGCGCGACGGACGAAGGGGCCCGGTGACACGGTCGTGCAGACCGTGGCACCGGGCCCCCTTCCGTGCGGGCGGCCGCGCTACCAGGTGAAGCCCGGCTGGATCGCCATGCACTCCTTGTCGTTGTCGCCGTTGAGCGGGCGGGCCGAGTCGGGGGCCTTGGTCGGGGCGGGCGGCGGCGGGGTCGGCGCGTTGCCGGTCCGCCAGTCCTTGCCCACGAGCAGGACGATCCCGGAGGCGTCGTCGACCTTCTGCACCGCCGAGGCCGGCAGGCCGAGCGCGGTGGCCACGGCCGCCGCGTCACCGGCCAGGTCCGGGCTGGAGAAGCGGACCACGGTGGTGTCCTCGGACCCGGTCAGGTTGTCGGCGACGGCCTTGGTGAAGCCCTTGCCGGCCAGCACCGCGACGACCTCGGAGGCCCGGCCCTTCACCTTGCCCTGGGCGCCGTCCTTGCCGCCGGTGGCGTTGCGCACCGTGACCGGGATCCTCGCCGGCGGGGCGGCCTGGTCGACCGCGGGCTGGGAGGGGGCCGCCGGGGCGCCGGACGCGGCGCCGCCGGGCGTCGCGGCGGAGGAGGACGGAGCCGGGGAGGCCGCGCCGCCCGGGTGCTCGGGACCCTTGCCGTCCAGCGGGATGTCCTCGCGGATCATCCGGAACAGGTCCTCGGCCTCGCCCGGCTTCGGCTCGACCCGGGCGGAGTCCGACGGGCTGTAGATCCAGGGCATGGTCGTCATGGTGATCCGGCCCGGGTCGACCTTCTTGAGCTCCATGCTCAGGTCGTACAGCTTGTCGATCTTGTTCAGGCCGGGGTCGACGACCATGGCCTTGATGGCCGCCTGCGCCAGGCTGTTGAGCTTCATCGGGTTGCTCAGCTTGGCGTTCTTGCGGAACTCGCGGGCCATCGAGTTCATGTACATGTGCTGGGCGTGGGCGCGGCCGATGTCGCTGCCGTCCTCGAAGCCGTAGCGGGTGCGCAGCCACTGCAGGGCCACCTCGCCCTGGATGACGTTCTCGCCCTTGGGCAGCTTCAGGCCGGAGCCCTTGCCGTCCCTGGTGCGGGAGTGCACGTTCTCCTGGACGCACACCGGGACGCCGCCGATGGCGTCCGCCATCGTCACGACGCCCTTGAAGTCGATCATCATGAAGTGATCGATCGGGATCTTGGTCAGTTCCTGCCAGGCGGCGACCGTGCAGCCCGGGCCGCCGCGGCTGAGGGACTCGTTCGTCTGGACCAGGCCCCGGCTGGCCGGGTACACCTTGCCGCCCGGCTCCGTGCACTTGGGCATCTTCAGCAGCGTGTCGCGCGGCATGGACACCACGGACATGTTGGAGCGGTCCGCGGACAGGTGCAGCAGCATCTGCACGTCCGCCAGGGGCGGTCCGTCGAAGGTGTCCCTGGCGCCGCCGAGGGCCTGGTTCTCCGCGCCGTCGCGGGCGTCGGAGCCGATGAGGAGGATGTTCAGCGGGGTCTGCCCGAAGGCGTTGGGCCTGGACCCGCCCAGCTTGCTGTCGCCGAGGTTCAGCGCGTCGGTCTGGATGCTGCCGTTGAGGTGCCGGTAGTAGAGGTAGCCCACCGCCGCCGTCGCCAGTATGAGGAAGGCCAGGACGGAGGCCGTCCAGCGCAGTATGCGCCGCTTGCCCCGCCGGGGCGCCGGCACTCCGGTGCCGGGCGTGCCGGCACCGGGCGTGGCTGGTCCGTCGGAGGGGCCGCCGGATATGTCGTCGGCCGGCCGGGCGGGCGCCCCCTCCCCTCGCGTGCTGTTGTTCCTCACGGGTCCCCCCTCGAAATCACTTCATGACTGTGGTGGGGCGGCCCCGGCGGCCCCCCGCGGCGGCGCGGGCGGGGGGCCCGCCCTCGGCGCCGATGCCGCGCCCGAGCCGGCCGGCCGCGCCCCCCGCGGGTGGCGGGTGGGGGGGGGTGAGGGCGCGGCTCGC
>NZ_JBHXTC010000075.1:6114-28851 GCF_042677605.1 Streptomyces sp. NPDC127106 | reverse complement strand
GGTGCGGCGCCGCCCCCCCCCCTCGTCGGATGGCCGGCCCGGGGCCGGCCGGTCGGCTACTTGGCGCAGACCGCCTTGTCCGCCTCGACCCGCTGGATGTCGTCGGGCGCCTTCTGAGGCGCCGTCATCGGGATCCCCGCCCCCTTGAAGTCCGCGCCGAGCGTCAGCTTCATCGCGGTCCGCGGCCCGGCGTCCGCCGTGCCCATCTTCAGCGCCGAGGCCGGCAGGCCCATGATGTCCGCCAGCGCCCGTGCCTGGTCCGCCTGGTTCGGGGCGAACTCCAGCAGCGTGGCGTCCAGCTTGGCGGGCGCGTTGCCGAGGTTGCTCGCCTTGGTGACGCCCTTGCCGTTCTGCAGCCAGGCCAGGGTGGTGGAGGCCGAGCCCGCGGGCCCGCCGCCGTTGTAGACGTCCACCCGTACGTCCCTCGCCGCGGCGCGCGGGCCCTGCATGAGCGCGTCCTGCTTGGCCCTGGTCTCGGCGTCGGCCGCGTCCTTGGCGGCCTGTTCCTTCTTCTCGACCTCGGTGAGCGAGACGTCCCCGCGGATCATCTGGAGCAGGGGGTCCGCCAGCGCGTTGTTGAGGACGACGGTGGCCTTCACCTTCTCGGCCGGGTTGTCGAGCACCGGCAGGGTGGTGAAGGTGACGTTCTTGAGGTTCATGCTCTTCAACTCACCGGCCAGGTTGGTGAGTTTCTCGATGGACCCTATGCCCGAGTCCACGGTCAGCGACTTGGTGGCCGCCTCGGCGAGGGAGAAGAACTTCTTCGGGCTGGTCAGCGTCTCCTTCGACTTCATCTCGCGCAGCATCGAACTCAGGAACTGCTGCTGCGTCTTGATGCGGTCGAGGTCGCTCTCGTTGCCGAAGGCGTGCCGGGTCCGTACGAAGGCCAGGGCCTGCTCGCCCTGCAGCCGGTGCTCGCCGGGGCCCAGCTTCAGCTTGGAGTCCTCGTCGTCGACGGCCTTCTCCAGGCAGACGGGCACACCGCCGACCGCGCTGCTCAGCACCTTCACCGCGTTGAAGTCGACCATCATGAAGTGGTCGACGGTGATCCCGGTGAGCTCCTTGACCGTGCGCATCGTGCAGCCCGGGTCGCGGCCCTCCTGTCCGAGGCTGGTGTTGAAGCGGGTGGCCTTCTGGCCCGGGATCGTCTTCATCGTCCCGTCGGGCTGCTTGGTGGGGCAGGCCGGGATGTTCGTGATCAGGTCCCGGGGGATGGACAGCGCCGTGGCGTTGCTGCGGTCCTTCGAGACGTGGAAGAGGATCGTGGTGTCGGCGTGGCCGGGGCTGCCCGAGTCGCCGTAGCCCTCGTTGCCGGCGCCGGAGCGCTTGTCGGTGCCGATGACGAGGATGTTGATGGGCTGGTCCTTCTTGAAACCGCCCGTGCCCGCGTCGCCGACGTCGGTGACCCTCAGGTTGCCGTTCAGATGGTTGTAGTACAGGTACGCCCCGAGCGAGCCGCCGACCAGCAGGAAGGCGAGGGTGCCGCCGGTGACGACCATGAGCCGCCTGCGGCGGTTTCTGCCGGAGCCGTCCTTGCGGGTCCGGCCGGAGCGTCGGCCCGGCGGGTTCTCACCACGGCGCGGCTTGGGGACCGCCGGGGAGGGGGAGTCCGGGGACGCGGGCGGCTTGGGGCCCTTGGGACTCTTGGGGCTCTTGGGGGAGGCCGGCGCTTCGGCGCGGGTGCCCCTCGACCTGCGGGGGGAGGTCACGGGGCGCTGCCCTTGCGGAGCGCTGTGGTCCAGTTGCAGTTCGTAATGGCCGGTGCGGGGGTTGAGCACCCACTGGTCTGCGGGGTCGATCTCCTCCGCACGCCCACGGCTCTGCGCATCCACGGTTGCTCGAATCCTCCGTCGGTGCCTCGCGACGCGCCTCCCCCAAGACGCCCGGTCAACGATCCGGCTGCTGGTGCACGGCCTCTTTGCTGGCCAGGGCACCGGACCGCTCACCTTATCCGCCCCGGTCAACCCCAAACCATGGTGGTGACAAATTCCACTCCCCTTATAACAGGGCAAACCACCCAAGCCCTGCGCTTCGCACACCGGCTTTTGGCATTGCTTTACCGGCAGTCGGTCATCCCCGCGGTGGTACCCGTGAAGGTGGGGACGGGCACGGAGCCCGTGCCGGTTCCGGTCGGCGACGGCTCGGCGCTGCCCGCCCCCGCCCGTGCGTCGCCCGGCTTCCGGCCGTCCGCGTCCTGCGGGCCGTCCGCCTCCGCCGGCGGGGCCACCGTCAGCGGCGCGTCCGCGCGCAGCCGCTGGAACAGCCGGGCCGCGTCCGGCTGCGCGAGTTCGTCCCGGTTCGGGTCGCCCGCGTACGGACGGCGCGGCACGGTCAGGAACTTCACCTGGTCGGTCGGTATGTTCCGGACGCCCCGGACGAGTTCGTACAGCCCGCGCAGCGAGGCCAGCCCCGGGTCGGTGGTCACCGAGGACGTCGCCGCGTCCAGCAGCGGGTACAGCCGGCCCGGGTTCAGCAACACCCCGTTGCTCTGCACCTTCTTCACCAGTGCGCCGAGGAACTGTTGCTGGCGCTCCATCCGTTCGGTGTCGCTGCCGTCCCCCATGCTGTAGCGGGCGCGCACGAAACCGAGCGCCTGTTCGCCCCGCAGGGTCTGCCGGCCCGCCGGCAGCCGCAGCCGGGCCTCCGGGTCGTTCATCGGCTGTTTGAGGCAGACCTCCACGCCGCCGACCGCGTCGACCATCTTCTTGAACCCGCCGAAATCCACCACCATGTGGTGGTCGATCCGAATCCCGGTCAGCTTCTCCACCGTACGGATCGTGCAGGCGGCCCCACCCCACTGGAACGCCCAGTTGAACTGCGCGAACTGCTCCACCGTGCGGCTCCCGTCCGACCTCAGGCAGCTCGGGACGTCCGTCATCAGGTCCCGCGGGATGGACACCGCCGTCGCGCTCCGCCGGTCCGCGGGCAGGTGCAGCAGGATCACCGTGTCCGAGCGCTCGGTGCCCCCGTCCCGCCCGTAACGGGCGTTTTCGGAGCCGGAGCGCGAGTCGGAGCCGATCAGCAGGATGTTCCGGGAGCCGCCCGCGATGGCCGTCGGGCGGTACTCCTCGAAGCGCTCCAGCTCGGACGCCGCCGAGGTGTCCTCGGTGATGTTCGCGTCGAGCTTGCGGTACAGCCACCAGCCCGTGCCCGCCCCGGCCAGCACCAGCAGCGAGACCCCGGTCCCGGCCCAGCGCAGCAGCAGCCGGCGCCGGCGGCCGCGCGGAGGCTCCGGGGAGCCTCCTGCCGCCCCGGTGGCGTCGGGTATGCCTGCGCTGTCCGTCACTTGCGTACCGTCCCTCACCACGTGGGCAGGAGGCCGTACGGGTGGACGCACGGCCTGTGCCGATCCTGCCCCCGCGGCCGGGACGCGGCCCGGGGGCGGCCCCCTGTCGAGACCCGAACGGGTGAAAGATCGGCGCGGGTGCTCACCGCACGGTGTGGGTGACCCGCTCCGCCTCCGTGCGCTGCGCCAGCCCCTCCGCCGGCAGCCGGTCGAGGTGGCGGCACAGCACCACGGACCCGCCCGCCGCCAGGGCCGCGAACAGCCCCGCCGACAGCCCGTCCCACGTGTCGTAGCCGAGGCCGGACAGCACCCGCGACCCCGGGCCCAGACCGAGCTTCGCCGCGTCCTCGCGGGCCCGGCCGACGGTCCCGACGTACGACAGCTCCTCGCCGCCGACCACCAGCCCCGGCCCCTCCGGGTCGACGGGGACGAACGGGGCGAACCGGTCGCCCTGCCCGGGCACCTCCACCGCGTAGTCCGCGAACCCGGCCGGCGGCTGCGGGAACCGCCCGCCCAGCGGCCGCAGCGCCAGCGCCACCCGCTCACCCGGGCAGGCGGCCGCCTCCTCCAGGGTGTCGGGGCCGCTCACCACCAGATCGGCGTCCGCCGGATCCCCGCCCACCTCGACGACCACCCCGACCGAGGCACACGCGAGCAGCCACACGGCGCTCTGCCAGTGCGCCGGCAGCAGCAGCGCGAGCCGGTCGCCGGGCTCGGCGCCGAGGTCGCCCTGGAGCAGATTGGCGGTCTTGGCCACCCAATTGGCGAAGGTGGCCACGGACAATTCCACGCGTTCGCCCGTGGCGTCGTCGTAGAAGGTGACGAGCGGGCGGCCCGGATCGGCGGCGAGCGCGGATCGCAGCAGGTCGGCAGGGGTGCGGTCAGAAGCGTTCACCCGCCCCAGCGTACGCGGGGCCCCTCCCCCGTACGGCGGCCCGTGGCTCACCCGTCCGGGGGAGCCGCACCCGGCGGTGAGCAGACGGACCGTCAGTTTTCCGATGGCGGTTCGTGGTGCGTGTGCTCAGCATCGCTTGCATGCGTGGATTCCTTGCTTCCGCGGTCGGCGTCGCGACCGCCGCCGCCCTCGCCCTGCCGCTCGCCCTGTCCACCCCGGCCCTGGCCGAGTCGTCGTCCCCCGCGGCCCCCGCCGGCTCCACCCAGTCCCTGCCGCTCGCCCCCCTCGGGCCCGCGGCCGACCGCTCACCCGGCGTCCCCGGCATGAGCACCTCGCCGCGCCTGCCCGAAGCACGGGGCCTGGCCGCCCGCGAGATCGACAGGTTCTCGTTGGTCGGCGTCGTCTGGGACGACGCCGGCACCCAGCTCTTCGGCCACGTCCAGGTCCGCACCCGCTCCGCCCGCACCGGGACCTGGTCCGACTGGCAGGACCTCGAAACCCACAACAGCGAGCACGCCCCCGACCCCGAAGCCGTCGAACGGGGCACCGGCCGGGTCCGCGGGAGCACCGCCCCGCTGTGGGTCGGCGAATCCGACGGCATCGAGGTCCGCGTCCAGGCGGAACCCGGCACCCCCACCGCCGCGACCCGTTCCGCGGGTGCCTCCCGCCTCCCCTCGGGGCTGCGGATCGAACTCGTGGACCCGGGCACGGTCGACCCGCCGGCCCCCGGCGACGGCAAGAACGGCACGACCGGCACGACCGGAGCCCCCGGCACGACCGGCACGACCGGCGCCCCCGGCACGACCGGCGACGACAAGGGCGACACCGTGGCGCCGCCCGGCATGTCGATGGCCACGGCGGAAGCCTCCTCCGCCAACGTGCCGCTGGCCCCGCTCGGCGCCAAGGAGATCACCGCCCTCAACCGGGAGGACTCCATCGCCGACGCCGTCCTCATCGGTGGCGCCGTCGGCAGCACCCCGTACATCGGCCCCCGCCCGGGCATCGTCACCCGGCTGGGCTGGGGCGCCGACGAGTCGCTGCGCGAGAAGGCGTTCGTCTACACCAGCACCGTCAAGGCGGCCTTCGTCCACCACACCGCCTCCGGCAACAACTACGACTGCAAGGACGCCCCCGCCGTGCTGCGCAGCCTGTACCGCTACCACGTGGTCAGCGCCGGCTGGCGGGACTTCGGCTACAACTTCGCCGTCGACAAGTGCGGAACCGTGTACGAGGGCCGGGCGGGCGGGGTCGCCAAGCCGGTGCTCGGCGCGCACACCATGGGCTTCAACACCGACAGCATGGGCATCGCCGTGCTCGGCACGTTCACGAGCACCGGCCCCCCGGCGGCCGCGGTGAACTCGGTGGCCGCGCTCACGGCCTGGAAGCTGGGGCTGTTCAACCGGGACCCGCGGGCGACGACCACGCTGAAGTCGGGCGGCGGGAACCTGTACGCGAAGGGCAGCAGCGTGAAGATGAACGTGATCTCCGGGCACCGGGACGGCTTCGCCACGGAATGCCCGGGCAAACTCCTGTACGGCCAGCTCCCCCCGACCCGCACGGCCTCGGCCAAACTCCAGGGCCGCTGACCCCGGCCCCGCCGTGCCGACACGGCCCGACCACGCCGGACCCCGGCCGCGGGCCACAGCTGCCCGATCGCGCGGTTCCCCGTGCCCCTGAGGCCTCGCCCCAGGGGCGCGGGGAACCGCGCGCCCAGGCACCGAGGCCGCAGGCGACGGCCCGGACACCCGCGGGCGGACGCCCCCCAGCCGCATCGGCGCGGGCCAGGGCACCCGGGGGCACCGGGATACGCTCGTGCCATGGCCGGCCGCTTCGATCCCCTGACCCGCACCGCCGTACGCGGCGGCCGCACCGGCGTGCCCGCGGGCGGCGGGGTCCCGGCGGGGGCCGGGTCCCTGAGCCGGGTGTGGGCCCCCGAAGGCCCCGTGGACCTGGGCCTCACGCTCGGCCCGCTGCGCCGCGGCCCCCATGACCCCACCTTCCGCGTCACTGCCGACGGCTCCGTCTGGCGCGCCAGCCGCACCCCCGTGGGCCCCGCCACGCTCCGGGTCGCCGCGGACCGCACCATCGGTACGGTCCGTGCCGAGGCCTGGGGCCCTGGCGCCGAGTGGCTCCTCGACGGCATGCCCGCGCTCCTCGGGGCCGACGACGACCCGTCCGTCTTCGTCCCCCGCCACCGCCTGGTGCACGCCAGCCACCGCAGCCGCCCCGGCCTGCGCCTGACCCGCACCGGGCTGGTCCTGGAGTCGCTGATCCCGACCGTCCTGGAGCAGAAGGTCACCAGCGACGAGGCCTACCGCTCCTGGCGCCGCCTGGTCCGCGGGTTCGGGGAGCCCGCGCCCGGCCCCGCGGGCACGGACATGTACGTCATGCCGGACGCCCGTACCTGGGCGATGATCCCGTCCTGGGACTGGCACCGGGCCGGGGTCGACGCCAAGCGCTCCGGGACCGTCGTGCGGGCCGTCCGGGTGGCGGCCCGGATGGAGGAGGCCGCGGCCATGCCGCCGGGGCGGGCCGCCGCCCGACTGGAGGCCGTTCCCGGCATCGGGCCGTGGACCTCAGCCGAGACCCTCCAGCGCAGCAACGGCGACCCGGACGCCGTCACCACCGGGGACCTGCACCTGCCCGGCATCATCGGCTACGCCCTGGTCGGCGACCGGGACGCCGACGACGCCGCCATGCTCGAACTGCTCGCCCCGTACGCGGGCCAGCGCCACCGCGCGGCCCGCCTGATCCTCCTGGCCGGCCGCACCCCACCCCGCCGCGCACCCCGGATGTACCGCAACGACATCGCCCATTTCTGACGGCGGCGGCGGCCTGCGCGGCCCGCCCAGGCTCCGCGGCGGGTCAGCGGACCGTGACGAAGTGCTCCGGGGCCCGTGCCACCCGCTCGCGCGGCGGCTGGGCCGGATGCCCGATGGCGACGGCCCCCATCGGGTCCCAGTCCTCCGGCAGGTCCAGCACCTTGCGGACCACGTCCCGGCAGAACATCGTCGACGACACCCACGCCGACCCCAGCCGTTCGCCGGCCAGGGCGACCAGGAAGTTCTGCACGCCGGCGCCGGTGGCGACGATGAACATCTCCCGTTCGGCCGCGTCCCGCCGCGCGTGCCCGTAAGCGTGCGCACCGTCCATCACCATGCACGGCACGGCCAGGTACGGCGCGTTCCGCAGGACGTCCCCGCGCCGGATCCGCTGGGCGATGGATTCCTCGGTCTTGCCGTCGCGCCGCAGGTCCTCGATCCAGGCGTCGCGCATCGCGTCGAGCAGTTCGCGCCGCGCCGTCTCGGTTTCCAGCAGGACGAACCGCCACGGCGTCGTGTGGTGCGGTGCCGGGGCGGTCACGGCGGCCGCGACGGCCCGCCGGACCGCGGCGGGGTCCACCGGCTCGGCGGTGAAGGCCCGTACGGTGCGGCGCTGCGTGACCGCCTCCCGTACCGCTTCGGAGGTGCCGAGGCGGAACATGTCGTCGGCGGCGGGCCGCACCAGCTGGGCGGCGGTGGCGCCGTCGCCGAGCACGTGCCCGAGCCCCCGCACCACCGCCACCGGCAGCCCGGCGGCCTTGCCCTTGACGAGGTCGCCGGCGGCGGCGAGTTCGTCGGCGGTGGCGACGACGGTGGCGCTGAGCGGGTTGCCGTGCGCGTCGGTGCCGCCGCGCAGGTCGTCGAGGACGCGGACGCCGGCGGCGCCGATGGCGACGTCGGTCAGCCCGGCCCGCCAGGGCCGCCCGAAGGTGTCGGTGACGATGACGCCCACGTCGACGGAGAGCAGCTCCCGCAGTCCGGCGCGGATCGCGGCGGCGGAGGCGTCGGGGTCCGCGGGCAGCAGCAGGACGGTGCCGGGCTCGGTGTTGGAGGCGTCGACGCCGGCGGCGGCCATGACGAGGCCCTGCCGGTTCTCGACGATCCGCAGCGGGCCGCGGCGCGCGACGACCCGTACGGTCTCGGCGTCTATGGCCTCCTCGCGGGAGTCGGCCCGGACGATGCGGCCCTCCGCCTTGGAGACGATCTTCGAGGTGACGAGCAGGACGTCGCCGCTGCGGAGTCCGGGCGCCGCGTCGGCGACGAGCCGGGCGAGGTCGTCGCCGGGCCGGACTTCCGGCATCCCGGCGACGGCCCACACCTCGTACGACGGAACGCTCACCGGGAGGCCTCCGCCAGGGCGAGTGCCGCGCGCGCCATCTCGGCGGTCGCCTCGAGGTTGGTCATCATCAGCGGTACGGCGCGGCAGGCGATCCCGGCGGCCTCCACCTCGGCGACGGCGTCCGCGTCCGCGGTGTCGACGAGCCAGCCGTCGAGGAGGTCGGCGCCGTAGTGCCGGGCGACGGCGGCGGCGGTGGCCTCGACCCCGACGGCGGCCAGCACCTTGTCGGCCATGCCGCGTACGGGGGCGCCACCGACGATGGGGGAGAGGCCCACGACGGGCGCCGCGGCGGCGGCGACGGCCTCGCGGATGCCGGGCACGGCGAGGATCGTGCCGACGGAGACGATCGGGTTGGACGGCGGGAAGAGGATGACGTCGGCGGCGGCGAGGGCTTCGAGCACGCCGGGCGCGGGCTTGGCCTGTTCGGCGCCGACGGGTACGACGGCCTCGGCGTCGACGGAGGCGCGCAGCCGGACCCAGTACTCCTGGAAGTGGATGACGCGGCGCTCGCCGGTGCCGGCGTCGGTGACGGCGACGTGCGTCTCGACGCGGTCGTCGGACATGGGAAGCAGCCGGACGCCGGGCTGCCAGCGGTCGCAGAGGGCTTCGGTGACGGCGCTCAGCGGGTAGCCGGCGCTGATCATCTGGGTGCGGACGATGTGGGTGGCGAAGTCGCGGTCGCCGAGGCCGAACCAGGTGGGTCCGACCCCGTAGGCGGCGAGTTCCTCCTTGACGGTGAAGGACTCGTCGGCGCGGCCCCAGCCCTGCTCCTCGTTGATGCCACCGCCGAGGGTGTACATCACCGTGTCGAGGTCGGGGCACACCTTGAGTCCGAACAGGTGGATGTCGTCACCGGTGTTGCCGATGACCGTGATGTCCGCGTCGGGGACCGCCGACTTCAGTCCGCGGAGGAAACGGGCGCCGCCGATGCCGCCGGCCAGAACAACAATGCGCATGCAGACAGTCTGTCAGCCGCAGGCCGTCCCCTGAGGGGTGGTGGTCAGACGGAGAGGGCCTCGGTCGTGGCGGGGGAGCAGTTGTGCATGGGCATCTCGGTCAGGCCGGGGAAGTAGACGTGCAGGCTGACGGCTCCGTCGAGGCCGTCGTTGACGACCTCGTGGGCGTAGCCGGGGGCGAAGACGCGCTGGGCGCCGGCCCGGAGGGTGAGGGCGCCGCGGGTGCTGTGCTCCGTGAGGGCGCCGTCGAGGACGGTCAGGACGCCGGAGGAGGCGCCGTGGTCGTGCCGGCCGCTGCCCTGCCCGGGGACCCAGCTGAGCAGCCACACCTCGTAGCCGGGGCCAGTGCGCAGGCGGTGGTACCAGCGGGCGGTGGCGTCGTAGCGGACGAGGTGCTGCCAGCTCGCGCGGTCCTCGGCGATGGAGCGGGCGAGGCCGGCGAACTCGGCGACGGTGGCGGGGTGTTCGCGGGCGGGCTGGAGCAGGTGCGGGACGGCGAGGATGTCGCCGGCGATCTGGAGGTCGCTCTCCGTGACCGCGGGGCGGTCGGCCGCGGCGGAGGCGGCGGAAGCAGCAGAAACGGAAGCGGAAGCGGAAGCGGAAGCAGTGGGTGCGGGGCTGCGCATTGCGGGGTCCTCGGGAGATGTCAGGGGTGCTGGCGGTTGCCGTGGGGGTGGCCGGAGCTCAGGGGAGCCGGGGCTCCGAAGGCATCAACAGCTGCAACAGCAACAGCAGACCTGGGCAGCGCGCAGGAACCCACGAACGGGGGTCCGGGTGGCGGCTGCGGTCACTGACATGGGGACAAGGAGAGCGGGTGGGGGGCCGGACTGTCAACCCAATGACCGGTTTGGCCGAAAAGGTTCATCTGATCCGGTTAACACGATCGGAGAAAGGTTTGTGCACCTCGCGGCCGGGGAGATGGCGCTCCGGGTCCCGCTATTGCCCCGTTCAAACGTGCGATGCCAACTCGTGATCGGAATGTGATCTGCGCCGCTTCTTTGGCCGGATTGCAACCGGTCCACAGGGTGTCACGTCGATTGCGGGTGAAGTGGGCGCAGTGGGACACCGGTGGCGTGTGTCACGATTTTTGGCGATTTGATCACTTTCTGCATAGCCTTGGTTCCGCAGAGTGAATAAGGGCCCCAATAGCAGATCCCAGCTTGACTGCGCTGGAGCCCCCCACTTGTAATTTCACTCGTGTCGTTACGTAGCGATGAGTAACGATGCCACCACGGGGATGCACAGACAGAGCGAGGGGCGCACATGACCGAGCTGTTTCAGGAACTGCTGGTCGAGGAAGCGGACGAAGAGCTCGGATGGCAGGAGCGCGCCCTGTGCGCTCAGACCGACCCCGAGTCCTTCTTTCCCGAGAAGGGCGGCTCCACCCGCGAGGCCAAGAAGGTCTGCCTCGCCTGCGAAGTCCGCTCCGAATGCCTTGAGTACGCCCTCGCCAACGACGAGCGATTCGGCATCTGGGGCGGCCTGTCCGAGCGCGAGCGCCGCCGACTGAAGAAGGCCGCCGTCTGACCGCTCCCGCCGCACGCAGAACAACTCCACAAGCACACCACACGGTCCGCCTCCTGCCCCTTCCCCGCAGGAGGCGGACCGGCGTGTTCCCCAGCCGTTAGTGTGGCCGCTGTCCAGCAGCCTCCGAGGGGCACACCACCCCCGGACCCTCCCTCCGGCCGCCCGGGGGGACCCCCAGGCCGGAGGGCCAGTAGAGCGATGTCCCTGCACAGCCAGTCGACGGCCTCCTACCAGGCTGACGCCACTCCCCAGTTCCCCCGGCACGTCGTCACCGCGGTCCTCGTCGCCCACGACGGGGCACGCTGGCTCCCCAAGACCCTCACCGGCCTCCTCGGCCAGGAACGCCCCGCCCAGAACCACATCGCCGCCGACACCGGCAGCGCCGACGACTCGGCCCGGCTGCTCTCCGAGGCCCTCGGCGACGACCGCGTCCTGCACCTCGCCCGCCGCACCGGCTTCGGCGCCGCCGTCGACGAAGCCGCCCGCTCCGCCGGCACCCTCACCCCCGAGGACCTCCCCTACCTCAAGCGCCCCAGCGGCTGGGACCCCGTCGGCCGCACCTGGCGCGACGACACCTACGACCTCCCCGAACTCCCCCACGGCGAACCCGTCCAGTGGCTCTGGCTGCTCCACGACGACAGCGCCCCCGAGCCCGACGCCCTCACCGAACTGCTGCGCGTCGCCGAGGAGAACCCCGACGCCGCCGTCATCGGCCCCAAACTGCGCGGCTGGTACGACAACAAGCAGCTCCTCGAAGCCGGCGTCACCATCGCCCGCAGCGGCCGCCGCTGGACCGGCCTCGACCGCCGCGAACAGGACCAGGGCCAGCACGACCAGGTCCGCCACGTCCTGTCCGTCTCCACCGCCGGCATGCTCGTACGCCGCGACGTCTACGAAGACCTCGGCGGCTTCGACCGCCGCCTCCCCCTCATGCGCGACGACGTCGACCTGTGCTGGCGCGCCCAGAGCGCCGGCCACACCGTCCTCGTCGCCCCCGACGCCGTCCTGCAGCACGCCGAGGCCGCCGCCCGCGAGCGCCGCACCGTCGACTGCGCCGGCCGCGGCGCCGTCAGCCCGCACCGCGTCGACAAGGCCGGCGCCGTCTACACGATGCTCGCCAACACCTCCGGCCGGGCCCTGCCGTACGTCCTGCTGCGCCTGATCACCGGCACGGTGCTGCGCACCCTCGCCTACCTCGTCGGCAAGGCCCCCGGCCAGGCCGTCGACGAGTTCACCGGCCTCCTCGCCACCCTGCTGCGCCCCGGCCGCATCCTCGGCGCCCGCCGCCGGCGCGGCCGCCCCGCCGTCCCCGCCAAGGAACTGCGCCCCCTGTTCCCGCCGCCCGGCGCCACCGTACGGGCCGGCGCCGAACAGCTCGCCGGACACCTCGGCAGCGGCCGCGACACCGATGGCTCCGCCGCCGCCGGCCGGCACGGCGGAGCCGGTGACTCCGGCCCCGGTGGCGAGGACGCCGACTACCTCCACGTCGAACAGTTCGCGCGCCTGAAGCGGATCGCCCGCAACCCCGCACCCGTCCTCTTCGCCCTCCTCCTGCTGGTCTCCGTCGTCGCCTGCCGCGGCCTCCTCGGCGGCGGCTCCCTCATGGGCGGCGCCCTGCTGCCCGCCCCCGACAGCGGCCTCGACCTCTGGCACCGCTACACCCGCGACTGGCAGCCCGTCGGCATCGGATCCACCGCCGGCGCACCCCCCTACCTAGCCGTCCTCGGAGCCCTCTCCACCCTCCTCCTCGGCTCCACCGACGCCGCCCTGACCCTGCTGCTCGTCTGTTCGGTGCCGCTCGCCGGACTCACCGCCTACTTCGCCTCCCGGCCGCTCGTCGACTCCCGGCTGCTGCGCGCCTGGGCCGCCGTCGCCTACGCCTTCCTGCCCGCCGTCACCGGCGCCCTCGCCGGTGGCCGCCTCGGCACCGCCGTCCTCGCGGTCCTGCTCCCGCTCATCGCCCGCTCCGCCGTCTTCGCCCTCGGCCTCGCCGACACCGCGGCCGGCGCCCCCGACCAGCGCGGCGGACGGCGCGCGGTGTGGACGTACGCCCTCCTGCTGACCCTGGCCACCGCCTTCACCCCCGTCGTGTGGCCGCTGGCCGCCGTCCTCGGCACCGCCGCGCTGGTACGACGCCGCGCCCAGTGGAAGGCGTACGGGCTGCGGCTGCTCGCGTCCCTCGCCGTCCCGCTCCTCGTCCTCGCCCCCTGGTCCCTGGGCCTGCTGCTGCACCCGGCCCGCTTCCTGGACGAGGCCGGCCTGCCCGCCGCCGGCCGGGCCACCGCCCTCGACCTCGTCGGCCTCGGCCCCGGCGGCCCCCGCGCCGCCGGCGGCCTGCTGCTCCTCGGCATCGTCCTCGCCGCCCTGGCCGCCCTGCTGCGTGCCGAGCGGCGGCTCGCCGTCCGCGCCGCCTGGACCGCCGCCCTGGCCGCGCTGGCCCTCGCCGTCGTCCTCAACCGCACCGGCTGGGCCGGCCCCGCCGTTCTCGTCTACGGGCTCGCCCTGCTCGCCGCCGCCGCCGTCGGCGCGGACGGGGCCAAGGAACGCGTCGCCGCCAGCAGCTTCGGCTGGCGCCAGCCCGCCGCCGCCCTGATCGCCCTCGCGGCCGTCGCCGGCCCGCTGCTCGCCGCGGCGGGCTGGGCGGTCTCCGGAGCCGCCGGCCCGCTGGAGCGGCGCAACCCGGTCCAGGTCCCCGCCTTCGTCGCCGAGGAGGGCAGCACCCGCGACCAGGCCCGCACCCTCGTCCTCGGCGGTACCTCGCCCGCCACCATTTCCTACACCCTCGTCCGTGGCTCCGGCGGCAGCCTCGGCGACGCCGAACTCGCCGCCGGGGCCGGCAGCACCCCCGCCCTCGACAAGGTCGTCTCCAGCCTCGTAGCCGGATCCGGCGCCGACCAGAGCGACCAGCTCAGCGGATACGGCATCCGCTATGTCCTGGTCCGCGACGGCGCCCCGCAGCAGACGCGCAAGGTCCTCGACACCACCCCCGGCCTGAGCCGGCTCAGCCAGCTCGACGGCAGCGCCCTGTGGCGGGTGGACCGCCAGGTCGCCCGCGCCGTCATCGTCCCCGGCAAGCCGGGCGAGGCCCCGATCCCGGTGGCCTCCGGCCCCGTCGAGGCCCACACCAGGATCCCGGCGGGCGAGGCGGGCCGCGTCCTGCGCATCGCCGACCGCGCCGCCCCCGGCTGGCGGGCCACCCTCGACGGAACGCCGCTCAAGGCCAAGACCCTCGACGGCTGGGCCCAGGGCTTCGAACTGCCCGCCGCCGGCGGCCGCCTCGACCTCGTCCACGAGGACTCCTTCCCCCGGACCGCCTGGCACTGGGCCCAGGGCGGGCTCGCGCTGCTGCTGCTCGTGATGGCCCTGCCCGGCCGCCGGGTGAGCCTCGACGACGACCTGCCGGACGAGGACGCCGCCGACCGGCCCGTCCCCGGCGAGGGCGGCGAGGGCCGCCGCGCCCGCCGCCTGCGCGCCGAGACCGACGGGACGGCCGCCCCGGCCGCCGCCGGCACCGCGGCCGAGCCCGCCGGAGCCGTCGCCGACCCGTACGCGGGGATCCCCGCGCAGCCCGTCTACGGGGAGGAGGCGTACGCGTACCAGTCGTACGAAGACCAGGGCCACGGCGACCAGGACTACGCCTACGGACCGGCGGCCCCGCAGCAGCCGTACGTACCCGCCCAGGCCTCGGACCACGAGCAGTACCCGTACCACCGGCAGGGCTACGACCCCCAGGGCTACGACCCCCAGGGCTACGACCTCCACCAGGTCTACCCCCAGCAGCCACACCAGCCCCAGCACCCCCACGCCCAGCAGCCGTACCCCCACCCGTACGAGCAGCAGCCGTACGACGCCTACGGACAGCACGACCAGCGTCCCGACGGGAGCCACCAGCAGTGAAGCAGCGCGCACCCCTGACGCTGGCGGCCGCCGCCGCGGCCCTCGCCGCCTTGGCGGGCCTCGCCCACCTCACCGCGCCCGCCGCCCCGGCCGCCGCCGACGACGGCAAGGCGGCCGCGGCCCGGATGCCGGTCGAGCGGTCCGCGCTGGTCTGCCCCGCGCCCAGCTCCTCCGACATCGCCGAGACCACGTACACGGCGATCACCCCCGGCGCGGCCGGCGGCGGCAAGGGCTCGGCCCGCCTGCTCGGCGCCACCAAGGAGGCCAAGCCCGTCCTGGAGCTGAAGGAGCGCGGCAAGCCGGCCGGGGCGACCGCCTCCGGCGCCGAGGCCCCCGGCCTGGCCGGCATCGCCGACGGCGTCCTCGCCCCCGGCTGGACGGCCCAGCAGACGACCAAGGTCTCGGTGGGCCGGGCCCGCGGCCTGCTCGGCGTCGGCTGCACCGCCCCCGGCACCGACTTCTGGTTCCCCGGCGCGAGCACCGCCAAGGGACGCGAGGACTACGTGCACCTCACCAACCCGGACGACACCGCAGCCGTGATCGACATCAAGATGTTCGGCCCCGACGGCACGGTCAAGGACGAGACCGGCGTCAGCGAGAACATCCGCATAGACCCCCGCTCCACCAAGGCGATCTCGCTGGCCTCCCTCGCCCCCGGCAAGGAGCTCGCCGACGTCACCGCCCACGTGACCACCCGCGCCGGCCGCGTCGGCGCCTCCCTCCAGGCAGGCGAGGAGGGCGTCGGGGCGGACTGGCTGCCGGCCTCCGCCGACCCGGCCGCCGCCCAGGTGCTGCCCGGGATCCCTGCGGACGCCACCTCCGTGAAGCTGTTCGCGTTCGCGCCCGGCGAGGAGGACGCCGACCTCACCGTCAGGCTGGCCGGCCCGAACGGCTCGATCAGCCCGGCCGGCCACGAGCAGCTGCACGTCAAGGCCGGCATGACGGCGAGCGTCGACCTCAAGGACGTCACCCGCGGCGAGGCGGGCTCGCTGCTCCTGGCCCCGGCCGACCCGAAGAAGGCCGTACCGGTGGTCGCCGCGCTGCGCGTGGTCCGCGGCAGCGGCGCCAAGCAGGAGCTGGCGTTCGTACCGGCCGCCGGACCGGTGGGGGCGCGGGCCACCGTCGCCGACAACCGGGCCGACGAGAACGCGACCGTGCTGTCGCTGACCGCGGTCGGGGCCGACGCCAAGGTGAAGGTCACGGCCTCGCCGGGGACCGAGGCGGGCGAGCCGGCCACGAAGGAAGTCACCGTCAAGGCGGGCACCACGCAGACCGTCTCCCTGGCCCCGGGCGGGCCGAAGGGCGCCTACGCGCTGACGGTCGAGACCCTCTCCGGCGGCCCGGTCCACGCGGCCCGCACCCTGACGCTGCCCCACGAGGGCATCGTGATGTTCACCGTCCAGACCCTGTCCGACGACCGCGGGACGGTCCCGGTGCCCAAGGCCGTCCAGGACCTGACGGTGCTCACCCGGTAGCCGCCCGCGACGCCGACCGGCCCGCCGGCCCGCACCGCAGCGGCACCCGGCGGGCCGAGTGCCGCATCCGGTATCCGGTATCCGGTATCCGTATCCGGCGTCAGTCCTGGCCGTAGCGCGGGTCCACCGTCTCCGGGGACAGCCCCAGCAGCTCCGCCACCTGCTCCACCACGACCTCGTGCACCAGCATCGCCCGGTCGTCCCGCGTCTTCGACCGGATCTCCACCGGCCGCCGGAACACCACGATCCGCGCCGGCCGCCCCGGGCCCGACGGCTCCGACAGCGCGCCCAGCGGCACCGCCTCGTCGTTCCAGCCGCCGGCCGGCCCGCCCGGCGGCCCCGGCACGTCCGCCACCAGGAACTCCACGTCCGCCAGCTGCGGCCAGCGCCGCTCCAGCCGCTCCACCGACTCCCGCACGAGGTCGCCGAAGAGCTCGGCCCGGCTCGCGGCCAGCGGCACCTGGGGCGGGGCCACCGGACCCCGCATCCCCCGCCCGTGCCGGTCGCGCCGGCGGACGCGAGGCTCGGCGGGGGGTTCGGCGGGACGCGGTGCGGGGGGCGGCACGGGGCTGTCGGTCACCCCCGCAGCGTAGCCCCGGAACGGGCCCCGACCGGGGCGTTCCGGGGCCCGCCGGGCCCCGTCGCGGGGGCGACACGGGGGAGTGACCGGCGGGAGAGTCGTCGCGGCCCGGTCAAGAGTGCGGTACCGTCCAACGTCGTGAGCCTTGTACGTCGCTGTTCGCGCACCGCGTGCGGCCGCCCTGCCGTCGCGACCCTGACGTACGTCTACGCCGACTCGACCGCAGTTCTCGGCCCGCTCGCCACGTACGCCGAACCCCACTGTTACGACCTGTGCGCCGAGCACTCCGAGCGCCTGACCGCACCCCGCGGCTGGGAC
This sequence comes from Streptomyces sp. NPDC127106, assembly GCF_042677605.1. NCBI lineage: Bacteria > Bacillati > Actinomycetota > Actinomycetes > Kitasatosporales > Streptomycetaceae > Streptomyces > Streptomyces sp. NPDC127106. The sequence continues at coordinate 11,756 of NZ_JBHXTC010000075.1, read as the reverse complement.
GTCGTGCGCCTGACCGACGGGTCGGGCCCGTCGCGGCCGAGCGGCGACGACCTCGAAGCACTGGCCAACGCCGTCCGCGAGGCGGCCCGCCCGCACGACCGCGCCGCCGAGGCCGGCCGGGGTCCCGCCCAGGGCGGCCCGGGGTCCGGCGGGGAGACCCGCCGCGGCCACCTGCGGGTGCTGCGTTCCCCCGACTCCTGACGGCAGCCGCCCCCGACCGGCGTCCGCGTGCGACGGAGTCCGCGTGCGCCCGCGTTTTCCGTGAACACCGCGGCCCGATCGGCCGCCCTCCCTGCACGGTAGGTTGGGCCCACCGCACAGGGACCTTTCAGGAGGGCAGGCAGTGGCCGCAGATTTCTCGAACATCGTCAAGGCGTACGACGTACGCGGCGTCGTGCCCGACGAGTGGGACGAATCGCTGGCCGAGCTGTTCGGTGCCGCCTTCGTCGAGGTCACCGCCGCCACCGCGATCGTCGTCGGCCACGACATGCGGCCCTCCTCGCCCGGCCTGTCGGCCGCCTTCGCGCGCGGCGCCGCCGCCCGCGGCACCGACGTCACCCTGATCGGGCTGTGCTCCACCGACCAGCTGTACTACGCCTCCGGCAAGCTCGACCTGCCCGGCGCGATGTTCACCGCCTCGCACAACCCGGCCCGCTACAACGGCATCAAGCTCTGCCGCGCCGGCGCCGCCCCCGTCGGCCAGGACACCGGCCTGACGACGATCCGCGAGCTCGTCGAGAAGTGGTCCGAGGAAGGCCTCCCCGCGGCCCCCGAGGCCACCACCCCCGGCACCGTCACCGAGCAGGACACCCTCCTCGGCTACGCCGAACACCTCAAGTCGCTCGTCGACCTCGGCGGGATCCGCCCCCTGAAGGTCGTCGTGGACGCGGGCAACGGCATGGGCGGCCACACCGTCCCGACCGTCTTCGACGGCCTGCCGCTGGAGCTCGTACCGATGTACTTCGAGCTCGACGGCACCTTCCCGAACCACGAGGCCAACCCCCTCGACCCGAAGAACATCGTCGACCTCCAGGCCCGCGTGCGCGCCGAGGGCGCCGACCTCGGCCTCGCCTTCGACGGCGACGCCGACCGCTGCTTCGTCGTCGACGAGCGCGGCGAGGGCGTCTCCCCGTCCGCGATCACCGCGCTCGTCGCGGCCCGCGAGCTCGCCCGCAACGGCGGCACCGGCACGGTCATCCACAACCTGATCACCTCCTGGTCCGTCCCCGAGGTCGTCCGCGAGAACGGCGGCACCCCCGTCCGCACCCGCGTCGGCCACTCCTTCATCAAGGAGGAGATGGCCCGCACCCGCGCCATCTTCGGTGGCGAGCACTCGGCGCACTACTACTTCAAGGACTTCTGGAACGCCGACACCGGCATGCTCGCCGCCCTCCACGTCCTCGCCGCCCTCGGCGGCCAGGAGGGCCCCCTCTCCGCCCTCGTCGCCTCCTACGACCGCTACACCGGCTCCGGCGAGATCAACTCCACCGTCGCCGACCAGGCCGCCCGCATCGCCGCCGTCAAGGCCGCGTACGGCACCGCCGACGGCGTCACCCTGGACGAGCTGGACGGCCTCACCGCCACCTCCGCCGACTGGTGGTTCAACCTGCGCGCCTCCAACACCGAGCCGCTGCTGCGCCTCAACGTCGAGGCCCGCGACCCCGAGACCCTCGCCCGGGTCCGCGACGAGGTCCTCGCCCTGGTCCGCGCCTGACCGGTCCGCGCCACTGCCGGGCCGCGCGAGACGCGGCCCGGCGGTACGCTGACCTCGCCCAATCCGCATGTTCGAAGGGAAGCGCCCCATGCCGCTCGAAGCCGGCCTTCTGGAGATCCTCGCCTGCCCCGCCTGCCACTCGCCCCTTGAGGACAAGTCGGCCGACGAGACGGCTCCCGAGCTGATCTGCACCGGCCGGGACTGCGGCCTCGCCTACCCGGTCCGCGACGGCATCCCGGTCCTCCTCGTGGACGAGGCGCGCCGCCCCGCCTGAGCACGTCCAGCCGCACGACGCACAGGGCGCCCGTCGCAGCGCCGGGCGCCCGAGCAACCGAGTCGCCCGCCCTTCTGAACCAGCCGGAGGCCGCCATGCTCGACGAGTCGCTCCTCGACGCACCGGAAGAGCTCGCCCGAGCCGACCGCCGCGGCCTGCTCCGCGGCGCCGCCGAGGCCGGGGCCAGAGTCCGCACCGCAGCCCGGCACGCCGGCGAGGCCGGCCTGGCCGACCTGCGCCCCGACGGCAGGCCGCGCGCCGTCCTCATCGCCGGCTCCGGCACGGCCGCCACCGGCGTGGCCGACCTGCTCGGGGCCCTCGCCGGAGCCTCCGCCCCCGTCAGCCGGCTGCACCCCACCGGCGTCGCACACGCCGCCGGCGCCCTGCGCTGGACCCTGCCCGGCTGGGCCGGCCCGGTCGACCTGCTGCTCATCACCACCACCGACGGCAGCGAGCCCGGGCTCTCCGTCCTGGCCGAGCAGGCCTACCGACGCGGCTGCACCGTCGTCGCCGTCGCCCCCGAGCGCTCGCCGCTCGGCGAGGCCGTCGACGCCGCCCACGGGCTCCTCGTCCCGATGGCCAACGCCCCGTACCAGGACTACGACGAGTCCGCCGCCGCAGGCCCCGGCGCCCTCTGGGCCCTGCTCACCCCGCTCCTGCTCCTCCTCGACAAGGTCGGTCTGATCACCGCCGCCCCCGAGACCCTCCAGCGCGTCGCCGACCGCCTCGACCGCACCGCCGAACGCTGCGGCCCGGCCATCGGCACCTACTCCAACCCCGCCAAGACCCTCGCCGCCGAGCTCGCCGACTCCCTCCCCCTCATCTGGAGCGAGGGCGCCGGAGCCGGCCCGGCGGGCCGTCGCTTCGCAGCCACCCTCGCCGAGCTCGCCGGCCGCCCCGCCCTGGCCGCCGACCTCCCCGAGGCGCTCCCCGCCCACGGTGTGCTGCTCGCGGGTGCCCTCGCGGCGGGCGCCGACCCCGAGGACTTCTTCCGTGACCGCGTCGAGGAGTCACAGGCCCTCCGCGCCCGCGTCGTCCTGTTGCGCGACCGGCCCACGGGCGGGCTCTCCGCCGCCCCGGCCGCGCGCGAACTCGCCCTCAGCCACGACACGGCCATCAGCGAGCTCGAACCCGAGGAAGGCGGCGAGCTCGAACAGCTCGCGGAACTCCTCGCCGTCACGGACTTCACCACGGCCTACCTCGCACTGGCGGCCACCCGGGGACACGGCTGAGCACGGTCCCGTGCCGGCCCTACATCCAGGAAGACGGACGACGATGGACCGCCTGACGAACACGATCCGCCCCTACGCCTGGGGATCGACCACCGCGATCCCCGGGCTCCTCGGCACCGACCCCACCGGGGAGCCGCAGGCCGAGCTGTGGATGGGCGCCCACCCCGGCGCGCCCTCCCGCCTCGACCGCGGCGCCGGCGTGACCACCCTCGCGGACGTCATCGCCGCCGACCCCGAGCGCGAGCTCGGCGCCGCCGCCGTCGCCAAGTTCGGCCCCCACCTGCCCTTCCTCTTCAAGGTCCTCGCCGCCGGCGCCCCGCTCTCCCTCCAGGTCCACCCCGACCTCGAACAGGCCCGCGCCGGCTACGCCGAGGAGGAACGCCGCGGCATCCCGGTCGACGCCGCCCACCGCAACTACAAGGACCCCAACCACAAGCCCGAGATGCTCTGCGCGCTCACCCCCTTCGAGGGACTGTGCGGCTTCCGCCCGCCCCAGGAGGCCGCCCGGCTCCTCGCCGGCCTGGAGGTCAACTCCCTCAAGCCGTACGTGGACCTGCTGCAGGCCCACCCCGAGGAGGCGGCCCTGCGCGAGATGCTCACCGCCGTACTCGCCGCCGACCGCGACGAGATGGCCCACTCGGTCGCCGAGGCCGCGGCCGCCGCCGAACGGCTCGCAGGCCCGTACGCCCCGTACGCCACCCTGGTGCACCACCACCCCGGCGACCCGGGCGTGATCGCCGCCATGTTGCTCAACCACGTCCGACTCCAGCCCGGCGAGGCGATGTTCCTCGGCCCCGGCGTCCCCCACGCCTACCTCGACGGCCTCGGCATCGAACTGCTCGCCAACTCCGACAACGTGCTGCGCGCCGGACTCACCCCCAAGCACGTGGACGTGCCCGAACTGCTGCGGATCGTCCGCTTCGAACCCGGCGACCCGGCCCTGCTGCGCCCCGAGGGCAACGGCGAGGAGGTCTACGACACCCCCATCGACGAGTTCCGGCTCTCCCGCTTCACCCTCGCCCCCGGCGGCGCGCCCCGCGCCCTGCCGTCCGGCGCCCCCCAGATCCTCTTGTGCACGGCGGGCCACCCGCAGGCCGGCGAACTGCCCCTCGCCCCCGGCGAGTCGGTGTTCGTGCCGGCCGGTGAGGAGACCGAACTGTCCGGGACGGGCACCGTCTACCGCGCCACCGTCGTCCTCTGAAGCCGCCCGCCGGGCCGGAGCCCGCCCCGGCGGCTGCAAGAATGTGCGGCCGTAGCGCGGCGCCCCGGCCAGGGCCGCCGTACCGAGGAAGGGACATCAAGCACCCATGAGTGCGTCGGGCGGAACCAGGGCGATCGTGGCGGCACTCGCCGCCAACCTCGCCATCGCGGTTGCCAAGTTCGTGGCCTTCGTCTTCAGCGGCTCGTCGTCGATGCTCGCGGAGAGCGTCCACTCGCTGGCGGACTCCGGAAACCAGGGCCTGCTGCTGCTCGGCGGGAAGAAGGCCCAGCGCGAGGCGACACCGCAACACCCCTTCGGGTACGGGCGCGAGCGCTACATCTACGCGTTCCTCGTCTCCATCATCCTGTTCTCGGTCGGCGGCATGTTCGCCCTCTACGAGGGCTACGAGAAGATCAAGCACCCGCACCCGATCGAGGACTGGTACTGGCCGATCGGCGTCCTGGTCTTCGCGATCATCGCGGAGAGCTTCTCCTTCCGTACGGCGATCAAGGAGTCGAACGAGCTCCGCGGCGGCCTCACCTGGACCCAGTTCGTCAGGCGGGCCAAGGCCCCCGAGCTGCCGGTCGTCCTCCTGGAGGACCTCGGCGCGCTGGTCGGCCTCGTGCTCGCCCTGGGCGGCGTCGGCCTTGCCCTGCTGACCGGCGACGGCGTCTGGGACGGCATCGGCACCCTCGCCATCGGCACCCTGCTCATCCTGATCGCGGTCGTCCTGGCGGTGGAGACCAAGTCCCTGCTGCTCGGCGAGGCCGCGGGCCTGGAGGAGATCGAGAAGATCAAGGGCGCGGTCGTCGACGGGGAGACCGTCACCGGCCTCATCCACATGCGGACCCTGCACCTGGGGCCGGAGGAGCTCCTCGTAGCCGCCAAGATCGCCGTCCGGCACGAGGACTCTGCGGCCACGGTCGCCGCCGCGATCGACGCGGCCGAGGCCCGTATCCGCGAGGCGGTCCCGATCGCCCGCGTGATCTACCTGGAGCCGGACATCTACAGCGCGGAGGCGGCGGCCGCGGGCAACGACCCGGCCGCCACCCCGGGCGGCCCCGGCGCCCACTGACCGCAGGACCGGCCCAGGGCCCACGGCCCACGGCCCACGGTGTACGGCGAAGCCCCCCCGCGACGCGCGAGGGCGGGGGGCTCCCGCCCACCGGGGGGGGGGGGCGGCGGGGGGCGGGGGACCCGGGGCGCCCCCGCCGGGGCGGG
>NZ_JBHXTC010000075.1:0-6104 GCF_042677605.1 Streptomyces sp. NPDC127106 | reverse complement strand
CCGCAGGACCGGCCCAGGGCCCACGGCCCACGGCCCACGGTGTACGGGCCCGGTCAGGGCGTCGGAGCCATCGGGAACCGCGGCTGCGGATGCTGCGCCTTTGCCGCGCGCCGCAGGGCCCGCCGCCGGACCGCCCACGCGCCGGTCCCGAGACCGCCGCCGACGAGGAGGACGGCGACGCCGGCGAACATGACGCCGCCGGCCACGATCAGCGCCGTCGGCCGCTCCACGGCCTTGCCGGTCACCGCCGACAGCGGCAGGGAACCCTGACCCGGGTCGCCGGTGCGGAACGCGGAGTCCAGCGAGTTCCCGCGGTTGTCCCCCAGCACGAACATCCGCCCCTGCGGCACCGTCACCTCGAAGGAGACGGCTGCCGGCAGCCGTCGGTCCTTCAGGTACGCCTCCTCCAGCGGCTCGCCGTTGAGCAGGAGCGCCGCATCACCCGCGCGGTACGAGATCCGGTCACCCCCGAGCGCCACCACGCGCTTGATCCCCGGGCCCCCCAACCGCCAGCCGGGGGCGTCGAAGAGCACCACGTCGCCGCGCCGGACGCCCAGATCTTCGGCGTCACCCAGCGCGAAGTAGGCGATGTCGCCGGGCCGGTAGGCCGGATACATGCTCTCCGTGGGCACCGAATACCCCCTGACCGGCTGCTGGTTCACGGCGAGCGCCCAAGCCGCCGGCACCGCGACCATCACCGTCCCCAGCGTCAGTAGCACTCTCGCCCAGAACCCCAGTCCCCGCCCCGGCCCGCGCCCCATGAATCCGCCCTTCCGCATATGTGTGGTGGCCGGAAGCGTACGGAACCCGAGCCCGATTCCGCGCATCACCGCCGGCCCGCGGATGCGGAGACCGGACCGACCGGTCTCTTTTTCTTGATCTCTTTCACCGATCCACTGGGGCCCGCCCGGTGATCGGTGTAGATTCGACACCAGTGTCAGGCGTCGCTGCTGATGGCGGTCGGGCGGTCCTCACGACCGGCCGAGGGGAGAGAGGGCCCCCGACGGACTGAGTGCTCGGTGCACCGCCCCAGGCGATGCGCGGCTCAGCCGTACCCAACCTCTCGAACCATGAGGAGCAGCACCCGTGGACTTCAAGGTCGCAGACCTTTCCCTTGCCGCCTTCGGCCGCAAGGAGATCACCCTGGCCGAGCACGAGATGCCGGGTCTGATGTCGATCCGCCGCGAGTACGCGGAGACGCAGCCGCTGGCCGGGGCCCGCATCACCGGCTCCCTGCACATGACCGTGCAGACGGCCGTCCTGATCGAGACCCTGGTCGCCCTCGGCGCCGAGGTCCGCTGGGCCTCCTGCAACATCTTCTCCACCCAGGACCACGCGGCCGCCGCCATCGCCGTCGGCCCGAACGGCACCCCGGAGAACCCGCAGGGCGTCCCCGTCTTCGCCTGGAAGGGCGAGACGCTGGAGGAGTACTGGTGGTGCACGGAGCAGGCGCTGACCTGGCCGAACACCCCCACCGGCGGCCCGAACATGATCCTCGACGACGGTGGTGACGCCACCCTCCTCGTCCACAAGGGCGTCGAGTTCGAGAAGGCCGGTGCGGCCCCGGACCCGTCGACGGCGGACTCCGAGGAGTACGGCCACATCCTGACCCTCCTCAACCGGACCCTCGCCGAGAGCCCGCAGAAGTGGACCCAGCTGGCGTCCGACATCCGCGGTGTCACCGAGGAGACCACCACCGGCGTCCACCGCCTGTACGAGATGATGCAGGAAGGCGCCCTGCTCTTCCCCGCGATCAACGTGAACGACGCCGTCACCAAGTCGAAGTTCGACAACAAGTACGGCTGCCGCCACTCCCTGATCGACGGCATCAACCGCGCCACCGACGTCCTCATCGGCGGCAAGACCGCCGTCGTCTTCGGCTACGGCGACGTCGGCAAGGGCTGCGCCGAGTCCCTGCGCGGCCAGGGCGCCCGCGTCATCATCACCGAGATCGACCCGATCTGCGCCCTGCAGGCCGCGATGGACGGCTACCAGGTCACCACCCTGGACGAGGTCGTCGAGACCGCCGACATCTTCATCACCACGACCGGCAACAAGGACATCATCATGGCCTCCGACATGGCCAAGATGAAGCACCAGGCCATCGTCGGCAACATCGGCCACTTCGACAACGAGATCGACATGGCCGGCCTGGCCAAGGTCGAGGGCATCGTCAAGGACGAGGTCAAGCCGCAGGTCCACACCTGGACCTTCCCCGACGGCAAGGTCCTGATCGTGCTGTCCGAGGGCCGCCTGCTCAACCTGGGCAACGCGACCGGCCACCCCTCGTTCGTGATGTCGAACTCCTTCGCGGACCAGACCCTGGCCCAGATCGAGCTCTTCACCAAGCCCGAGGAGTACCCGATCGGCGTCTACACGCTGCCCAAGCACCTGGACGAGAAGGTCGCCCGCCTCCACCTCGACTCCCTCGGCGTCAAGCTCACCACGCTGCGCCCGGAGCAGGCCGCGTACATCGGCGTCAAGGTCGAGGGCCCGTACAAGCCGGAGCACTACCGCTACTGATCCACCGCCGCAGGTCCGTCCCCGCGGATCCGCAGCACCGAGGCAGGCCCCCGGCACCCGTGCCGGGGGCCTGCCCCGTACGCCCCCCTCACGGGTGCGTACGCGCATGCACGCACGCCAGCCAGCAAGGACCCCCAGCCATGCCCCGCGGCCGCTACTCGCTCCACGACCCCCACGACGGCACCCCGCTCGGCGAGGAGCACTTCAACTGCGCCCCCGGCCCCTCGGGCTGGCGCTACGTCTCCCAGCTGACCGGCCCCGACGGCGGCCACCGCGGCTCGGTCGACCTGGCCGTCGACGAACTCGGCCGCCCCATCCGCCTGGAGGTCAACGCGGCGAGCTGGCAGGTCAGGGGCGCCGCCATCGACGGCGTCACCTGGGTCCGCTCCGACCCCGCCGGCACCGGGGCCACCGAGGGCAACGTCCGCGCCGCCGCCTTCACCGGCACCTCGCCGGCCTTCCTCGTCGCCACCGCCCGCCTGCTGCGGCCCGTGCTCGGCGCGCCCGCCACCCGGGTCCGGCTTGTCGCCCTCACCGACCCGGTGCTGGCCCCCCGCACGGTCGACCAGGCCTGGGCCCTCGTCGGGCGCACGCAGCACGGGACGGACAGCGGGCCGCTCGTCGTGGACGAGTACCGGGTCACGGCCCTGGACACCGGCGAGGTCCACACGGTCCACCTGGCCGGGGACGTGGTCCTGTCGGCTCCGGGCATCGAGCTGGAACACCTGGAGAGCCCGCCGTCGGTGTTCCCGCCGGAGGCCTGACCGGGCCCGTCGCGCGCCGCTGCGGTCAGTACTCCTCGTCCGGGAAACCCCACCGGACCACGGGCTTCGCGTCCGGCGCCACCTCGGTGACCGTGGCCGCGAAGGACTTCTCGAACGCCGGCTGCCAGAGGTAGAAGCGCGTGATGGACAGCGGGAAGTCCGACTCCCCGGAGACGAAGTACGCACCGTCGTCGTCCACGGCCACGCCGAGGGTGACCTGGTTCTCGATGCACTCCTCGTACATCAGCTGGGTCAGGGCCCGGACGACCGCCCAGGCCTGCGGCTCGTCGGCGACACCGGTGACGTCGAATGCAAGATCGATGTTGACTGACATGGCGGCAGCGTAGGCGGCCCCGCCGACAGTCCTACGCGGGCGGAGCGAACCCCGTCTTCCGCACCGGCTCGCCACCGGACGGCACCACGGGCGCGGGTGCCGGTGCGGGCGCGGGCGCAGGCGTGGGCATGGGTGCGGGTGCGCTAGCGAAGGCCGGGGCGGGCGCGGGCGCGTGACCCGCGGGCGGCGCCACGGGCGGCGCGTAGGCACCGCTGGCCCCTGCGGCCCCGCCCGGGAGGGCGCCCGGTATGACCGGCCCCGCCGCGGCGAACGCCCGGGCCGCGTCCCGCGACTGCCGCTCGTGCACCACCGCCATCAGGAACGCGGCCGCCGGCACCCCGGCCGGCGCGGGCGCCCCCGTACGCGCCACCAGGTCGTCCGCGAGCTTCGCCGCCATCGCGGCACCCACCTGCGGGTCCAGTTGGTCCATCCGGGTCAGGTACTGGCGCACCGCCAGCCACAGCCCGTCCGGCACCGCCGACAGGTCCAGCCCCGTGAACCGCCCGGCGAGCCACGGTGGCGGTGCCGGAACCGGCATCACCCGCGCTCCGGGCACCCGCTCCCGTATGACCAGCGTCCCCCCGAACACGTCACCGAGCCGCCGCCCCCGCGCCGACACCAGCGAGGCGATGCAGGCCACGGACCCGAAGGTGAGCAGCAGCTCCACGACCCCCATGGCCCCGCGCACCAGCGCGTGCCGGAACCGCACCGGCCCGCCGTCGTCCCGGACCACCCGCAGCCCGCAGGCCAGCTTGCCGAGCGACCGCCCGTGGCTGAGCGTCTCCACCGCGATCGGTACGCCGACCAGGACCAGCAGGAAACTCGCCACCACGACCGCCGCCTGCGCCGCCTCGTCCAGGGAGGCGGTCGCGTAGGCCAGCCCGATCGTGACCGCCAGATAGCCGGTGACGTACACGAACAGGTCGAGGAAGTAGGCCAGCGCCCGGCTCGGCAGCCGCGCGGGCCTCAGCCCCAGGACGACCGCGTCCCCCGTCACCAGATCGCTCACCGCTGCACACCCTTCCCGTGACCGGACCCGCCCCTCGGTCATCCAGTCTGCCAAGCTGACCACGGAAGAAGTAGCGCCGATGGACGCCCGGCAGCAGGGGCCAGGGGCAGGGGGAGCGGCAACCGCATGGATCTCGACGTCTTCGTCACGGCCCACCGGGCGGAATGGGACCGCCTCGAACAGCTGCTGGGCCGCGGCCGCCGGCTGACCGGCGCCGAAGCCGATGAGCTCGTCTCGCTCTACCAGCGGACCGCCACGCACCTCTCGCTCATCCAGTCCAGTACCCCCGACCCCCTGCTCACGGGCCGGCTCACCCAGCTCGTGGCCCGGGCCCGGGCGACCGTGACGGGCACCCGGCGTGCGAGCTGGCGCGACGCGGCCCGGTTCTTCACCGAGGGCTTCCCGGCCGCCGTCTACCGCAGTCGCCGCTGGTGGATACCCACCGCGCTGCTCTCCACCCTGCTCGGGGTGCTGATCGGCTGGTGGATCGCCACGCATCCCGAGGTGCAGGCGGCGATCGCCGCGCCGGAGGAGCTGAAGGCGCTCACGCAGCCCGGGGGCGGTTACGAGACGTACTACTCCAGCCACCCGGCGGCCTCCTTCGCCGCCAAGGTGTGGACGAACAACGCGCAGGCGGCCGCGGTCTGCCTGGTGATGGGCGCGTTCCTGGGGATCCCGGTGCTCTGGATCCTGTTCCTGAACATGGCCAACCTCGGCGTCGGCATCGGCCTGATGGCCTCCGCCGGCCGGCTGGACGTGTTCCTCGGCCTGATCCTGCCGCACGGCCTGCTGGAGCTGACCGCGGTGTTCGTGGCCGCGGGAACGGGCCTGCGGCTCGGCTGGACGGTCATCGACCCGGGGCCCCGCACACGCCGCGCCGCCCTCGCCGAACAGGGCAGGGCCGCCCTCGGCATGGCCATCGGCCTCGCGGTCGTCCTGTTCGTCACGGGCCTGATCGAGGGCTTCGTGACCCCGTCCGGCCTGCCCACCTGGGCGCGCATCGGCATCGGCGTCGCCGCGGAGATCCTGTTCCTGGTGTACGTGTACGTCCTGGGCGGGCGCGCCGCACGGGCCGGCGAGGTGGGCGACGTGGAGGCCGCCGACCGCACGGCCACGCTCCCCACGGCGGCCTGATGTGCGTACGAGCCCGCTGGGCTGCTAGTCTCCTCGTCGTCCCGGAAAGGCTGTTGACACGGCTGGACCGGGGAGGTAGATTCGAACGGTTGCCTCGAACTGGACAGTTCGGCAGCGACGGTTTAACATCAACTTCGCCCCAAGGAATCCAATTCTCGTGGGGCACACTCGACTCCTCCTTCAGGAATCCGAAGCCGGAAAATCCGGTGGAAAACTTCTGATAGAGTCGGTCTCGCCGGAAAGGGAAACGCGAAAGCGAAGACCTGGAAAGCAAAACCCGCTTCGACCGGGAATCGGACACGAAAGAGTCTGATAGAGTCGGAAACGAAGAACGAAAGCC
>NZ_JBHXTC010000074.1:23327-35232 GCF_042677605.1 Streptomyces sp. NPDC127106 | reverse complement strand
GCCTCGTGCGGAGGCACACCACTCGCGGTGGTGCGGCAGTACATCGAGCAGCAGCGCCGCCCGCTGTAGCTTCGCTCTGCGGGCCGTTCCGGCTTGCCCCGCCCTGAAGGACGGGGCTTGCGCCGGCATCATCCGGTCAAGGCCGTTCGACGGGGCGGAGGGGGCGCGCAACCGGGCGGCGGGGTGCGCGCCCCGCGCGGGCGCGCGCCCGCCGGCGTCCGGGGCATGGAAAAGGCCGAACTCCCGGTGTCCACCGGCAGATCGGCCGTCGTACGTAGTGCCCGGAGCCGGACTTGAACCGGCACGACCTCAAGGCCAGCGAGGTTTAAGCTCGCCGTGTCTGCATTCCACCATCCGGGCAGGATGCTGCGGGTCCGCGCGAAGAACTGGACGCTGTGCCGAGCCTATCGGGAACGCCCTGGTCGGGAACGGGCTCTTCAGCCGATGTTGTCTGATTTTATTGGCGCTTGAGTGGGCGTCAGGCCCGAGAAGACGGGGTCGGCCCGTTACCGGGGGCGATCACCTCCAATGCGGGAATGACGGGATTTCGATGGCCCGCCCGGGCCTTTGCGCCACCCCGGGCCACCCCACCTCCCCGGGCCCCCGATCCGGCCCGGAACACGACGCGGCGGCGGGCGGCCAGCGGCCCGGCGCCCCTCCCCGGGTCGGGGGCACCGTCATACCCAAGGAGGAGGTGGGCCGCCCCGCGATCAGACTCCAGTGGGCCGTCGAACGGGCACCGCGGCTGATCCCCCGACTGGTTCGCGCGGTGACGATGGAAGGGTCCCGCCGTCCCACGCGGACCGCCGTCCGGTCCGCCGCCCGAGGAGTCTCTTGCCGTGACCGCCATGAACTACGCCGTCCCGCACACCGCCCACGCCGTGGCGGCCCGGGCCACCGGCCTCTCCAAGGTCTACGGCCAGGGAGAAACCCAGGTGGTCGCCCTCAACCAGGTGTCCGTGGACTTCGGCCAGGGCCAGTTCACCGCGATCATGGGCCCCTCCGGCTCCGGCAAGTCGACCCTGATGCACTGCGTCGCCGGACTCGACACCTTCTCCTCCGGCTCCGTCCGCATCGGCGACACCGAGCTCGGCAGCCTCAAGGACAAGCAGCTGACGCAGCTGCGCCGGGACAAGATCGGCTTCATCTTCCAGGCGTTCAACCTGCTGCCGACCCTGACCGCGCTGGAGAACATCACCCTCCCGATGGACATCGCCGGCCGCAAGCCCGACCAGCAGTGGCTCGACACCGTCATCGACATGGTCGGCCTCTCCGGCCGCCTCGGCCACCGCCCCACCCAGCTCTCCGGCGGCCAGCAGCAGCGCGTCGCGGTCGCCCGCGCCCTGGCCTCCCGCCCCGAGATCATCTTCGGCGACGAGCCCACCGGAAACCTCGACTCCCGTTCCGGCGCAGAGGTCCTCGGCTTCCTGCGCAACTCCGTGCGCGAGCTGGGCCAGACCGTCGTCATGGTCACCCACGACCCCGTCGCCGCCTCCTACGCGGACCGGGTCATCTTCCTCGCCGACGGCTCCATCGTCGACGAGATGATCAGCCCCACCGCCGACGGCGTCCTCGACCGCATGAAGGCCTTCGACGCCAAGGGCCGCACCAGCTGACGCCCCGGCCACCCCGGCCTCCCGCACGCACGCGCCCGGCCCGCACGCGCACGCCCCGCGCCGCGCCGCACGCACGCCCCGCGCCGCCCGGCGCGCCCGACCGCCCCGGCCGCTGCCGCCCCGGCCGCCCGGCCGCGTCTCCTGCCCGCCCCGCCCGGCGGACCACCACGACTTCTGGATTCCCCATGTTCCGTACCGCCCTGCGCAACGTGCTCGCGCACAAGGCCCGCCTGCTGATGACGGTGCTCGCCGTCATGCTCGGCGTCGCCTTCGTCTCCGGCACGTTCGTGTTCACCGACACCGTCAGCAAGGCGATGTCCAACCAGTCCCGCAAGAGCTACGACGGGGTCGCCGTCTCCGTCACCCACTACGGCCCCGGCCGCGCCGAGGACGGCACGAGGGAGGAGGGCGAGCCCGGCATCAGCCAGCAGACCGTCGACAAGGTCGCCAAGCTGGGCGGCGTCGACTCCGTCTCCGGCCGGGTCTCCGGCTTCGCCGGCGTCGCCGACCCGAGCGGCAAGCTGATCGGCACCGGCTGGGCCAACCAGGGCGCCAACTTCGCCCCCGTCAAGGACGGCAAGGACCCCCGCTACGCCTTCACCGAGGGCCACGGCCCGGCCAAGGCCGACGAGGTCGCGCTGGACAGCGCCTCCGCGAAGACCGGCCGCTACTCCGTCGGCGACAAGGTCCGCGTGGCCACCAACGGCCCGGTCAAGGAGTACACCCTGGCCGGCGTCTTCACCACCGAGGACGGCGCGGTCAACGCCGGCGGCTCGCTGGTGCTCTTCGAGAACAAGGTCGCGCAGGAGCTCTACCTGGCCCCCGGCTACTACTCCGAGCTCGCCGTCGCGGCCAAGCCCGGCGCCGACGCCGGCAAGCTGCTCTCCGAGGTCACCCCGATCGTCGGCAAGGACGCCAAGGCCGAGACCGGCGCCGCCCTGGCCGAGCGCAACGCCAAGGACATCGAGAAGGGCATGAGCGGCCTGAAGACGGGCCTGCTCGCCTTCGGCTTCATCGCCCTCTTCGTCAGCATCTTCCTCATCTACAACACCTTCACCATGCTGGTCGCCCAGCGCACCAAGGAGCTGGCCCTGCTGCGCGCCGTCGGCGCCACCCGCAGCCAGGTCCGCCGGTCCGTGCTGAGCGAGGCCCTGCTGGTCGGCGTCCTCGCCTCCGCCCTCGGCCTCGCCCTCGGCGTGGGCCTGGCCGTCGGCCTGCGCGCCGGCATGGACAGCTTCGGCGCCAAGATCCCGGCCGGCCCGCTGGTCGTCTCCTCGACCGCCGTGATCACCGCGATCCTCGTCGGCGTGAAGGTCACCGTGCTCGCCGCCTGGCTGCCCGCCCGCCGCACCTCCAAGATCCCGCCGGTCGCGGCCATGGGCAGCGCCCACCTGCCGCAGAGCGCCAAGGGCCTGGTGGTCCTCAACAGCATCGGCGGCGTCCTGACCGGCATCGGCTTCGCGCTGATCCTGTGGGGCTCCTCCAAGGGCGGCGAGACCGGCCGCTGGATCATCGGCGGCGGCGCCTTCTTCACCCTCATCGGCGTCGCGGTGCTGATCCCGATGCTGTCGCGGCCGCTGATCGCCGTCGTCCGCCCGCTGCTGAGCCGGGTCTTCGGCGTCGCCGGCAACCTGGCGGCCCGCAACGCGGTCCGCAACCCGCGCCGCACCGGTGTCACCGCCGGCATGCTGACCATCGGCCTGACCCTGGTCACCGGCCTGACCGTGCTCGGCGTGACCATCGGCAAGTCCGTCGACCGCTCCACCACGGACCAGATCCGCGCCGACTACATGCTCACCATGGCCAGCGGCGGCGACCTGGACCCCTCGGTCCTGACCGCGCTGGAGAAGACGCAGGGCGTCACGGCCGTCTCCGGCCAGCAGTCCGCGTACTTCAAGGGCTCCGACGACCGCTTCCACGCAGCCTCCGGCGTCAACCCGGCCGCCATCGAAAAGCTGGTCAACTTCAAGGTGGTCAGCGGCTCGGTGGCCGGCCTGGCCCAGGGCCAGGTCGCCGTCGCCGACAAGACCGCCAAGAAGGCCGGGCTCACGGTCGGCAGCACCTTCGAGGCCACCTTCGACGGTGCCGGGGCCAAGAAGACCCTGAAGGTCGCCGCGATCTACGAGGAGAGCGAGCTCGTCTCCCCGTACGTCCTGGACGTCAAGCAGGTCCCCGTCGTGGAGGGCGAGAAGCCGCAGATCCGCCAGGTCTTCGTGAAGATGGCCGGCGGCGAGTCCAAGGCCAACGAGCAGAAGGTCATCGACGCCCTCGGCGACAACCCCGCCATCAAGATCGCGGACAAGCAGGACATCCGCAACGAGATGGGCGGCATCATCAACATGATGCTGAACCTGATGTACGGCCTGCTGGGCATGGCGCTGGTCATCTCGGTCCTCGGCGTCGTCAACACCCTGGCCATGTCGGTCTTCGAGCGGACCCAGGAGATCGGCATGCTGCGGGCCGTGGGCCTCAACCAGGGCCGGGTCAAGAGCATGATCCGCCTGGAGGCCGTGGTCATCTCCCTCTTCGGCGCGGTGCTCGGCGTCGGCCTCGGCACCTTCCTCGCCTGGGCACTGGGCCGCACCTTCAAGGCCTCGGTCCCGAACTACGAGCTGGTCATCCCGTTCGACCGGATCGGCGTCTTCCTGCTGCTGGCCGCCGTGGTCGGCGTCCTGGCCGCCATGTGGCCGGCGCGCAGCGCGGCGAAGCTGAACATGCTGACGGCGATCAAGACGGAGTAGCGGCCGCCGGCGGCCCGGGCCGCCGGCGCCGCGCACGCGGGACCCGCAACGGGCCCCGGGGCACCCGCCCCGGGGCCCGTCCGCGTACCCGGGGCCACACGGCCGACCGGGGCCCGCGTGCGGGGCGTACGGGCGTACGGGGCGTACGGGCCCTACGCGGTCCAGGTGCGCAGCCGCAGCGGCAGCCCCGACGCCCCGCCCTCCCCCGGGCGGACGGCGAGCACCTGGTTGACGCCCAGCCGGCCCCGCTCGAAGCCCAGCGCGCAGGCCGCCATGTACAGCAGCCAGACCCGGGCCCGGCCGGGCGAGGTCAGCCGTGCGGCCTCCTCCCAGTGCTCCTGAAGGCGGGTCACCCAGGCCCGCAGGGTGAGCCCGTAGTGCTCGCGCAGGGCCTCCACGTCCCGGACCTCGAAGCCGGCCCGCTCCAGTTCGCCGACGGTCGTGCCGAGCGGCGAGAGCTCCCCGTCGGGGAAGACGTAGGCGTCGATGAACTCGTCGACGCGGTAGGCGGCTTCGTCCGGCTCGGGCCGGCGCGCGATCTGGTGGTTCAGCAGCCGGCCGCCGGGGGCGAGCAGGGCGTACAGGGTGACGGCGTACTCGCGGTAGCGGTCGGCACCCACGTGCTCGGCCATGCCGATGGACGAAATGGCCTCGTACGGGCCGTCCTTGACGTCCCGGTAGTCCTGCACCCTGATCTCGACCCGGTCCGCCAGCCCCTCCTCCGCGACCCGCTTGCGGGCGTACAGGGCCTGCTCGCGGGAGAGCGTGATGCCGGTGACGCGGGCGTCGTACGCGCGGGCCGCGTGCAGCGCCATGGAGCCCCAGCCGCAGCCGACGTCGAGGAGCCGGGCGCCGGGGCGCAGGCGCAGCTTGCGGCAGACGAGGTCGAGCTTGTCCCGCTGGGCCTGTTCGAGGGTGGAGCCCGGGCTCCAGTAGGCGCAGGAGTACACCATGGAGGGGCCGAGGACCCGCTCGTAGAACGCGTTGCCCACGTCGTAGTGGTGGCTGACCGCCTGCCGGTCGCGGTCCTTGCTGTGCGCCTTCCCGCCGCGGCGCAGGGCCTCCTCGGGCGGCGGCGCCGGCGCCGTCCAGGGCCGGGCCAGGGCCACCAGGTCGCGTACGGCGGCCCGGGCCGCGGGGTCGCGGAGCATCCCCGCGGTGCCGGCGGGCCCGTCGGGGGCGGCGCCCAGGTGCAGCTTCGGCAGGATCGGGCGCAGGGCGGTGAGTTTGGCCAGGCTGTTGCGGCGGGCCGGCGGCCGCATCCCGGGGACCGCGCCCGCCACCGGGACCACCGCCGCCGGCGGCCCGGCGGAGGCGGCCGGTGCGGCCGGTGCGGCCGGTGCGGCCGGTGCGGCCGAGCCCCGCTCCCAGAGCAGGCCGGCCACCTTGTCCAGCAGCTCGTACAGGTCCCCGTCGACGGTGATGTCCCCCGCCACCCAGGAGCGGGCCAGGCCCAGTTCGCCGGGCCTCCACAGGATCCGGCGCAGGGCTCGGCGGCGGGCCAGGACCAGGACGGGCCCGGACGGCGGCCCGGCCTCGCTCCCGTCCCAGGCCCGGATCCGGACGGGCAGCGGGGCACCCAGCAGGGTCTCGGCCACAACGGCCAGCCGCGGCGCGGCGTCGGTCATCGGCGGCACCTCCAAACCATCCGACGAAACGGCTTACCCATTTCCGTCGGCGGCATGCGGTGCCGGCCGCCAGGGCCCCCGGAGGCCGTAACGCCGGCAACGCCGAAGGGGCCGCCCGCACCACGGATGGCGGGCGGCCCCTTCGGGGACGTGCGGTACGTCCGGGAGGTCCCGGGACGTACGGCCGGTCGGATCAGGACCGGGTCAGAACCGCGTCAGGAGGCCTTGGCCTTCTCGGCGGGCGCGGCAGCCGCGGCGGCCGGGGCCGGAGCGGGCTTGGCGGCCTCGTAGAACTCCTCGCGGGGGGTCTCCAGAGCACCGAGGGAGACGACCTCGCGCTTGAGGAACATGCCGAGGGTCCAGTCCGCGAAGACGCGGATCTTGCGGTTCCAGGTCGGCATGGCCATGCCGTGGTAGCCGCGGTGCATGTACCAGGCGAGACGGCCCTTGAGCTTGATCTTCATCTTGCCCATGACGATCATCGCAACGCCCTTGTGGACGCCGAGACCGGCCACCGCACCCTTGTTGGAGTGCTCGTATTCCTTCTGCGGGAAGCCGCGCATGCCGGCCACCACGTTGTCGCCGAGGACCTTGGCCTGGCGCAGCGCGTGCTGGGCGTTCGGCGGGCACCAGGCGTTCTCGACACCGGCCTTGCGGGCGGCGACGTCCGGGACCTGGGCGTTGTCGCCGGCGGCCCAGATGTAGTCGGTGCCCTGGACCTGGAGGGTCGGGGCGGTGTCGACGTGGCCGCGCGGGCCGAGCGGCAGGCCGAAGCGGGCCAGCGCCGGGTTGGGCTTGACGCCCGCGGTCCACACGATCGTGTTGGAGTCGACCTCGAGGCCGTTCTTCAGCACGACGTGGCCGTCGACGCAGGAGTCCATCGAGGTGCCGAGGTAGATCTCGATGCCGCGGGACTCGAGGTGCTCCTTGCCCCAGGTGCCGAGCTTGGGCCCGACCTCGGGGAGGATCTTGTCGGCCGCGTCCACCAGGATGAAGCGCATGTCCTCGCGCTTGATCGTGGAGTAGTACTTGGCGGCGTCGCGGGCCATGTCCTCGACCTCGCCGATCGTCTCGGCGCCGGCGAAGCCGCCGCCGATGAAGACGAAGGTGAGGGCCTTGCGGCGGACGTTCTCGTCCGTCGTGGACTCGGCCTTGTCGAGCTGCTCGAGGACGTGGTTGCGCAGGCCGATGCCCTCCTCGACGCCCTTCATGCCGATGCCCTGCTCGGCGAGGCCGGGGATCGGGAAGGTGCGGGAGATGGCGCCGAGCGCGATCACCAGGTAGTCGAAGGGCAGCTCGTACGCCTCGCCGACGAGCGGCGTGACGACGGCGACCTTGCGGTCCTGGTCGATGGTGGTGACCCGGCCGGTGAGGACCTCAGCCTTGGGCAGCACGCGTCGCAGCGGGACGACGACGTGCCGCGGCGAGATGCTGCCGGCGGCCACTTCGGGGAGGAAGGGCTGGTAGGTCATGTAGGACCGGGGGTCGACGACCGTGACGGTCGCCTCGCCGTAGCGCATCTTCTTCATGATGCGCTTGGCCGCGTACAGGCCTACGTACCCACCTCCTACAACGAGGATCCTGGGACGCTCCGTGGTGCTCATGGAAACGAGTATCCAGCACCCCAAGGGGTGATGCTCGTGAGCCCCTTCACAAGAACCGACAGGGCCTCTGCTACACTGCGCCGCCCACGTGACCCAGGTCATGGTGCGAAGCGGGAACCACGGTGTAACGGGATTCGTTGTTCACCCGCCCTGAACTGGCCTCCGAGCACGTCAGCGGAGTGGACCACCCGGTTCGTGGATACGTACCGACCATCCGCGGCGCGTTCCCCGGTTCGCACGAACGCACGCACAAAAGGGACCTGCAGCACCCGCAAACCCCCCGAACGGCCCTCCACTTGACCCAGCCGGGCCATTTTCCTTGTGAAGAACTTCACGAACTTTCCTCGGGGGGAGGGACCTAAGACCCCCATAAAGGCCCCCCAGGCCCCTTGAGCCCCTTACATTCCTCTTCCGCGAGGATGCCGACATCAAGAAGCTCACCGGGCCCTCTGGTCTCTACCGACTCCGGGTTGGTAGAGACCGGATCGCCTACCAGGTACTGGATGGCGAGCTCGTCGTCCTCGTCGTCAGAATCGGCGACCGGCGCGACGTCTACCGCACCATCTGAACTCTGCGGAAAAGCGATGAGCGCCCCCGGGTGGGGGCGCTCCTGCCGCGGTCAGGCGATGGACCAGGCGATGCCGTCCAGGATGTCGTGTTCCGAGACGACGACCTCCGTCGCGCCGATGCGCTCCATGATCGCCAGGAGGACGAGGGCGCCGGCACCGATCACGTCGACCCGTCCCGGGTGCAGGACCGGGATGGCGGCCCGCTCGGCGTGGGTCGTGGTCAGCATCCGCTCGGTGATCTCCCGGACGGTCGCGTACGGGACGCGGGCGTGGTGGATCTCCGAGGAGATGTACTCCGGCAGGCCGAGGGCGATGCCGGCGACCGTGGTCACCGAGCCGGCCAGGCCGACCAGGGTGCGGGCCCCGCGCAGCGGGACCGTCTCCTCGGCCAGGTCCAGGGCCGCCTCGATGTCGGCCCGTATGGCGGCGATCTGCTCCGCGGTCGGCGGGTCCGTGACCGTGCCGTCGACCACCAGGTGGCGCTCGGTCATCCGGACGCAGCCCACGTCGACGGAGCGGGCCGCCCGGACGTGTTCCTCGCCGACGACGAACTCGGTCGAGCCGCCGCCGATGTCCACGACCAGGAACGGCTTGTCCAGCCGGTCCGTGCCGATCAGCTCCTTGGTGGCGCCGATGAAGGAGAACTCCGCCTCCTCGTCGCCGGAGATCACCTCCGGCTCGACGCCCAGGATCTCCACGACCCCGCGGACGAAGTCCTCGCGGTTCTCGGCGTCGCGGGAGGCCGAGGTCGCCACGAAGCGCAGCCGCTCGGCGCCGAGCTCCTTGATCACCCGGGCGTACTCGCGGCAGGCCGCGAACGTGCGCTCCAGGGCCTCCGGGGCCAGCCGGCCGGTCTTGTCCACGCCCTGACCGAGGCGGACGATCGTCATCCGCCGGTCCAGCTCGACCAGCTCGCCGGTGGCCGGGTCACAGTCCGCCACCAGCAGGCGGATGGAGTTCGTGCCGCAGTCGATACCGGCGACCCGGGTCACGCCTCCGACTCCTTCTGCTCCGCGTCCGCGTCCGCGGC
Organism: Streptomyces sp. NPDC127106; assembly: GCF_042677605.1. Lineage (NCBI taxonomy): Bacteria > Bacillati > Actinomycetota > Actinomycetes > Kitasatosporales > Streptomycetaceae > Streptomyces > Streptomyces sp. NPDC127106. Next base: position 26,044 of record NZ_JBHXTC010000074.1, on the reverse strand, counting down.
CGCGGCCCCTGCGCCGCCGCACGGGGTGACGCACGGGCCCTTCGCCCACCATTCCGGCAGCATGGCGAGGGCCTCGTCGCCGAACGGGTTCACGCCCGGGCCGGCGGCCAGCGAGTGGCCGACGAGCACGTGCAGGCACTTCACCCGGTCCGGCATCCCGCCGGCGCTCGGGAAGCCCTGGAGCACCTCGATGGCGTCGCGGCGCCGGATGTAGTCCTCGTGCGCGGCCTGGTAGGCGGCGGCGAGCTCGGGGTCCTCGGCGAGGCGGGCCTGCATCTCCTTCATCACGCCGTTGGCCTCCAGCGTGCCGATCGCGGAGGCCGCGCGCGGGCAGGTGAGGTAGTACAGCGTGGGGAAGGGGGTGCCGTCGGGCAGCCGGGGGGCGGTCTCCACCACGTCGGGCTGGCCGCAGGGGCAGCGGTGGGCGATGGCGCGCAGCCCGCGCGGCGGGCGTCCGAGCTGCTGCTCGAACGCCTCGATGTCCGCGTCGGTCGGCTCGGTCCGGTCGGTCTGGGGCGGGGGCGTCTGCATGCCTGGAGGAAGTCTCTTCGTTCTCGTCGTTCTCGGGGATGGGTGGTGCTGCTGGTGCTACTGGTGCTGCTGGCGGCCGGTGGTGCCGTCAGTCGCCGGGGCGGTCGGCCTTGTCCACGCCGTCCCAGACGTTCGAGTACCAGGGGCGGTCGGACCCGGCCTGTCCGGTGCGCCGCTGCTCCGCCGCCTCGGCCCCGGGGTCGTTCATGATGTAGCTGATCTCGCCCGGGCGCACGAAGTGCAGGTGTTTGCGGGCCTGCTGCTCCGCATACGCGTCGTCCTGCCAGCGGGCCTTCTCGTCACGCAGCCGTTCGAGCCGCTTGCCGGCCGCCGCGGCCGCCCGTTGCTGCTCGGCGATCTCCGAACGCTGCGAGACGTACTGGCGCATCGGGTAGGCCAGGGCGACGACCAGCGTACAGAGGACCAGCACCAGGAGGGCCGCCCGCCCGGTCAGTCGGCTGCGGCGGACCTGACGGCGACTCTGGGAGCGGTAGACATGGGCGGCGGTCCGCTCGCCGAGCTGCTTGAGCCTGGTCGCGGTCGAGAAGGTGGAGAACCGATCCCGGTTCCCGGCCATTGGTCCGCCTCCCCTGGTGTCCGCGCGCCGGTGCGCGCCCTCGGCCACTGCGCAACGCGCCCTACGCACCACGCCCTACGCACTACGTCCCCGCACACGGTACGGGACCGAGTGCGGGGACGTACGGAGGCTCAGGGGCCCGTCAGCCCTTGAAGCGGGGGAACGCGCTGCGGCCCGCGTACACCGCGGCGTCGTCGAGGATCTCCTCGATGCGCAGCAGCTGGTTGTACTTGGCGACGCGCTCGGAGCGGGCCGGAGCACCGGTCTTGATCTGGCCGCAGTTGGTGGCGACGGCGAGGTCGGCGATGGTGACGTCCTCGGTCTCGCCGGAGCGGTGCGACATCATGCACTTGAAGCCGTTGCGCTGGGCGAGCTCGACGGCGTCCAGGGTCTCGGTCAGGGAGCCGATCTGGTTGACCTTGACGAGCAGGGCGTTGGCGGTGCCCTCCTCGATGCCGCGGGCGAGGCGCTCCGGGTTGGTGACGAAGAGGTCGTCACCGACGAGCTGCACCTTGGTGCCGAGGCGCTCGGTGATGACCTTCCAGCCGGCCCAGTCGTCCTCGAACAGCGGGTCCTCGATGGAGACGAGCGGGTACGCGGAGACGAGCTCCTCGTAGTACTCGGTCATCTCGGCGGCGGAACGCTCCTGGCCCTCGAAGAGGTACTTGCCGTCCTTGAAGAACTCGGAGGCGGCGACGTCGAGCGCGAGGGCGATGTCCTTGCCGGGGGCGTAGCCGGCCTGCTTGATGGCCTCGAGGATGAGGTCCAGGGCGTCGCGGTTCGAGGCCAGGTTCGGGGCGAAGCCGCCCTCGTCACCGAGGCCGGTGGACAGACCCTTGTCCTTCAGCACCTTCTTGAGGGTGTGGTAGACCTCGGTGCCCCAGCGCAGGGCCTCGGAGAAGGACTCGGCGCCGATCGGCGCGATCATGAACTCCTGGATGTCCACGTTGGAGTCGGCGTGCGAACCGCCGTTGAGGATGTTCATCATCGGAACGGGCAGCAGGTGCGCGTTCGGGCCGCCGAGGTAGCGGAACAGCGGGAGGTCGGAGGCCTCGGACGCGGCGTGCGCGACGGCGAGGGAGACGCCCAGGATGGCGTTGGCGCCGAGCGAGCCCTTGTTGTCGGTGGCGTCCAGGTCGAACATGGCCTGGTCGATCAGGCGCTGCTCGGTGGCGTCGTAGCCGACGAGCTCCGGGCCGATCTGCTCGATGACCGCGAGGACGGCCTTCTCCACGCCCTTGCCCATGTAGCGGTTGGGGTCGCCGTCGCGGAGCTCAATGGCCTCGAAGGCACCGGTGGAGGCGCCGGACGGAACGGCAGCACGGCCGGTGCTGCCGTCGTCGAGGCCCACCTCGACCTCGACCGTGGGGTTGCCTCGGGAGTCCAGGATTTCCCGGGCTACGACGACGTCGATGGACGGCACGAGCATCTCCTTCTGGGATGTGACGCTGGGTGTGCGGTGGCGGGTCAGGCCGTGGGCCGGCCTTGCCGCCTAGAGCCTAACCGGCTCCGGGGGGGGGGGGGGGCCCCCCCCCCGGGGCGGGGGGGCTAAAATGGCGCGAATAACCGCGAAGCGGGCTCTAGAAAACCCGTGTCGGGCGCCCCCCCC
>NZ_JBHXTC010000074.1:0-23317 GCF_042677605.1 Streptomyces sp. NPDC127106 | reverse complement strand
GGGCGGGCCCTCCATTCTCATTCGGGTATGTGACGCGGGGTGTGGGGGGGGGGGACGGGCCGGGGGGGGGCGGCGCGGCGCCCCCCCCCCCCGGCGCGGGGGGGGGGCCCCCCCCCCCCCCCGGGTCCTGGGACGAAAAAGGGCCCGAATACCCCGCTTCCGGGACATACGAACCCTCGATCGGGCCGCCACCGACCGCCGTCGGGGGCGCACACGCACCACCGCCCGGCGCGTGGGGGGATACGCGCCGGGCGGTGGGCTTCACACGTGCGGTGACCGCTCGCTCATCCGCGCGGTCTACGCACGCGGGGCTTCGCGGGATGTTCAGCCGAGCTTCAGCTTCTGGCCGGGGAAGATCAGGTCGGCGTCGGAGACGATGTCCTTGTTGAGCTCGAAGAGCTTCTCCCAGCCGCCCTTGACGTTGTGGGCCTCGGCGATGGTGCCGAGCGTGTCACCGGACTTGACCTCGTAGGAGCCGTTGCCGGTCTTCGGGGCCGGGGCCTCGGAGCGCTCGGACCGGGTCGTCGGGACCTCGGTGCGCGAGGTCTCCTTCTTGGTCTCGACCTTCGGCTGGGTCTTCTTGGTCTCGGCCTTCGGGGTCGACTTCGGGGTCGTCGCCTTCGGGGTCGACTTGGTGGTGGTGTTGTTGTTGGTGGTGGTCGAACCGCCGCCGGTGTACGACGAGTTGGACAGACCCTTGCCGCAGTGCGGCCAGGCGCCCTTGCCCTGGCCCTTGAGGACCTTCTCCGCGATGGCTATCTGCTGCGCCTTGGTGGCCTGGTTGGCCTGCGCGGCGTACGCCTTGCCGCCGTAGCCGGCCCAGGTGGAGGGCGAGAACTGCAGGCCTCCGTAGTAGCCGTTGCCGGTGTTGATGGACCAGTTGCCGCCGGACTCGCACGCGGCGACGCGGTCCCACTCCGAGGCCGTGGCGGCGGAGGCGGTGCCCGCGGTCATCAGGGGCGCGGCGACGGCGACACCGGCGACGCCGGCGAGCGTCACGATGCGGGTGGTCCGCTCGATGGCGGTGGCGCGGCGGTGCTTGCCCTTGCCCGAAAGCAGCATGGAGTTCTCCTCACCGACGCCTGCGAGGTGAGCTGTCGGGTTCGGGCAGATGAGTTGCCCGGCCGCGCGGTGTGACGCGCGGCTTCACCCCAAGCCGGTCCGTGCCGTCGTGCAACGGCCTTTCCCGGCACCTACGTTGGTTCCCCCGCTCCTGCCTTCGGCGCTTGACGCGACGAGTGTTCCCTCCGTCCGCCGGCAGGATTCGGCGATGCGGTCGAAGGGGCCCGCGGTGGCGAGCGGTTCAGACCGTAGGCATGTCTCCCCCCGATGTTCAACGAGGAACACCGGGGGGAGAGAGCCCCTACTTGCACTGCTTTTCGGGGTGTTTGCGCAGGTGGGGGCGGGGTTTGCCCAAGCCCCCAGGCGAGACACGCCAGTTGACCGGAAGAGACGCATGTCTCATTTGAACGAACCGGACATTCGCCGCTTTACGGATGCCCGAACTGTCCCTACTTCCGGCTTAGATCCAGATTCTGACCCGGCTTGATCAGGTCGGCGTCACCGCCGATGACCTGCTCATTGGCCTTGTACAGGGCACCCCAGCCGCCCTGCACGCCCTTGGCGTCCGCGATGGTCGCCAGGCTGTCGCCCTCCTTGACGGTGTACGAGGCCGGCGACACCTCCACGGCCGGCGTGCCGCGGTGCTTGCCGGTGCCCGTGACGTCCGGGACGACGCCCGGGTCCGTGGAGGCGCCGGGTGCGCCCGATGCGCCCGACGCGCCCGGTGCCGACAGGGCGGAGGGGACCGCGGGGGTGGCCGGGGCGGAGCCCGGGTTCGGGGCGCCCGGGGTGCCGGGTGCGGTGGCGCCCGGAGTGACGCCGGAGGTGGCGCCGGGGGCGCCGGGGGTGGCGCCCGGGGTGCCCGGGGTGGCGCCCGGGATGCCGGGGGTGGCCCCCGGGATGCCGGGCGCGGTCGGGGTGGGCGTCACCGGGTTCGCGGTCGGGTCGCCGGGGAACACCGGCGGGAGCGTCGGAGCCGCGGTCGTCCCGTCCGGCGCGGGCATGACGGGCAGTCCGCTGGACGGCCCCGTCGGCGCGGGCGGGAGCGTGTAGTCCGGCGCGGGGGTCGGGGCGCCGTAGTCCGTGGGCCGGTTGCCGGAGCCGGTGGGGGGCACCACGGCGTCGGGGCGGCTCGGCGTCTGGCCGATGGCCCGGTGCTGGCCCTTCGCGCCGGGGTCCACGTCCGCCGCGGGCGCGTCCTTGGTCAGCCCGGCCTGGGCCGCGCAGTTCTGCCAGGCCTCGGGACCCTGGGAGCCGAGCACGCGCTCGGCGACGGCGATCTGCTGGGACCGGCTCGCGAGGTCGGCGCGCTCGGCGAACTCCTCGCCGCCCGCGTTCTTCCACTCCTCCTGGGTGAACTGCAGCCCGCCGTAGGCACCGCTTCCGGTGTTGGCGCTCCAGGTGCCCCCGCTCTCACACTCGGCGACCTTGTCCCAGGTGGCGGCCTCCGCCGCGCTCGCACCGGTGGCTGCCAGCAGCGGCATGGCCAGTGCGGAGCCGGTGACTCCGGCAGTGACGACAATCGCGGGTACCTGGCGGGGGCGTCTGTGGCGGCCGTTCCCGGAACGCATGTGCAGCACCTTTCGCATAACGGCTGGGTAACGGCAGAACCTAGCGGCCTTCGAACGATTGTCACAAGTTGAGCAAGAGCCTGACTTTCCTTCAGGAAGTGTTCAGATGTTTCGGGGTGTAAATCGGACGGGAAGTGTGCGCAGGCCACGCATGATGAGACCACCCCGCCACCGAAGGTCAGTTGACGGAACGGCGAGTTCCAGATCCGGCAGACGCGTGAGCAAAGTCGCAAGTGCCGTCTGTCCCTCAAGTCGCGCGAGCGGCGCGCCCAGGCAGTAGTGGATCCCGTGGCCGTACCCGAGGTGCTGGTTGTCGGTCCGGGAGAGGTCCAGGGCGTCCGGATCGGCGAACCGCGCCGGGTCCCGGTCGGCGGCGGCGAGCACGACCAACACCGGGTCGCCGACGGCGATGTCCTGCCCCCCGAGGGTCAGCGGCCGGGTGGCGAACCGCCAGGTGGCCAGCTCCACGGGGCCGTCGTAGCGGAGCAGCTCCTCGACGCCCGTCTGCAGCAGGCCGCGCTCCCCGGCGGCGAGGGACTCCTGGAGCCGGGCGCGCTGGCCGGGGTTCATGAAGAGGGAGTGCACGCCGTTGCCGATGAGGTTCACGGTGGTCTCGAAGCCGGCGAACAGCAGGATGAAGGCCATGGCCGTGGCCTCTGCCTCCGTCAGGTGGTCCCCGTGGTCGCTCGCCCGGATCAGGTCGGAGATGAGGTCATCACCCAGATCATCCCTTTTGCGATGGATGAGCTCCCCGAGATAGGTCCGCATCTGCTTCACGGAACGGGCCACTCCGCCCCGCGGACCGCCGCCGTGCCGGATCATCATCCCCGCCCAGTCGCGGAAGTCGTCCTGGTCCTCGCGCGGTACGCCGAGCATCTCGCAGATGGCGTAGATGGGGAGCGGAAAGGCGAACTCGTGGATGAGATCCGCCTCACCCCGCCCGGCGAAGGCGTCGATGAGCTGATCGGTCAGCTCCTGCACCCGCGGCGTGAACTCCGCCACCCTGCGCGGGGTGAACGCCTTCGACACCAGGCGCCGCAGCCGGGTGTGGTCCGGCGGGTCGATGTTCAGCAGGTGCGTCATCAGCTCCGCCTTGCGCTCCCCCGGGATCCCGGTCTTGCCCTTGGCGTGCGCCGGCTCCGCGTGGTGCGCCGGGTTCTTGCTGAGCCGCTGGTCGGCGAGGGCCTGGCGGGCATCGGCGTACCGGGTCACCAGCCAGGCCTCGACCCCGCTGGGCAGCCTGGTGCGGTGCACCGGGGAGTGCTCCCGAAGCCAGGCGTACGCGGGGTAGGGGTCGGTCGCGAACTCCCAGTCGAACAGGGTCGGGCCCTGGGCGGGAGCGGGTTCTTCGGGGGCTGCGGGGGTCGGCTCGTGCACCCGTCGACGGTATCCCGACCACCGGACCCCGTCCCATATGGGGCGTTCGCCGCGGCTGTCCGTAGATCCGCCGACGCTTGACGCCGACTCGTCCGCCGTTCCTACTTCCGTCCTGTGGATGTGAGGATCTTGAAGAACAGCTTCGCGGTGGTGGAGAGGCGGGCCGAGCACGCCGTGAAGTACTTCTACTCCCACCTCTTCTGGCACAACCCCGCGATCCGCTCTCTGTTCCCCTCCTCCTCCCGCGACATGCAGCGCCAGCGCGACCGGCTCTTCGCCGCCCTCACCCACGTCATCGCCCACCTGGAACACGAGAGCCTGCTCCCCTACCTGCACGACCTCGGCCGCGACCACCGCAAGTTCCTCGCCCGCCCCGAGCACTACGCGGCCGTCGGCGCCAGCCTGCTCGCCGCGCTCGCCGAGACCTGCGGCGCGGCCTGGACCCCGCCCGTGGAGAAGGCCTGGTCCGAGGCGTACCAGGTGATCGTCGACGCGATGACCGCGGGCGCCTCCGCCGACGAGGGCCCGCCCTGGTGGGACGCGGAGATCGTCCGCCACCTGACCTACGGCGAGGACCTAGGGGTACTGACCCTGCAGCCCGAGGTCCCCTTCCCGTACCGGGCCGGCCAGTACACGAGCGTGAGCAGCGAGCGCGTGCCGCAGGTCTGGCGCACGTACTCCATCGGCAACGCCCCGCGCCCCGACGGCACCCTCGACCTGCACGTCAGCCGCATCGAAAACGGCCTGCTCAGTACGGCCCTGGTCCGCGAGGCCCGGCCCGGCGACGTGCTGCGGCTCGGCGCGGCCGGCGGGGCGCTGACCTTCCGCCGCACCGACCGGCCGGTCAGCCTGATCGCCGCCGGGACCGGCTGGGCGCCCGTCCGGGCCCTCTTGGAGGAGCTCGCCGAGCATCCGCCCGCCCAGGGCGTCCGGCTCTTCGTCGTCGCCCGGGACACCGCGCACCTCTACGACCGCCCGCTGATCGACGCGTACGCCGCCGCGTTCCGCTGGCTCGGCGTCACCTACATCACGCCCGCCCCGGGTCGGCACCGCAACGAGGCCACCGCCCGGCTGGCGACCGCGCTCGGCCACCGCGGGCTCTGGCCCGACCACGACGTCTACCTCAGCGGCCCGCCGGGGTTCGTCGACGAGACCGTGCATCTGCTGCGGGGGCTCGGCGCCGCCCCGGGCCGGATCTTCCACGACACCCTGCCCGCCGCGGGCACCGGCCACGGCCCGGACGGACGGCCGCTGGGCTTCGGCGACTGGTTCCTGCACCGCCCCGACGCGCACTGGCTGAACCCGTCACGGCGCGCACCCCGCCACGCCTGACCCGGCGCCGACCCGGGCACGCGAACGCCCCGGCGCGGGAAGGCCCCGGCGCGGGAAGGCCCCGGGCGTTACCCGCCGACGCCCTCCGCGGCGCGGATCGCGTCCCGGTAGACGCGGGCCGCCGCGCGCAGCGCGGTCTCGGGGTCGACGCCCGCCGCCTCGGCGCGCGCCGCCATCCGCAGCAGCTCGTACCCGATGCCCTCGTCGTCCGGCAGCTCCACGGCCACGCCGCCCGCCCGGACCCGGCCGGCCAGCTTGGCCGCGAGGGCCAGGCCCGGCTGGCCCATGGGGATCCCGTCGGTGACCGACTCCCGCTGCTTCTCCACCGCCTTGGTGCGCTGCCAGTGCGCGGCCACGTCCTGCGCGGTCTGCGCCTCGGCGTCCCCGAAGACGTGCGGGTGCCGGTGGATCAGCTTCTCGACGAGGCTGCCGGCCACGTCGTCCACGGAGAACGGCTCGTCCGGGTGCTCCTCGGCGATCCGCGCGTGGAAGACCACCTGGAGCAGGACGTCGCCGAGCTCCTCGCGCAGCTCCTCCCGGTCCCCGTCCTCGATGGCCTCGACCAGCTCGTACGCCTCCTCCATCGCGTACTTGACCAGCCCCTCGTGGGTCTGGCGCGAGGTCCACGGGCACTCGCGGCGGACCCGGTCCATCACCTGTACCAGGTCGAGCAGCCGCGCGCCGGGCAGGTCGTACGAGCCGGGCAGCAGCTCCAGGTCGGGCATCGCGACCCGGCCGGAGCCGGCCATCCGGGCCAGGCCGTCGGTGAGCCGCCGGTCGCCCTCGCCGGCCGGGATCAGCACGACCGTGCGCCCACCGGCGCAGGCCTCGACCAGGTCCTGCGCGTCCGGGCCGGCGATGGTGACCTCGACGCCCGCCTCGCGCAGGTACGGCAGCTGCGGGTGCTCCGGGTCGGTGCACAGCACCCGGTCCGCGGCGTGCAGGGTCTGCCAGGCCTGCCAGGACAGCAGGCCGGGGGCGACCCGGTGGCTGGCGGTGAGCAGGACGATCCGGCCGGCGGCGGTCTCGTCGGCCGGCTCGGGAGCGGGTGCGGCGGCGTGGGGGTTCACCCTCCGAACCTACCTCCCTCCCCGCGGCCGCGGCCCGGGGCCCCCGGGCGGCTCAGGCGCCGGCGGGGGCCTGCCCGGGCCGGGTCCGCTGGGTGATCCAGGGGGTGACCTGGTCGCCGAGGACGATCTGCTGCGCGTCCCAGACCCCGTAGCGCGGGTTCACTTCGATGTGCAGGGCCTTCGCGGCCTCGCCGAGCCGGTCCATGGCCTTGTCCTGGCTGCCGTAGTGGGCGAAGAGCTTGTCCCGCAGCAGCTTGAAGCGGAGGTCCGCATCCACCTGGCCGGGGGCCAGGTGGGCCTGTTCGAGGGCGGAGGCCCGCAGCCTCTCGGCGCCGCCCGCCTTCTGCAGCTGGCCGTCCCGGTACTCCTCCAGCTCCCGCCGGCTGACGGTGATGCCCGCGTCCTTCGCGGCCCGCTCCAGGACGGCCGTCTGCAGCAGCTTGTTGAGCTTGACGCGCTCCAGGCCCGGCGAGGACTGGATCAGCTGGGACGCGGCCTCGCCGGCCCCGTTCTGCGCGGCGCGGACTTCGTTCACCTGGGCCTGGAGCGCGGAGGTGGTGATCCGTTCGCCGCCGACGACGGCCGCTGTTCCGGGACGTGCCCCGCCCGAGCAGGCGGACAGCAGGGGAGCCGCCGCGAGCAGGGCGGCGGAGACGGAGAGCGCAGTGCGACGGTGCAAAGGAGCCTCCAGGGCCGGGAGATTGTGCGTCGGTGCACAAAGGCCGTGCGGTGATCGATGGTATGCAGTCCGGGTGGCCGGAGCCACCGGTTCGACCAACGATTCCCGGGGTGTCGCGGTACGCGTGGGGTGCCGTCCGGGTTCGTGTGTCGGCGTCCAAGGTTGGTGTCCAGGCCATCCTGCGGCCATCCCGGGGTCCCCCGCGGGTGGCAGGGTCGGCCCACCATGTCGACACCGCTCCGCTCGCCGCACCGCCCGCCGCTCCGGCCGCCGGTCCGGTCCCGGCCGGAATCCGCGCGCCGCTCCCCGCGCCGTCCCAGCCTGGCGGGCTCGGCGCTCGCCGCGCTGCTGACGACGGTGGCCGTCTGTGCCGGGGACGCGGCCGCCCGCGTCTTCCCGTACGGGCACCGCCACCGCAGCGTCAACGACCTCGGCAACCAGTTCGTCCCCTTCCACGCCCACCTGTGGGACCTGCTGCACGGGCGGGCCCGCGGCGGGCTGCTGCTCAACTGGCAGTCCGGCTACGGCACCAGCTTCCTGCCCGACTTCGGCACCTACCTGGCCAGCCCGTTCGCCCCGCTCGTCGCCCTGTTCCCGCGGCAGGACATCGACCTCGCGGTGTACGTCGTCACCGTCTCGAAGACGGCCGCCGCGGCGGCGGCCATGGCATGGCTGCTGCGCACGCAGGCCCGCGGCCCGTGGTGGGCGGCGGGGCTGCTGGGGGCCTCGTACGCGCTGTGCGGCTGGTCGGTGATCGAGGCCGCGTACAACCCGATGTGGCTGGACGGGCTGATCGCGTTCCCGCTGCTGTGCCTGACCGGTGAATGGGCGCTGCGCGGGCGCCGGTTCGCCGCGGCCGTGCTCGTGGCAGCGGTGTGCTGGACGGCCAACTTCTACACCGCCTACATGGCCACGCTGGGCGCCGCGCTGGTGCTCCTGGTACGGGTGGTGCTCACGCGTCGGGGCGTGCGGGAGCGGCTGTGGACCGTGGGCCGGGCGGCGGCCACCACCCTGCTGGGCATCGCCGTGTCCGCGCCGGTGCTGGTGCCGCTCTTCCTGAGCTCGCGACAGGCCTACCCCGGCTGGAGCCGGCAGTTCCGGCCGGTGCCGTGGGCGGACCTGTTCGCCCGCCTGCTGCCCGGCACCTACTCCTTCTCCTCCCCCGCGCTCTTCGTCGGCACGGGCACGCTGCTGCTGGTCGCCGCCCTGCCGTTCCACCGGGGGGTGCCGCTGCGCTCCCGGCTGTGGTGGGCGGGGCTGGCCGCGGCGGTGCTGCTCTCCTTCCAGTGGACGCCGACCCACCTGGCCTGGCACGTGTTCGCCACCCCGAACGGCAGCCCGTACCGGCAGACCTTCGTACTGGCCGGGATCGCCGTCATCGCGGCGTGGGCGGCCCTCGCGGACGGGCTGCCGGGGCCGCGGGCCCTCGCGGCGGGGGCGGGGGTGCTGGGCGCGGCGGCCCTCGTCGCGAGCGGCAGCCCGCTGGCCACGGGCTGGGGGCTCGCGCTGTTCTGCGGCGGGCTGGCCCTGGCCGCGGCGGCCTGGTGGCTGCTGCGGCCCGTGCCCGCCGCCCCCGTCCCGCCCGGCCGGGCTTCCTCCCCCGGCCGGGCGTCCTTCTCCGGGCGGGCGTCCTCCCCAGGGCCGGCCTCCTCCCCCGGGCGGGCGGCCCCGCCGGTGCGCCGCCGGCTCGCGGGGCCGGCCGTGGCCGTCCTGGCCGTCGTCCTGGCCGGACAGGCCGCGGCGACCACGGCGTTCGGGCACCGGGGCAAGCTGGGCGGCCTCGACGACTACCCCTCCTGGGGCCGCGCCCACACCGCGCGGGCCGCCGCCCTGGCAGGGGCCGAGGGCTGGCCCGCGTACCGCACCGACCCGAGCCGGCCGGCGCTGTCCGGCAACGACCCGCTGCTGCTGGGCGGCGAGGGCGGCGCCTACTACAGCAGCCACACCCCGGACGTGTTCACCCGCACCATGGCGGCCCTCGGCGCCGGCTGGACCTCGCGCGGGCGCAACGTGCAGAGCATCGACAACCCGGTGACCGACGCCCTCTTCGCGGTCGGCGCCCGGCTCCGGCCGGACGGCACGGTCGCCCGCACCGAGCCGCTCCCGCTGGTCACGCTCCGTCCGCCCGGCCCCGGCACCGCCGCCGCCTACGGGGAGTCGCCCTTCGCCAACCAGGAACTCCTGCTGGGCGCCCGGGTGTACGAGGACCCGGTCGCGCCGGGGGTGTGCCGCGCGGGCACCGAGGCGTTCCTGTGGGCCCCCGAGTACAACGCGAACGCCCGTCTCGCCGACGGGCCCGCCTTCCGCCTGAACGGCAACCCGCCGCGCAACCGGGCCGCCCTCCAGCCCCTCGGCCCCTCGCGCGGCGCGTCCTCCGCGCTGGTCTTCGAAGCCCCGGCGCCGCCCCGCTGGACGCTGTCCTGCCTGGACCGCGGACGGCTCGACGCGGCGGTGGCCGGGCTGCGGGCGCGGGCCGCCGAGTCGGTGCGGGTCGGCGCGGCGGGCGTCAGCGCCACCCTGCCCCCCGGATCCGAGGGCACCGCGGTGCTGGCCGCGCCCTCCATCGCCGGCTGGACCTGCAACGGCCGCCCGGCGGAGGACCGCCTGGGCCTGGTCGCGGTGCCCGTGGCCGCCGGTACCACGGAGGTGAGCTGTACGTTCCGGCCGCCGGGGCTGCTACCGGGCACGGCGGTCGCCGCGGCCGCCCTGCTGGTGGTGGCCTGCCGGGCGGCGTGGCGGCGGCGTCAGCGGACCCGGCCCAGCCACTGAAGGGTGCGGCGGACCTCGGCCGAGAACGGGTGCCCCGGTCCGTGCACCCGCTCGGCGTCGAACAGCAGCCGGGCCAGGGTGTCGTGGGCGGCCGGCCGGTCGCCCAGCGACAGCAGCAGGTGGGCTATCCGGCGGCGGACCTCCAGCGGCAGCCCCGGGTCCGGGTTCGCGTAGTGGTTCTCGAACAGCGGCAGCAGCGAGCGGTACTCCGCCAGCGCCGCGGCCGGCTCCCCGAGCTGCTCCAGGCACTGGGCCGCGTCGTAGCGGAACCGCAGGGCCTGGGCGTCGCCGGCCGGAAACTCCTCGGCGAGGCGGCGCAGTTCGGGCAGGGCCCGACGGTACTGGCCGTCGTCCATGAGCGTGGCCGCGTACTGCTTGCGCAGGCTGCGGACCACCGGCGAGTGCTCGCCGTGCTCCGCGGCCGCCGCCGGCAGGATCCCGCCGAGGATGTCCACGGCCTGGGTGAGACGACCTTGGTCGAGGAGGCTGCGGGCCTCGTCGACGGCGGCCGGGATGTCCGGCCGGGTCGGCGGCGCCGTCGGCTGCGGCGGGATCGCGGCGGCCCGGTCCGGCCAGGGGGCGTGCGGGCGCAGGAAGGGGCGGGTGGGGTCGAGGGTCGCGGCCGGGGTGCCCTGCTTGGGCAGCAGCGGCGCGAGCGCCTCGTACACCTGCTGCGCGGACGCGGGCCGGTCCTGCGGGTCCTTGGCCAGCAGGTGCAGCAGGACCGCCTCCAGCTGGTGCGGGATCTCCGGGCGCACGCGGCGCACCGGGGCCGGCGGCTCGTACAGGTGGCGGTGCAGCACGCCGAGCGCGGTGGACCCGGCGAACGGGACGTTGCCGCTGAGGAGTTCGTACAGCAGCACGCCCAGGGCGTACAGGTCGGTGTACGGGCCCACCGCGCCGCCCATCGCCTGCTCGGGCGCCATGTACGCCGGGCTGCCGATCGGCGTGCCGGTGCTGGTGAGGCGGGTGGTGTCGGTGTCCATCACCGAGGCGACGCCGAGGTCGAGGACCAGGACGGTGCCGTCGGGGCGGACCATCACGTTCCGCGGCTTGAGGTCGCGGTGCACGATCGGCACCGCGTGCACGGCGGACAGCACCCCGCACAGCTGCGCGACCACGGCCACGGCCCACTGCCACGGGTAGGGGTCGCGGGCGGCGAGGTGGTCGGCCAGGTTGTCTCCCTCGACGTAGCCCATGACGAGGAAGAGCTCGTCGCCGTCGCTGCCCGCGTCGTGCACCGTGACCAGGCCCGGGTGGTCCACCTGCGCGGTGACCCGGCACTCGCGCACGAAGCGGCGGCGCAGCTCGTCGGCGACCGAGCCGGGCCCGGCCACCTTGTCCGGGCGCAGCAGCTTGACGGCGACGCGGCGGTCCAGGCGCTGGTCGTACGCCGTCCACACCTGGCCCATGCCGCCCTGGCCCAGGAGCGAGGCGAGCCGGTAGCGCTCGCCGATGATCCGGTTGTCTTCCGTCACCGGGCCGGGCCCTCACCCTCGGGGCGGGGCGGCGTGGGCGGCGGGGTCTGCTTGCGCAGCAGCTCGCTCAGCTCGTCGAGTTCGGCCCGGACCTGGCCGATGCGCGGCGGGGTCGCGGGGCTCGGGGCCGGCGGCTGCGGCTGGGGCTGCGGCTGGGGCTGCGGCATCGGCTGGGCCCGGAGGCGGGGCTGCATCGGCTGGGTCTGCGCCTGGGGGTAGCCGTAGCCGGGCTGCGACGGCTGGGTCTGCTGCGGCGACACGTACGGGGCGGGGGCGGGCTGGCCCGGGTACCAGGCGGTGGCGCGGGCCGCTGCCATGCGCTCGTGGTGACGAATATCGGCCACCAGGAAGTAGATGCAGGTGGCGACACCGGTGAGGATGACGCCGAAGGCGCCGGCGTCGCTCTGCCAGCCGTCGAGGTTGGGCGTCTTGTCGGCGTCGATGAGCACCAGCCAGGCCACCGTCAGCACGAAGTTGACGACCAGCAGGACCCAGTCCATGGTCCGGCGGGTGAGGATCGCCAGCCGCAGCATCGTCGCCCACCCGAGGAAGCCACAGCTCAGGACGGGAATCAGGGCGAACAGCACGCGCAGTGCCACCACACCCCCGGAACTGGGCTGGGGGCCTTGCTGCGGCGGGAGGCCGGGGCCGTGCATCGCTGCTCCTGACGGACCGTGTCGACTGGTTCAGGTCTGAGGGTATACAGCGTTTCCGGCCGCCAGTGAGGGGATGTGCGCAACCGTTGCAGGCTTGCCGCACAGGCGCCCGCGGGCGGCGCGGCGCCCCCCGACGAGCCCCGGACCCCCGCGCACCTCGCGCTGGCGCACCGGGCCGCGGCCCGCGAGCCGGATATCCGGCCGACGGACGGACATACCCGCGGGTAACCTCGGGACTTTCGACTCCTTGTCCGGGGGGAACTCACCATGCTCACCAGGGAATCCGTGGCAGCCGCGCTCCTCGGCGCGACGCTGCTCGCCTGCGCCGCCTGCGGGCCGCAGGCGGGAAAGGCCACGACGGCCTCCGCCTCCGCCTCCGCCTCCGCCTCCGCTTCGCCGTCGCCGTCGCCGTCGCCGTCGCCGACCGAGGCTGCCGACGTCCTGGCAGGCCAGGATCCCGCCGCCGTCCTGCGCGGCGCGTACGAGGCCACTGGGCGGGCCCCGGTCAAGAGGGCCGAGGTCCACGCCACGTCAGGGGACCGCAAGATGCAGGCGAGCCTCACCCTGACCGGCGACGGAGTCTGCGCGGGCAGCGTCACCACCCTGATGGCCGGCTCGGCGCAGCTGCACCTGGCCGACGGCGTCCTCCTCCTCAACGGCGATCTCGGCTTCCTGCGCGACCACTTCGCGGACCGGCCCGACGGCGACGCGGAACGGGCGGCGGCCCGGGCGGCCGGACGCTGGGTCGAGGTGTCTTCCTCCGACCCCGCGGCCGACCGCCTCACCAGCCTCTGCACGGCCGGCGCGGACCCGGCGAAGGCGTACTCCCTGGACCGCACGGACGTCCGGAAGAAGAAGGACACCTGGTCCGACGGCCGCAAGGTGGTGGTGCTCGTCTCCACCGACGCCAACGGCTCCACGATCACCGATCACGTGGTGCTGGCGGACACCCCGTACCTGCTCAGGCGCTACGAGAAAGCGGGCAAGGTCTACGACAGCACGGAGTACTCCCTCGTCGCCCCCGACGGGCGGCCGCAGCCCCCGATCGACCCGAAGGCCGCCGAGAAGGTCTGACGGCCGCTCCGGGCCCGCGAGCACGCCCTTTACCGCGCTCGCCGGGGCGGCGGCCCGCCCCGGGCCGCCGCCCAGAGACGTCAGGAGCCCAGGACCGTGGTGAGGAACTCGCCCGTCCAGGCCAGCAGCTCCCGGCCGACCAGCGGCTTGCCGCCCACCCGTGCGGTCTTCGGCCGCGGGACCAGCACCTGCGAGGTGGCCGCCTTGACGACCGTGCCCGGGTAGAGGCGCTTCAGGCGCAGCTCCTGCGATTCGCGCAGCTCCACCGGAGAGAAGCGGACGTTGCTGCCCTGGAGGGTGATGTCCCCGACCCCGCAGGCACGGGCGAGCATGCGCAGGCCGGCGACCAGCAGCAGGTTCTCCACCGGCTCGGGCAGCTTGCCGTAGCGGTCGGTGAGTTCCTCGCGGACCGCCTTGATGTCCTCCTCCGAGTTGGCCGACGCGATCGACCGGTACGCCTGCAGGCGCAGTCGCTCGCCGGGCGCGTAGTCGTGCGGGACGTGCGCGTCGACCGGCAGCTCGATCTTGACCTCCAGCGGAGGCTCCTCCTCCACCCCTCCCTCCAGTGAGGCCCGGTAGTCGGCCACCGCCTCGCCGACCATCCGGATGTACAGGTCGAAGCCGACGCCGGCGATGTGGCCGGACTGCTCGCCGCCGAGCAGGTTTCCGGCGCCGCGGATCTCCAGGTCCTTCATCGCCACGTACATGCCCGCGCCCATCTCGGTGTGCTGGGCGATCGTCGCGAGCCGCTCGTGCGCCGTCTCCGTCAGCGGCCGCTCCGGCGGGTACAAGAAGTACGCGTACCCGCGCTCGCGGCCACGGCCGACGCGGCCGCGCAGCTGGTGCAGCTGGGAGAGGCCGAAGGTGTCGCCGCGCTCGACGATCAGGGTGTTGGCGTTGGAGATGTCGATGCCGGACTCGACGATCGTCGTCGAGACGAGCACGTCGAACTTCTTCTCCCAGAAGTCCACCACGACCTGTTCCAGGGCCTGTTCGGACATCTGGCCGTGGGCGGTCGCGATCCGCGCCTCGGGCACGATCTCCCGCAGCCGGGCCGCGGCCCGGTCGATCGACTCGACCCGGTTGTGGATGTAGAAGACCTGGCCCTCGCGCAGCAGCTCGCGCCGGAGCGCCGCGCCGATCTGCTTCTCCTCGTACGGGCCGACGAAGGTGAGCACCGGGTGCCGCTCCTCCGGCGGGGTGGTGATCGTCGACATCTCGCGGATGCCGGTCACCGCCATCTCCAGGGTGCGCGGGATCGGCGTCGCGGACATCGTCAGCACGTCCACGTTGGCCCGCAGCTTCTTCAACTGCTCCTTGTGCTCGACGCCGAAGCGCTGCTCCTCGTCGACGATGACCAGGCCCAGGTCCTTGAACTTGGTCTCCTGCGAGAAGAGCCGGTGGGTGCCGATGACCACGTCCACCGCGCCGTCCTTCAGGCCCTCCAAAGTGGCCTTGGCCTCGGTGTCGCTCTGGAACCGGGACAGCGCCTTCACGTTGACCGGGAACTGGCTGTAGCGCTCGGAGAAGGTCCCGTAGTGCTGCTGCACCAGCAGCGTCGTCGGGACGAGGACGGCGACCTGCTTGCCGTCCTGGACGGCCTTGAACGCCGCCCGCACCGCGATCTCCGTCTTGCCGTAGCCGACGTCACCGCAGATCAGGCGGTCCATGGGAACGGACTTCTCCATGTCCTCCTTGACCTCGGCGATGGTGGTCAGCTGGTCGGGCGTCTCCGCGTACGGGAAGGCGTCCTCCAGCTCCCGCTGCCACGGGGTGTCCGGGGCGAAGGTGTGACCGGGGGCAGCCATCCGCGCGCTGTACAGCTTGATCAGGTCGGCGGCGATCTCCTTGACGGCCTTCTTGGCGCGCGCCTTGGTCTTGGTCCAGTCGGCGCCGCCGAGCCGGTGCAGGGTGGGGGCCTCGCCGCCGACGTACTTGGTGACCTGCTCCAGCTGGTCGGTGGGGATGTAGAGGCGGTCGCCGGGCTGGCCGCGCTTGGCGGGGGCGTATTCGACGAGGAGGTACTCGCGGGTGGCGCCCTGCACGGTGCGCTGGACCATCTCCAGGTAGCGGCCCACGCCGTGCTGCTCGTGGACGATGTAGTCGCCGACCTCCAGGGTGAGGGGGTCGATGGACTTGCGGCGCCGGGTCGGCATCCGGCCCAGGTCCTTGGTGGCGGTGCGCTGCCCGGTCAGGTCGGTCTCGGTGAGGACGGCCAGGCGCAGCGCCGGGTCGACGAAGCCGGTGGCCAGGGAGCCGCAGGCCACGTGGACGAGGTGGGGCTCCAGGGCGGCGAGGTCGGCCTCCAGGCGGGCCGCGATGCCCTCCCCGCCGAGGACCTCGACGGTGCGGGCGGCCGGGCCGTGGCCCTCGGTGAGGTAGACGGTGCGCCAGCCGTCGGCGAGCCAGGCCTTGGTGTCGGCGAGGGCCCGGGCGGTGTCCCCGCGGTAGGTCTCGGGGGCGTGCATGCCGAGCTTCAGCGTGTCGGCGGCGAGGTCGGCGGCGTCGGCGGCGAACGGGGAGACCGACCACCACATCATGCCGAGCTCGCGGGCCCGGTCGCGGACGTCGGCGATCCCGCGCAGGGAGGCCGCGCCGACGTCGATGGGGGCGTCGCCGCCGCCGGCGGTGGCCGCCCAGGACGCCATGAGGAACTCCTGGCTGGTGGCCACCAGGTCGGCCGCCCGGGTGCGCACCCGCTCCGGGTCGCACACCACGGCCATGGCCCCGGCCGGGAGGACGTCGATGAGCAGTTCCATGTCGTCGACGAGGACGGGGGCGAGGGACTCCATTCCCTCCACCGCGATCCCCTCGGCGATCTTGTTCAGGAGTTCGCCCAGCTCGGGGTGGTCCTCGGCGAGGGCGGCGGCACGTTCGCGGACCTGCGGGGTCAGCAGCAGCTCGCGGCAGGGCGGGGCCCACAGGCCGTGCTCCGCGACTTCCAGGGACCGCTGGTCGGCGACCTTGAAGTACCGGATCTCCTCGACCTCGTCGCCCCAGAACTCGATGCGGAGCGGGTGCTCCTCGGTGGGCGGGAACACGTCGAGGATGCCGCCGCGGACGGCGAACTCGCCGCGCTTCTCCACCAGCTCGACGCGGGCGTACGCGGCGGCGGCGAGGGCCTCGGTGACCTCGTCGAGGTCGACGGTGAAACCCTGCCGCAGGCTGACGGGCACCAGGTCGGCGAGCCCCTTGACCTGCGGCTGGAGCACGGAGCGGATCGGCGCGACCACGACGGAGACGTGGCCCGCGGCCGGGTCGTCCTTGCTCGGGTGGACCAGCCGGCGCAGCACGGCCAGGCGCCGGCCCACGGTGTCGCTGCGGGGCGAGAGCCGCTCGTGCGGCAGCGTCTCCCAGGAGGGGAACTCCGCCACCTCCTCGGGCGGCAGGAACGACCTCAGCGCGGCGGCCAGGTCCTCGGCCTCCCGCCCGGTGGCGGTCACCGCGAGCACGGTCCGGCCGGTCCGGGCGGCCAGCGCGGCGATCGCGAAGGGCCGGGCGGCGGGCGGGCCGACGAGGTCCACGTGCATGCGGTTGCCGTCCTCGGCCGCGGTGACCGCCTCGGCGACGGCGGGGTCCCGGGTGACGGCGTCGAGCAGTCCGTGCAGGCTCATGAAGGAGGCTTTCCGTCCGGTGAGGGGGCAACGCGAAGGGCCCGACACGCATGCGGGCCGGGGGTTCCCACCCTACGCCCGCGGCCCCGCCCGGACCTCCCGCAACGGCAACGGACGGCGGACTGCGGCCGGCGGCGAGCAGCGAGCGCTCCGGGGCCCTGGAGGGCGGGGGCTCTGGGGGGGGTGAGTGGGGGCTCTGGGGGGTGGGGCACGGCGCAGGCCCCGGCCGCCCTTTTCGGGTTGCCGGGGCCTGCGCACCCCCGTGACGACCGCCCTACTCGCTGGCGATCGCGTTCAGTACGTTCATCCGCCCCGCCCGGAAAGCCGGGACCAGTGCGGCGAACAGGCCCACGAAGGCCGATCCGACGAAGACGCCGATGACCGTCGGCCACGGGATCTCCAGCACCCGCAGGCCCTCCAGGGCGAGCAGCTTCTGGGCCGCGACGCCCCAGCCCATGCCCAGGCCGAGACCGAGTAGGGCGCCGAAGAGGGCGATGACCACCGACTCCAGGCGGATCATGCGGCGCAGCTGGCGGCGGGAGAGGCCGATGGCGCGCATCAGGCCGATCTCGCGGGTCCGCTCGACCACCGAGAGGGCCAGGGTGTTCACGACACCGAGGACCGCGACGATGATCGCGAGGGCCAGCAGCCCGTACACCAGGTTCAGCAGCGTGCCGACCTGGTCCTTGAGGACCTGCTTGTAGTCGGTCTGGTTGAGCACCTGGTACTGCGGGTATGCGGCCAGGCTGTCCTTGAGCGCCGTGTACGCGGTGGCCTCCTGGCCGTCGACCGCCTTGGCGAGCAGCATGAACGGGCGGGGCATCTTCTCGGCCGGCACGTACTGCTCGACCGTGGCCGTCGCGATGTACATGACGCCCTTGTCGAGGTTGCCGTCGTCGTCGGTGACGGCCGCGACCTTCAGCTTCGCGGTGGAGCCCCCGGTGAAGGCGACCGTCAGCTCGTCGCCGACCTCGACCCCGTGCTTCTGCGCGTACAGGGAGCCGACCGACATCACGCCCGGCCCGTACGCGTTCGCGTGCCGCCCGTCCTTCATCTTGCGGCGGACGTCGTCCGCGTAGGTCGGGTCGGTGACGCTGAGGCTCTCCTCGACGGTGGAGCCGTCGGGGGCGGTCACCTTGGCGTCGACGCCCCGGTAGGCGGTCACGTGGTCCAGGCCCACGCTGCCGCGCATCGCCTTCTCCGCCTGCGGGACCAGGGGCTGGCCGTTCTGCGACTGGACGATGTAGTCGGCGCCGACCGACTTGTCGAGCTCCTCGGTGGCGGAGGCCACCATCGACGAGCCGACCACGGACAGGCACGCGACCAGCGCCAGGCCGATCATCAGCGCCGCGGCGGTGGCGCCCGTACGGCGCGGGTTGCGCAGCGCGTTGCGCTCGGCGAGCCGGCCGACGGACCCGAACGGCCTCAGCACCGCCCCGGACAGCACCCGCACCACGCCGCCCGCCAGCAGCGGCCCGATCACGATGAAGCCGATGAGGGTGAGGACGACGCCCGCGGCCAGCCAGCGCGAGCCGGTGGCGGCCTCGTCGGAGCCCGCCGCGAGCAGCAGTCCGCCGACGCCGAGGCCGGTGAGGACCAGGCCGAGCACGGCGCGGACGGCGCCGGCCTTGCGGTCGCCGGGGGTGCCCGCCTCGCGCAGGGCGGCCATCGGGGAGACCTTCCCGGCGCGGCGGGCCGGGACGTAGGCGGAGACGACGGTGACGACGACACCGAGGACGAGGCCGATGACCGGGGTCGTCCACAGGACCGTCAGGTCGTCGGTGGACAGCTTCATGCCCATGCCGCCCATGAGCTCCATCAGCCCGACGGCCAGGCCCACGCCCGCGCCGACACCGAGGACGGAGCCGACGCCGCCCAGCAGCAGGGCCTCGAACAGGACCGACCGGTTGACCTGCTCGCGGCCGGCGCCGATGGCCCGCATCAGGCCGATCTCGCGGGTCCGCTGGGCGACCAGCATCGAGAAGGTGTTGAAGATGAGGAAGATGCCGACGAGGAACGCGATGGCGGCGAAGCCCAGCATCACGTACTTCATGATGTCGAGGAAGGCGCCCACGTCCTTGCGGCCGGCGTCGGCGGACTCCTTCGCGGTCTGCAGCTTGTAGGTGTCCGCGCCGAGGGCGGCGGACAGGTTCGCCTTGAGCCGGTCGTCGCTGACGCCGCCCTTGGCGGTCACGTAGACGTTAGTGAACCGGCCGGCGCCGCCGAGCAGTTCGTGCTGCGCGGTGGCGGTGTCGAAGTAGACGACGGTGGCGCCGGGGTTGGTCGCCTTGAAGGTGGCGATGCCGCTGATCCGGGCGCGGAAGTCACCGGTGACGGAGATGACGCGCAGCTCGTCGCCGATCCGCAGCGCGTGCTTCTTGGCGGTGTCGGCGTCGACCATCACCTCGGTCGGCCCGCGGGGCGGGTGGCCGGAGGACACCTCCATCGCCTTGAGCTCGTTGTCGTTCCAGTTCGCGGCGATCGTCGGGGCGCCGGAGGTGGGGCCGATGTTCTTGTTCTCGGCGTTGACCACGGTGACGGCCACGGACACGACGGCGCCCTGGGCGGACTGCACGCCCTCGACGCGGGTCACCTTCTCGACGGTGTCCGCGGGGACGGTCTGCGGGCGGCCGTTGGCCGGGATCCCCTCGTCGCCCTCGGACCCGCCGGCCTTCTCCGGCTCGCGGGGACCGATGGTGACGTCGGCGGCGGTGCTGGAGAACAGCTTGTCGAAGGTGGTGTTCATGGTGTCGGTGAACACCAGCGTGCCGCACACGAACGCGACGGAGAGCATGACGGCGACCGCCGACAGCGCCATCCGGCCCTTGTGCGCGAGGAAATTGCGCAGCGAGGTCTTCAGGACGGTCACGACGTCCGCCCCCGGGCGTCGAAGTCCTTCATCCGGTCCAGGACCTGGTCGGCCGTGGGCGCGTGCATCTCGTCCACGATCCGGCCGTCGGCGAGGAAGATGACGCGGTCCGCGTACGAGGCGGCCACCGGGTCGTGCGTGACCATGACGATCGTCTGGCCGAGCTCGTCCACCGACCGGCGCAGGAAGCCGAGGACCTCGGCGCCCGCCCGGGAGTCCAGGTTCCCGGTCGGCTCGTCACCGAAGATGATCTGCGGGCGGGCCGCGAGGGCGCGGGCGACGGCCACGCGCTGCTGCTGGCCGCCGGACAGCTGCGTCGGGCGGTGCCCGAGACGGCCCGCGAGCCCCACCGTCTCCACCACGCGGTCCAGCCACTCCCGGTCGGGCTTGCGCCCGGCTATGTCCATGGGCAGCGTGATGTTCTCCAGGGCGTTCAGCGTCGGCAGCAGGTTGAACGCCTGGAAAATGAACCCGATCCGGTCCCGGCGCAGCTGGGTGAGCTTCTTGTCCTTCAGGCCCGTGATCTCGGTGTCGTCCAGGAAGATCTGCCCGCTCGTCACCGTGTCGAGGCCGGCGAGGCAGTGCATCAGCGTGGACTTGCCGGAGCCCGAAGGACCCATGATCGCGGTGAACTGACCGCCCGCGATGTCCACGTCCACGGCGTCGAGGGCCACCACGCGCGTCTCCCCGGAGCCGTAGGCCTTGACGACCCGACGCGCCCGGGCCGCGACGGCTGCGTGCCCTCCGCTTCCCCCATGCCTGGTCTTGGTAATGGCCGTTGTCACGGTGCGCTTCCCCTCGTTCGTGCGGGTGTGGGTGTGGGTGTGGGGTGGCCGTGCGGCTGCGCGGCACGGGCTCCGGATCGAGTCTGCGCCGCGGAGGGCGGCCGGCGCCCTGGTGCCGCTCGCCGTATCCACCGGGGGGTTAGCCCCACCCCCGCTCGTACGAATCCAGTCAAGGACACCGCGCGACGGGTCTCCTCCTCCGCCGGGACGAACGCCCCCTGGCTCCTTCTGAGGAGCACCCCCTAGGGGAACTACTCCCTTCGTCGGACGCCGGATGAGGGATACCGCCCGGCCGCAGCCCGGTGAGAAGGTGTTTCCGGCAGGTGCGTGCACAGTGAAAGGATCTTGGTGGGTACGGGGGAGAGCAGCCCAGGACGCCCCGGGAAGGGCCGGGAAGACGACGGCGACGGCATACCCGCCGACGGACTTTCGGCCAAGCCGGGAGCGGCCGGAGGACGACCGCGTACCGCCGTCGTCGCCGCCCTGATGCTCAGCATGGCCCTCGTCGCCCTCGAAAGCTCCGTCGTCGCCACCGCCGTCCCCCAGATCGTCGGCGACCTCGGCGGCTTCTCCGTCTTCTCCTGGCTTTTCGCCGGCTACCTCCTCGCCGTCACCGTCACCCTCCCCGTCTACGGCCGGCTCTCCGACAGCCTCGGCCGCAAACCCGTACTCCTCTTCGGCATCGCCGTGTTCCTCGCCGGGTCACTGCTGTGCACCGTCGCCTGGAACATGGCCGCGCTCATCGCGTTCCGCATCGTCCAGGGGCTGGGCGGCGGCGCCCTCCAGAGCACCGTCCAGACCCTGGCCGCCGACCTGTACCCGTTGCGGGACCGCCCCAGGATCCAGGCCCGGATGTCCTCCGTCTGGGCCGCCTCCGCCCTCGTCGGCCCCGCCCTCGGCGGGCTGCTCGCCGCCCACGCCGACTGGCGGTGGATCTTCCTCGCCACCGCCCCGCCCGCCGCGCTCGCCCTGTGGCTGATCCGCCGCCACCTCGTCGAACCCGTACGCTCCCGCGGCCGCCGGGGCCCCGTCGACTGGGCGGGCGCCCTCGCCGTCTTCGCCTGCGGAGCCGTCCTCCTCTTCGCCCTCGTCCAGGGCGGCGTCGCCTGGCCCTGGCTCTCCGCCCCCTCGCTCGGCCTGTTCGCCGCCGGCGCCGCCCTGGCCGCCGCCGTCGTCGCCGTCGAACGCCGGGCCGCCGAACCGATCCTGCCCGGCTGGGTGTGGCGCCGGCGCACCATCGCCGCCGTGAACCTCGCCCTGGGTGCGCTCGGCCTGCTGATGGTCGCCCCGATGGTGTTCGTGCCGACGTACGCACAGGCCGTCCTGGGCCTCGACCCCGTCAGCGCCGGGCTCGTCATGTCCGCCATGACGCTCAGCTGGCCGCTGTCCGCCGCCCTCAGCCAGCACGTCTACCGGCGCATCGGCTTCCGCAACACCGCCGCCGTCGGCATCGGCCTCGCCGCCGCCGTCCTCCTGTCCTTCACCCTGCTCCCCCAGCCCGGTCGGCCCTGGCAGCCCGCGCTCGTCCTGCTGCTGCTCGGCGCCGCCCTCGGCCTCTTCCAGTTGCCGCTGATCGTCGGCGTCCAGGCCACCGTGGGCTGGGCGGAGCGGGGCACCACCACCGCCTCCGTCCTCTTCTGCCGCCAGGTCGGACAGAGCCTCGGGGCCGCGCTGTTCGGGGCCGTCGCCAACGCGACCCTCGCGGCCCGGCTTTCGGATGCGGGTGGGGGTGCGGGTGGGGGTGACGGTGCCGTGCCCGGCCGCCTCGACGAAGTGTCCGAGGCCCTCGCTCGGCCGGAGCTGCTGCCGCCGGCCGCCGCCGACCGGCTGCGCGAGGCCGTGACGGCCGCCGTGGACCACGTCTTCCTCGGCGCGGCCGCCGCGGCCGTGGCCGCGCTGCTCGTGCTGCTGCTGGTGGCGCCGCGGCGGTTCCCCGTCCTGCCGGAGCAGCGCGAGGGGTAGGAACCGCCCACCCGCGCTTGTCATGCCCCCGGCCGGCGGAGTACACCTCTGAGATCGGAGATCCGCGTCATCACTCGGGGGGAAGAGATGGCTTCCGCACTGCTCGCACTGGCCTTACTGGCCGCCGTCGCCGGAACGGTCGGCTGGCGGCTCCGCCGCCGACCCGCCCTCGTCACCGGCCGCGACGGCCGCCTGTCCACCTCGACCACCCTCGCGCTCGCCTGGACGGTCATCCTCGTCTGGCTGCTGCTGACGATCCTCGCCTACGGGCTCACCGCAGGCGGAGGCACCCGCTACTTCACCGGCGACCCCGGCCCGCTGGACTCCCTCACCACCGTCTACCTCCCGCTGCTCGGCGGCCCGTACGTGGCCCTCATCGCCGCCAAGGCGGTCGTCGGGATCCGGCTGGAGAACGGCACCCTCGCCAAGCCCGCGGCCCGACCGACCGAGTCGGGGCGACGGCCCCTGCGGGAACTGATCGCCAACGACAGCGGCCGGACCGATCTGGTCGACCTCCAGTACGTGGCGCTCAGCGTGGTCACGATGCTGTACGTGGTGCTGTTCTTCCTCTCGGACGTGGGCGGCGGACTGCCGGAGTTGCCCGGGGAGATCTGGGCGCTCACGGGCGCGCCGGCCGGCGCGTACCTGGTGAACAAGATGGCGACGCGGCCGAACCCCGTGATCACCGGGGTGACGGTGGAGGACGGGGCCGTGGCGGTCCGGGGCGGGGGCTTCACCGCGGATGCGCGGGTGGAGGTGAACGGGGAGCTCCTGCCGACGCGGTACGAGGCGGGTACGGAAACGCTGACGGCACCCCTGCCGGAGGGGACTGCGGCGGGCGCCGCCTTCACGGTGGTCGTGGTAGCCCGGGGCCTGCGGAGTGACCCGTACGCCGCCCATGCCCCGGCGGTGGCCTGACGCGGTGCCTGCCGGTCGCTCGCCCGGCCGGCCGGCCGTGGCGTTGGGTCGCCTCAAACGCCGGCGGGGCTGGGGGGTGTGCCCGGGCGGGGGCTTCGTGG
>NZ_JBHXTC010000073.1:23096-35660 GCF_042677605.1 Streptomyces sp. NPDC127106 | reverse complement strand
GAGGACGACCAGGGTGCCGGTCTCGGCGACCATGAAGTTCGCGCCGGACACGGCGACCTTGGCGCGCAGGAACTTCTCGCGCAGGTGGCGGCGGGGGGGGCGGGGGGCGGGGCGCGGGGCGGGGCCGCGAGCCGCGGGGGCGCGGGGGCCCCCCCGCCGCCGGAGCCGGGGCCGCTTCCGGAGCTGCTTCGGGAATTGCTTCGGGAATTGCTTCGGGCTGCGGTTCCGGGGATGCCTCGGGCTGCGGCTCCGGGGCCGGGGTCTTCGTGAGCGACAGCGGGGTCGGGCCGGGGGGCTCCGGCTCCTCCGCTGGCTCGGCAGCGGCGTCCGCGGACTTGTCCAGCGACAGTTCGGGCGTCGGGGCGGCCTCCGGCTGGGGTACGGGCGTGCCCTCGGGCTCCGTGGGCGGGCCGGGCGGGTTCGGAGGCGTACTCATGCGGCGCGAACGTCCTCGTCTGATCGAAGATGCGGTCTGATGATCGGACAGCCTGCCATGGCGTTCATGCGTGGCCAAAAGCCTTTCGGTGCCGTCCCCTCGGGCCGTGGGGCAGGCCCGGCCGACCCCGCCGCACCCCGTCGTCCGTGTCCGCTCCGGGGAACCGCCGCGCCCGCCGGAGGGGCCATGCGCACGGCGTGGCGAGGGCGGGGCGGCCGGGGGCTGGGTCATGATCGGCTGCGTGAAGACTTCCGGACGTCTGGCCGCCTTCGCGGTCGCGGGCCTGCTCGCCGCCCTCCCCGGGTGCTCGGAGTCCGACGGCCGCACCGGCTCCGACGCCGTTCGACCGGGGGCTGCCGGCACGGTCTTCCGGGGCGGGCACCCCGCCGCCGCAGGCGCCGGTGACCCGTACTTCGCGGAGCTCGGCAACGGCGGCTACGACGTCACCCACTACGCCCTGACCCTGGCCTACGACCCCGACAGCGGTCGCCTCGACGGCACTGCCGAGATCACCGCCAAGGCCACCGAGCACCTCAGCGCCTTCAACCTCGACCTCCTCGGCATGAAGGTGCTGGGCGCCACCGTCGACGGCCACGAGGCGCAGGTCCGGCAGGACGGGCAGGAGCTGACCCTCCAGCCGCGCGACCACCTCGAGAAGGGCACCGCCTTCCGCAGCGTCGTGCGCTACGCGGGCACGCCGGAGTCGATCACCCATGACCACGGGTGGCGCGAAGGCTGGCTGAGGACGGACAAGGGAGCGGTCGCGTTCGGCGAGCCGACGGGCTCGATGTCCTGGTTCCCGGGCAACCACCACCCCTCGGACAAGGCTTCGTACGACATCACCGTCACGGTCCCCAAGGCGCTGCAAGCGATCTCCAACGGGCAGCTGCGCGACCGGCGCACCAGCGGCGACCGCGCCACCTTCCACTGGCACCAGGCCGAGCCCATGGCCAGCTACGTGGCGACCGTGGCCATCGGCAGCTACGACATCAAGACCTCCCGGACCCGATCGGGCGTTCCGGTCGTGTCGGCGGTGGACACGACCGCGGGCGTGGACGAGGACGGAGCGGTGCTCGGCCGGTTCCCCGAGATCATGGAATGGTCCGAGGGGAGGTTCGGTCCCTACCCCTTCTCCTCCGCCGGCCTGATCGTCGACCAGGCCGCCGACGTGCCCTACGCCCTGGAGACCCAGACCAGGCCGACCATCCCGGCCGACATCTTCCACACCACCAACGTGGTGCACGAACTGGCCCACCAGTGGTTCGGCAACTCCGTCACCCCGCGGACCTGGCGGGACATGTGGCTCAACGAGGGCTTCGCGACCTACGCGGAGTGGCTGTGGACCGAGGACCACGGCGGGGCCAGCGCCCAGGACCACTTCGACCGCAACCACGCCAAGGCCGCGGACGACGACGAGTGGGACTTCCCGCCCGCCGCGCCGCCGAGCGCCTCGGACATCTCCCGCCAGCCGGTGTACGTGCGCGGTGCGATGGTGATCCACAGGATCCGCCAGACCCTGGGCGACGACGCCTTCCGCAGCCTGGTACGGGGCTGGACCCAGCGCCACCGCCACGGCCATGCCTCCACGGACGACTTCACCGCCTACGTGGAGGCCAAGGCCGGCCGGGACCTCGACACGATCTGGGACCCGTGGCTCTACGGCGACGGCAAACCCGCGTGACGGTGCGCCGACGCGGTGTCAGGCACTGGGGCGCGGCGTCAGGTCCGGATGCGCCGGCGGGCGGTCTTCACGAGCTTCATGTACTTGTCCCAGTCCCACGCGGGACCGGGGTCCTCGTGGGTGGCCTCGGGGACCTCGACGTGGCCGAGGATGTGGTCCCGGTCGACCGGCACGTCGTACTTCGCGCAGATCGTGGCCGTGAGCACGGCGGAGGCCTCGTACATCGCGTTGCTGTACTGCGGCTGGTCGATCCAGCCTTCGTGCTCGATGCCGATGCTCCGGTGGTTGTACCAGACGTTGCCGGAGTGCCAGGCGACGTCGCGCTCGCGCACGCACTGGGCGATCCGGGTGCCGGTCGAGCTGATCACGTAGTGCGCGGACACTCGCTCGGTGGGGTCCTTGAACGTGGCGAGCATGACCGGCAAGATGTCCGTTGTGAGGTGAATTACGACGTAGTCGATGGGGTACGCCTCGGGACGGTTGGAGGGCGTGTAGTTGGACTCGGAGGCGTCGACCCACATGGCGGGTGCGTAGTCCACCGAGGAGTCCGTATGCCGGGTCGTGGGCGGCCCGGCGATGCCAGGGGTCTTGCGTGCGGGGCGCGGCGGTGCAGCCTTCACCTTCGCCTTCTCCTCGGGCCCCATCAGCTGGGTCAGCCCGACAGCGGTAAGAGCCGTGCCCGTCGCGCCCGCAGCGCCCCACAGCAGCCGTCGCCGGCTGAGCGGGCTGTCTTCCATGGCCACTCCTCATGAGGTCGAGCAGACAGAGGGCGACACGCCGCTCATCGCGACATAGCGATACATAAGCGACACATCGCGTAATCTGATCCTTCTCCAGCGCCCGCGCGCCAGCAAGACGATCTCTCCACCAATCGGCGCACCCGCTCGCCCCGGCCGGGGCCCGTCCCCGTCGGCAGCTGCCACGCCGTTCCGTTGCGGCGGAGCGCAAGGATCACCCGGGGTCCGTGGCGGGGCGCCGCGCCCCCCGGTTCACCCGGATGTGTTCCGCGGCGCGTCCGGAGTCGTGGGGACGCGGGGCCGCTCAGGCGTCGGTCGAGCCCCCGGAAATTGACCCGCAGGTGTGGTGTGGTCCGTCGCACTCGGGGGCCGAGGCAACGCAAGCGGCCGGGGGCACGTCATCCAAGGCGTGGGACCGGCTCGGATGGCCCGGCGGCCGCCGGACGGCCCGCGGGGGTGTGCGCGAAACGGGGCGCGCCACGCCCGGAACCCTACCCCGGGTGGGTATCCGAGCGGAGGGCCGGTTCGGCCGTGTTAAGGATGATGGGGAACATGACCGCAAAAGCCGTGAAGGTGAACGAAAAGGGTCTCCGCGAGGCGAAACCGGGGGGTCGAATACACCGCTCCGAGAGCCCCGGGGGGACCAGGGGGAACACGGGGGCTAAGGGGGCTAAGGGGGCCAAGGGGGCTAAAGGGGTTGAGGGGTCCAGGGGGTTCAGCGGGTCCAGGGGGCCGCGCGTCATCGCCGTTCTGATCGGCCTCGCCGCCACCGCCTACACCGCCTGGGTCATGGAGGTCGTCCTCTCCACGGGCCTGAACCCCATCCAGACCTACGTCAGCGAGCTCGCCGCCCAGGACCAGCCGCTCGGCGGCCTCTTCCGGGCCACCGACTTCACCGCGGGCCTGCTCGCCTTCACGGGCGGACTGCTGGCCCTGATCCGGCTCCGGTGGCACCACGAGGCCCGCCGCCGTTGGTCCGTCACCGGCTGGGCCGGGGTCACCCTCTTCGGCGCCGCCACCGCCGCGGACGCCTGGCTGCCGCTGAGCTGCACCCCCACCGTCGACCCGGAGTGCGCCGCCCTGGAGACCGCCAAGCTGGTTCCGGCCACCCACCAGGCCCACGCCGTGAGCAGCAGCCTCGCCATGACCGGCGCCCTCGTGGGGATCGTCGCGCTGACCGTCGCCGCCCGCCGCTACGGCCGCTTCGCTCCGCTCGCCGAGTACGGGCCCACCCTGGTCGTCCTGGAACTCCTCGCCACCGCCTGGACCCTGATCGCCATCTCCCTGTTCACCGCCGGGCACGGCACCTGGGCGCTGGGGGCCGGGCAGCGGATGCAGGTGCTGCTCGTGGCGCTCTGGCTGGGCCTGCTGGCGTACTCCGTGTACGAGGAGCGCCGTACGTGACGGATCCGGCCGCACCGGCTCCCCGGGGTGCACCGGGGGCCTGGGGTGCACCAGGGGCCTGGGGTGCACGGGGTGACCGGGCCGGCTCGGGCATCCCGGCCGGCACGGGTGCCCCGGCCTTCGTGCGGTCGGAGGACGGGGTTCCGCTGCACGTGGTGGTGGAGGGCAGCGGTCCGCCCGTCGTGCTGAGCGCGGGGCTCGCCATGGCCTGGTTCGACTGGGACCCGGTCGCGGCGCTGCTCGTCGCCGCCGGCCGGACCGTGATCCGCTTCGACCGGCCCGGACACGGCCTGAGCGGCCCCGCCTCGGACCCGCCGACCGCCGCCGGGGAGGCCCGCCGGATCGCCGGGCTGCTGGACGCGCTGGCCCCGGCCGGAGCCCGGGTCACCGTGGCCGGGCACTCCATCGCCGCCTTCCACGCCGAGGCCTTCGCCCGCCTGTACCCGGAGCGCACCGCCGCCCTGGTCCTGGTCGACGGCAGCGTCGAGGAACAGCCCGGTGCGGTCCTGCCCGCCGGGCTGCGCACCGGCGCCGCCCGCGCGCTCGGCCGGGCCCTGACGGCCGCCGGCCTCCCGGCCGCGCTGGGGCCCGCGGCCCGCCGTGCCGCCGTACGCCTGTCCCGGACCGGCGGTGCCGACCCGGCCGCGCAGGACCTCGTACGCCGCTGCTACCGCACCGGCCGGGTGTGGCGCGGGATCCTGCTGGAGAACGCCCGCTACCCCGACATGGCCGCGGAGGTCCTCGCGCTGCGTTCCCGCCGCCCGCTCACCGCCCCCGTCACCGTCCTCGCCGGGTACGACGGTTCCGGCTCGGCCGCGGCCCTGCACTGGCTGGAACGCCAGCAGCGCCTGGCGGCCGCCCTCGGCGCCCGCTTCGAAACCGCCGAGCCTTCGGGCCACCTGGTCATGCTGGACCGCCCGGCCCAGACGGCCCGAGCGGTCCTGAGCGCCTGCGCCGAGCGGTCCTGAGCGCTCCGCCGGCGCGTCGGCGTCTCCTCAGCGGCGGGCGTAGACCCTCTCGACGAATTCCGCGAGTTGTGTTTCCGGGAGGTGCTGGGCCAGGTCGGCTTCGCTGATCATGCCGACCAGGCGCTTGTTCTCGATGACCGGGAGCCGCTTGATCTGGTGGGACTCCATCTCGTCCAGGACGGCGGACACGTCCGCGTCGGCGGCGATCCAGCGCGGGGTGCCCTCGCACAGGTCGCCGCAGGTGACCTTCGCCGGGTCGTGGCCCTTGGCCACGCACTTCACGACGATGTCGCGGTCGGTGATGATGCCGCACAGCCGTTCGTTGGCGTCGCTGACGGGAAGCGCGCCCACGCCCAGCCGGCCCATGAGCTCGGCTGCCCGGTCCAGGGTCTCCGTGGCGGGGATCCACTGGGCTCCGGGGTGCATGATTTCTGCCGCGGTGGTCATAGGGGGAACCTCCTGAGCATGCCGTTGCGGCGGCCGGCGCGGTCGCGCCCGCCTCGGCGCCCTCGGCAGGCCGGTGGTGGGAGGGCCGGTAAGGGCGCCCTCCCACCACCGTACGAGGGTGTCACCTCACCCGCGCGGCGCAGCCCCGCGCTGCCGCAGCATGTCCGCCATCAAGGTGAGCTCCGACTGCTGGGCGTCGACCATGCCCTGCGCGAGCGCCCGCTCGGCCGGGGTCCGGCACTGGGTCGCGCAGCCCCGGGCCATGGCGACGCCGCCCTTGTGGTGGTCGGTCATCAGCTGGAGGTAGAGCACCTCCGCGTCCCGGCCCTGGGCGGCACCGAGCGCGGCCAGCTCCTGCTTGGTCGCCATCCCGGGCATGAGCGCGCCCGGCTTGGCGGCGACACCGCCCATGTCGTGCCCGGCGTGGCCGCTGCCGTGGCCGCTGCTTCCCCCGCTGCTTCCCCCGCTGCCGCCGTCCGTGGACATCCACGACATCGGCGGCTCCTCGGCCAGCACCTTCGGCAGGCCCCACAGGTCGAGCCAGCCCAGCAGCATGCCCCGCTGGTTGGCCTGGGTGTTGGCGATGTCGTAGGCGAGGCTGCGCACCGCTTCGTCCTGCGTGCGGTCGCGCACGACGAAGGACATCTCCACCGCCTGCTGGTGGTGCACCGCCATGTCCCGGGCGAAACCCGCGTCCGGCGAGTACAGGGCCGGCGTCCGCTGCTCCCGCGCCGTGCCGGAGCCGGAGCTTCCACTGGCGGCGGCCACCGTCGCCGCTACAGCGAACAGGAGCGCCAGCAGGACCGCCGTACCGGTCGCCCAGTACGTGCGCCTCACTTGCCGGCCAGCCCGTTGGTGCAGGCCGCGCCCGGCTCGGGAGTCTGCGGGCCCTGCACGTACTTGGTGAAGAACTGCTTCACCCGGGGGTCGGACGCGCTGTCCACGGTGACCTGCTTGCCCCACGCGCTCAGCATGATGGCGCCCGCCTGCTCCTTGACCGGGCTCATCAGCGTGTACGGGGTGACGGCCACCGTCTCGGCGAGCTTGTCGACCTCGGCCTGCGGGGCCTTCTCGTTGTACGTCACCCAGACCGCGCCGTGCTCCAGCGAGTGCACGGCGTTCACCTGCGGGACCGGCTCCTTGTAGACGTCGCCGTTGCAGTTCATCCAGCGGGGGCTGTGGTCGCCGCCGACCGGCGGGTTCATCGGGTACGACACCGGGGTGTCGACGTGGTTGCGACCCAGCGACTTGGCCTCCCAGGTCTGCTCCTGGGCGATGGGAGCCGTGCGGGCGGCCTGGATCGCCGCGGCCGCGGCCTTCTCCTTGTTCTTCTGGTTGATCAGTACCCAGGAACCGAAGCCGACGAGTCCGCCGACGACGGCCACGGAGGCCGTGATCGCGATGACCTTGTTGCGGCGCTCGCGGGCGCGTTCGGCCCGGCGCATCTCGGCTATGCGCGCCTGGCGGGAGTGCTGGTCGTTCCGGGTGGTGCCGGCCATGTGCCCTAGTCCTTTGCTGAGGGGGGTGGAGGTGTGGATCCGGTCGGGGGCTCGCGAGGGAGCGCGCCGGACCCGTCAGGTCCGCAACACCTGGAGGGCGTGGAGGTCGGGGGCCCGGGCGAGCGTGCCGTGCGGGCGGGCCCGCCCGGCATCGGCGGCACGCACGACGGGATCCGCGGCGGCCGCGGCCACCGGCACGGCGGGCGGCGGGGCGGGCAGGACGCCGGGGGTGACGTGGGAGAAGGGGGAGCAGCCGGGCAGGTCGTCGTGCGACACGCACACGACGCGCGCGGGCACGGGCACAGGCCCGGGTACGGGCAGGTGCGCGTGCCCACGTACGACGGGGTCGGAGGAGGCCCCGGTGACCGCTCCGGTGGCCGCTCCGGTGGCCGCGACGGCGGCGGGTGCGGCCGCGGTCACGGCGTGCGGCTCACCCGGGCGTACGCACAGCAACAGCGCGCCGAGCAGTACGGAGAGGGCGACCGTGATCAGGGCACGGCGAGGCAGGTGGCGCCCGATGCGCCGGTGCCGCGTGTGCTCCCGTCCCCCCATGGGCGCAGATGGTAGTGCTCATGACGGGTCCAAGGTCAGTGCGGGGGTGTCACGACCTTTGCGGGGTGCGTAATGTGGCGGAAACCGCGACTGGCGATACTGGGCCCGCCCCCTGTGCACCCACCCCTGGGGGCGGTGGTGCACAAGCCGTCTGAACTGCGAGGATGAAGGCATGGACAAGCAGCAGGAATTCGTCCTCCGGACACTGGAGGAGCGCGACATCCGCTTCGTGCGCCTGTGGTTCACCGACGTGCTGGGCTTCCTCAAGTCCGTGGCCGTCGCCCCGGCCGAGCTGGAACAGGCCTTCGACGAAGGCATCGGCTTCGACGGCTCGGCCATCGAGGGCTTCGCGCGGGTCTACGAGTCCGACATGATCGCCAAGCCGGACCCGGGCACCTTCCAGATACTGCCGTGGCGCGCCGAGGCCCCGGGCACCGCCCGCATGTTCTGCGACATCCTCATGCCGGACGGCTCCCCGTCCTTCGCCGACCCGCGCTTCGTCCTGAAGCGGATCCTGGCCAAGACCTCCGACCTGGGCTTCACCTTCTACACCCACCCCGAGATCGAGTTCTTCCTCCTGAAGGACAAGCCGCTCGACGGCTCCCGCCCCGTCCCGGCGGACAATTCCGGCTACTTCGACCACACCCCGCAGAACGTCGGCATGGACTTCCGCCGCCAGGCGATCACCATGCTCGAATCCATGGGCATCTCGGTCGAATTCAGCCACCACGAGGGCGCCCCCGGCCAGCAGGAGATCGACCTGCGCTACGCCGACGCGCTCTCCACCGCCGACAACATCATGACCTTCCGCCTGGTCATGAAGCAGGTCGCCCTGGAGCAGGGCGTCCAGGCCACCTTCATGCCGAAGCCCTTCTCCGAGTACCCCGGCTCCGGCATGCACACCCACCTCTCCCTCTTCGAGGGAGATCGCAACGCCTTCTACGAGTCCGGCGCCGAGTACCAGCTCTCCAAGGTCGGCCGCTCCTTCATCGCGGGCCTGCTGCGCCACGCGGCGGAGACCTCGGCCGTCACCAACCAGTGGGTCAACTCGTACAAGCGGATCTGGGGCGGCTCCTCCCGCACCGCCGGTTCCGGCGGTGAGGCGCCCTCGTACATCTGCTGGGGCCACAACAACCGCTCGGCCCTGATCCGCGTCCCGATGTACAAGCCGGGCAAGATGGGCTCGTCCCGCATCGAGGTCCGCTCGATCGACTCGGGCGCCAACCCCTACCTCACGTACGCCGTCCTCCTCGCCGCTGGCCTGAAGGGCATCGAGGAGGGCTACGAACTCCCGGCCGGCGCCGACGACGACGTGTGGGCGCTGTCCGACTCCGAGCGCCGGGCGATGGGCATCGAGCCCCTCCCGCAGAACCTCGGGGAGGCGATCTCCCTGATGGAGAAGAGCGAACTCGTCGCCGAAACCCTCGGCGAACACGTCTTCGACTTCTTCCTCCGCAACAAGAAGCAGGAGTGGGAGGAATACCGCTCGGAGGTCACCGCCTTCGAACTCCGCAAGAACCTCCCGGTCCTGTAAGCGCAGGTCAGGGTAGTTAGATCCCGGAACTGACGATGAGGGCCGACGGTCGCGAACCGTCGGCCCTCAGGCGTCCTACTCGGCCGGGGCCGTCTCTGGGCCGTCAGACGTCGAACCAGGCCGGCGCCGGGGCTCAACACGAGCGAAACGGCCCGCGATGCGGCTTATCAGGCCCTCGAATGCTTCCTGCCAGCGGGCGGGGTCCACGCCGTGACTTACGGCCACCACCTGATCTTCTGTCTTCACGCAACGATGATCAACGTTCGCCGTACCCGTTCCCGCAGCGACCCCGCCAGAAAGATCACGATTTGGCGAGTCTGCCGTGGCAGGTGAGTGCTTCCGTCCTGTTCCCCGAAGGCACCGCCAACCGCGCTGTGGATGCCGTTGACAGCAGGGCTCGGTCAGTCGCTTTACCCGTAGTTCATGAACCAGTGAGTATCGAAAAAGCGGGCCATTGTGAACGGGTGATGCGGATCGATGAGGATGCGGCAGACGAACTCAGCGGCTTGGCAGTCGAAGGCGACGTCCTCACCGTCGAAGGATCGGACCACGACAGGCCAACGGTCGGGGTCGCCGCCGTCGGCCCTCCAGCAATACAGGTTCTCGTGCTCCGTGCCTGCCCAGATGAGCAGGCCGTCCTCCCTGAGATCCGTCCACGGCTCCTGGTTCAGATCCAGGAATCCGTCGAAGGCGCCCTTGCCGAACGTCTGGACCATGTGCTTGTAGTCGCTCGGCAGCGCGGTGCCCAGGCGGGACTCCATCTCCGCCCAGTCCATGTCCGGCCGCTGGTCGGACTGTGTCCAGCCGGTGATCAGTCTGAGCCGCTCCATCCAGTCGATGTCCTCGTCCTCGTCCGGAGCGACCCCCAAGGGTTCGGGCACCTCTCTGGGAGCGATTACCAGCACCGACCGCTCGGTCCCCTCGGCGTCCCGTGCCGTCCCCGTGCCAACCCACTGATCCCCGTACGCCCACGCCCGTAGCATCACGGCTCGGTCCTCGAAGGGGATGATGAGAGCCGCCCCCCTGGAATCGTCGACCGTCGGATCGGTGAAGCCATCGAGGATGAGGGTGCGCGGGGTGCCATACCTGCCTTCGAGTAGGTCGGTCAGGTCCTGCAGGTCCAGATCGCCGGGCAGGTACATGTAGCTGTTCCCGGGGCCGAGTCGGGCCAGCAGATCGTTGACGTCCGCTTGTGTGAGCTCCATGGCGGACAGTGAAGCGCACCGCACTGACAATGCGGCCCCTCAAGCCTTCGAATGTTTCCTGCCAGCGGGCAGGGTCTTCTGTCTTCACGCAATGATGATCAACGGTGGCCGTACGCGGCCCCGCAGCGGCCCCGCCAGCAAGATCACGATCTACAGCTGGAGTACTAATAAGGGGAAGAATCTTCAGACCCGAGGTCAGCCGGGTCTCGGGACTGTAGGGTGCCGGGCATCGGTAAGGTCGCTGCTGTGGGGGGCCAGATATGGCTGAGGATGGGCGTCCGTATTTTCTCCTGATTGGATCTCACGACCAAGACTTCTCGGTAAATAAATTGAAGGTCGCGGGCGTTCGGTACAGGAGGAAGAGTCTCTACTCCGAGCCTGAAAATTGGGGAAAGATCGTTCAGATCCTGGAAGACCCTTCCCTGAGGGCCGCCATTGTCAAGTTGACCGGAAACATTTTCTGTTATGTGGTTCGGTCTCAGTATGAGGGAATCTCGCAGCGTCTTTTCGAGGCGCTCGGGAAGAAGCCCCACTTGGTCATGGTGCACTCATCGGTGCTCGATGGTGCGGTCGAAGAGCCCGAGAGCTTGTTGGGGCAAGGCGAGGATCCCTATGATCGTGAGACGTACATGGAATACGTCAGGAGGACCTATCTAGAGCCGCCGGATGCGGAAACGCGAGAAAATGTCCTCGGGATCTTGGCGCGCCATGTCTCGCTGACGCCTTACGTCACCAATGCGGAGATGGTGACGCTTGCGGGGTCCTTTATTGATGACCATGAGAGGAATCTACTCTTTCGGAGCTACGTTCCGGCCGGTCGGCTTTATGCATCGGAGGCGGATGACGCGGGTTGGGCGAAATTCGATCAGGCAGGACGGGTGCAGTACTGCCGCAGGTCGTGTTTATGAATTCTTTGGGGGCGAGTCTCTCGTATCCTCTGAAATTACGCGACAGTTTTCTGACTTTTCGAATTTCCTTGACCTTTGCGCGAAGGATCCAGACGCTGCAGAGGATGGCTATTTTCCCGCGGAGTGGAAAGACGGTCGGCGGCCGATATTGTCGTTCGCTACGGTAGGTCGGTGCGCCGGATTAACGCAGACCTGCGACACGAGAGAGAGGTGCGAATCCTTGCGATCCGCCATCGTCTGGAATCCGAACTTCTGGATATGGCGGAGGGCGAAATCGAGTGTCGAGCTGGCGTCGGTGGTCGAGAGCCTTGTTCCTGGTGCCGCCACGATGGTTCCGCTGCAGGCCCTCTCCCCCTCTGCAGGGGTGGGTGTCATGGCCGGCGCGA
Organism: Streptomyces sp. NPDC127106; assembly: GCF_042677605.1. Classification (NCBI taxonomy): domain Bacteria; kingdom Bacillati; phylum Actinomycetota; class Actinomycetes; order Kitasatosporales; family Streptomycetaceae; genus Streptomyces; species Streptomyces sp. NPDC127106. Next base: position 23,903 of record NZ_JBHXTC010000073.1, on the reverse strand, counting down.
CTGTGACCATCAATCAGCAGATCTTCCATCATGTCGAGGGGACAGTCCTTCAGAGTGTTCAAGGAACGGTGAACCTCGGATTCGAAGCCAAGGAGCTTCTTGAGCTGATTGCCAGTCATGGTGGGCAGGAAGCGGCATCGCTGGAGACGGACGTGCTTGAGCTTGAGGACCCAGACGCGCGACAGGCCGATCGGCTTGGCGCAAAGGCAAGGTTGAGCGGGTTCCTGGTACGTGTGAAGGACAGCGTCGAAGGCGCTGGACTTGCTGTGCTGCAGAAGTACCTTGAGTCCAAGCTGAGCGGGCTGTTGTAGCGGATGTGTGAGGGAAGTCGTCCTCCTTCGTCGGAAGTCGAGTGCTCTGAGGCGAAGGGGCAGCATGAGACTTCGGCGTCCGACGGAGAGGCAGTCCTTCGTGCGGCGCGGGGTACTCCGTCCCAGAAGGAGCGCGGGTGCTGTCGGGCCGTCCCTGGGCCCGCCCGAGGGCGGCCCAGGGCCACCAGGGCCCGCCACCAAGCACCACCTGAGGAGTGATTCTCCATGTGGCGGGTTCTTGGCGGGTGGCGCAGCCGGTGCCTCCTTCCTCCGCAACAAGAAGCAGGAGTGGGAGGAATACCGCTCGGAGGTCACGGCCTTCGAACTCCGCAAGAACTTCCCGGTGCTGTAAGCGCAGGCCAGCAGCCTGCTGCACACCCGGAACCGCGGGGGGGGCGCCGCCCCCCGGGGGGGGGCGCCCCCGGGGGGGGGGCCGCGCCCGGGCCGGCGGGGGGGGGGGGCAGGGACAGGGGGAGCGCCCCCCACTGTTTGACAG
>NZ_JBHXTC010000073.1:0-23086 GCF_042677605.1 Streptomyces sp. NPDC127106 | reverse complement strand
GACCTCCCGGCCGGGATCGGGCCCGGGGGGGGGGGGGCCCCCTCGGGGTTCCGGCCCGTCCGGCCGCAGTCAGGGGCAGCGTCACGTCCACGGAGGAACTCCCCAAAGTTCTGGAACGTTCAGGTGGCGTCGGTGAACGGACGGCCCATCAAGTGATCAGCAGCTGGGGGCGTGCAGTGGGGGTGGGTATGAGCGCTTGGCTGCTTACGTGTAACCCGGACGTGTTCGATCTCGACCGGTTCCGGCGGGACGGGCATCAGCTCGAGTCCTGGAGCGTCGCGCGCTACCGCGCGGAACTCGCGGACGGCGACCGCTTCGTTATGTGGATGACCGGGCCCCGTGGGGGACTGGTGGGGCGGGGGCGGATCACGGGCGCCCCGAGCCAGCAGCCGAGTGCACCGGACGAGTACTGGCAGGAGGAGCCGGGGGTCCGCTGGTACGTGCCGCTGGTCGTGGAGCAGTGGCTCGACCGGCCGGTCCCCAGGCAGCACTTCGTGCGCGACGAGCGGTTCGCGGAGAAGTCACCCCTGGGCACGCTGTTCGCCGGCAACCCCCACAAGGTCACCGACGCGCAGTGGGAGGCCTTCGAGGAGGCCTTCGGCGGCCAGCAGGCGTCCGACGGGCCCGAATGGCTGCTGGAGCCCGGTGCGACCGTGAAGCGCAAGGAGCTTCACGACCGCTACGGCGGTAGCCGACAGGGCGGCATCAGCCGGTGTGCGAAGTCCACGAACGTGCTGATCTTCACCGATCCGCAAACGGGCCACCAGCACGGCTACTTCGACACGTGGGCCGAAGACGGCACCTTCCACTACACCGGGGAGGGGCAGGTCGGTCCTCAGGGCTTCGACAGCCCCGGCAACGCCGCCATACGCGACCACGTGAAGCTGGGGCTGGCGCTCCGGGTCTTCGAGGGGTCCCGCGGGGTCGTCCGCTACGTGGGCGAGTTCGCCGTGGATCCGACCGCGCCCTACTCGTACGACGAAGCACCCGAGACGGGTGGGGGACCGCTGCGGAAGGTGATCCGCTTCCATCTCTCCGAGGTCGGCACGACGGCTCAGCCGCCCACCGTCCCCGTCGGGTGCGGGTACCGCGTCGCAGACGAATCAGTGACTCCGGCGGCCCCGCAGTTCACCCCTCCCGACCCCGACCTCATGGGGCGCAATCTCAACGCGCACCGGAAGTTGCAGAACGCCCTCGCCGAGGCCGCTCGGGCCCGGGGGTTGGACGTCCTCTCTCCGCGCGTCACCGATCCCGATTTCGATCTCGGGTGGCGTCTGACGGCCGAGGACCTGACCGTGTGCGAGGTGAAGTCACTCACGCCCGGGAACGAGACCCGGCAGCTCCGAGCCGGTGTGGGCCAGCTGCTCGACTATCACGACAGGCTCCGCGAGCGCGCTGCGCAGGTGCGCGCCGTGCTCTGGGTCGAGTACGAGCCCTCCGATCCCCGGTGGGTGGGTCTGTGCGACCGGGTGGGCATCACCCTGGCCTGGCCGGGGCGCGAGGACGACGTTTTCGGCTAGCAGCACTGGCTTGCCGCACTCTGGGCGGGGCAACCGGGCGGCCAAGACCCCCCGATGTGGCTGCCCGCCCGGCGTGCCTGGAGGTCGACGTTCGGATCGCCGTTCGTGTCAGGGGCATATGGTATGGATAGCCAGTAACAACGGGCCGGACGGGGGAGGTTGGAGACATGCGTGACCCGTTGGGGAACGTGGAACTCACTGAGGCTGTGCAGGGCTTGCGGGATCAGTTGATGGCTTCGCTGCAGTCGGCGGAAGGGCAGCGCCTGAGGTTCGAGGTGGACGAGATCAGTCTCGACTTCTCGGTCGAGCTGCGACGCGACGTGAGTGCCAAGGCAGGCTTCAAGGCCTGGGTGGTCTCCGGTGGTGCCCAAGCAGGGATGGCGCAGAACGCCATCCACAAAGTGTCCGTGAAGTTGAAGCCCAAAGACTCCGCCACCGGAGGGTCGATCGAGATCGGAAGTTCGATCGAGGTGGATCTGGGCGATTTTGAACGTCCGTCCGGACTGCGCGGCGGATGAGCGTCCGATCCGTCGAGCGAGTCGCCGTTGTCCAGGGAGCGCGGCAAGGCAGCGGCTTCCTGCTCGACTCACGTCTGGTGCTCACCTCGGCCCACCTGTTCGAAGGGGACGAGACCGCTCGAGTCGCCGTCTCGGGCGGGACGGGGATGCACCACTGCCGCCTCGTGTGGTCTCGCTATGACGAGTCGTGTGACGCGGCGCTACTCCAAGCGGAGCAAGACCTGGTCGAGGACATCACGAAGTGCCGGATATCCGATGTCCAATGGGGCAAGATAACCGGCCTGGCGGCCTGGGAGAACTGCGAAGCGGTGGGCTACCCGCGCATCTCGCTCCGGGACGGGGCCCGGCCGGACACCGAACAGATCGTGGGAACGGTGAAGCCGGGGTCGTCCATCCTGCGAGGCCGCTATGTGCTGGACAGTTCCCATGCCCCGCCGCCCGGAGTCGGCGTGTCCTCCGCATCGCCTTGGCAGGGGATGTCGGGTGCTGCCCTTTTTGCCGACGAGTACCTGATCGGTGTGGTGTGCGGCGACCCCGGGCAGTGGGGGCACGCGCGGGTGGAAGCCGTTCCGATCTCCGTCGTGGTGGATGACGCCGGCTTCCGGCGGGCGGTGGAGGCGGCTGCAGGGCTGCGGCCTGAGCTGGTGGAGATCGGCAAACGGGCGCTGCGCACGGTGTGCGAAGCCCCTGTGCCCCGCGAGGGCGACTGGGTTCCCGTTGCCGAGGCCGACCCGGTTGCGTTCGGCGTCCATCGCGCACCGGATGCCGTCGGCTACTCGGAAGTCGTCCAGTACGTCCGCCGTTCCGTCGACGGGCAGTTGGACGCCTGCCTTGAAGGGCTGACGGAATCGGGTGGCATGCTGCTGCTGACGGGCGATTCGGCTGCAGGAAAGTCGAGGGCCTTGTACGAAGGCATGATCCGTCATTTCCGGGACTGGTCGGTCTGCAAGCCTGACCCCGACGCCGACATGTCCTTCCTGCTCTCACTCGGAAGTGCCCGCGAAAAGGTCGTCTGGTTGGACGACCTGCACAGCTATCTGCGCTCCGACGGGCTGACGCCATCTTTGCTCGACCGACTGGTCGCTCGTCGCACGGTCGTGCTCGCCACTCTGCGTACCGAATTCTATGAGCACTACACGGGCGAAAGGGATATTCAGTCCATATCGCGTGGAGGTGGGCCGTGTCTGCCCTCTTCGCCGGGCCGGGTGATCCGCGCAGCGCATCACATCACCCTTGATCGGATCTGGACCGACGGCGAGCGGCACGATGCCTCTTCGTGTGAGGATCCGCGCATTGCTGCCGCACTCAAATCCGACAGGGCGCACGGGGTGGCGGAGTACTTGGCGGCAGGGCCGCAGGTGCTCAAGCTGTGGCAGTCTGCTTCACGAGTGAAAGGCAACCCACGAGGTGCGGCGCTCGTCGCGGCTGCCGTCGCCCTTGCCCGCACGGGTGTGGACGCTGCCCTGGCGCCGGAGTCGCTGGAACGCCTCCACATGTACTTCCTCGACCGGGCGGGCGGTCCGGCGCTGCGGCCGGAAGGCTTGGACGAAGCGTGGGACTGGGCGTCCGGGGTCGTCCTGGGCGTGACCAGCCCCCTGGTTCCGAGCCGGGGTGGTACGTGGAAGCCGTTCGACTATCTCGTATCCGACGCAGCGCGCCGGTCCCGCCCGAACGAGCTACCGGATCAAGTGTGGGACGAGGCTCTGCGTGTCGTCGATGATTCACGTCGTGCGTTGGTGTCGACCGTGGCCAGGGTCGCCGGCCGGACGGACGTTGCGAAGGAAGCCCTTCGCCCTCTCGTGGAGGCGGATGATCCCGACGGCCTGATCAACCTCGGAGCACTATTGGCGGCCGAGAAGGAGTACGACGGTGCGGGCCGCTGTTTCGAGCGCGCTTCCGAGCTGGGCGATTCGACCGGTGCTCACAACATGGGTGCACTGTCCTTCGCGAGGGGGGATCTGGAGACGGCGCGCGCCTGGTACGAGAGGGCGATCGAAGGCGGGGAACTGCAGTCGATCGGAGCCCTCGGCATGGTCCATGAAAAGCTGGGTAACCAGGACGAAGCGATATCGCTCTGGAAACGGGGCACCGAGGCCGGCGATCCCGGAAGCGCACTGCACTATTCCGATTGGCTGACCTCGCAGTGGCAGTCCGACGACGCGGTCGAGGCATTGAGGGTGGCGGCCGATGGTGAGATCCCCCTCGCAGCGCTGTCGTACGCCGGCGTCCTGCTGCGTAGGGGAGACCACGAAACAGCGAACGCGTATGTCTCGCGAGCCTACGATGCGGCGGTCACGCAGGGTAATCTGGGTGACCCGATCGGCTGCCTGATGGTCGGAGTAGCCGCCTATTCCTTCGGCGACGTCCGTACGGGGGAGGAGTGGTGGAGGCGGGCACGAGACCACGGATACCAAGTGGATTGGGTGGTCTTGGATGCCCCGGACGGCTCGACCGGTCTTCCGTACTTGGCCGTCAGCCAAGAGGTCCTGAACAAACTGGGAGACGAGGAAACCCGTTCCCTCATGCAGCTGCTCTGGGCCGGCGACTGCCAGGATTGCGGATACCCGCTGGGCGACGGGGTTCCCGCCCTCTACGTGGACGATCACATCACCTGGGCAAGCGCAAGGCTCTTCCACTTCGGGTTGTGCCGGTATCCCCTCTGGAACGACTCCGCCCTGATCAATATGGCAAAGGACGCCGGCATCAGCTGGAGGTCCTTCAGCGCCGGAGTGCCGACAGGGGAGCGACACGACCGGGCCGTTCCGGCTCTCATCGTGAACCCTTCGCTGGAGGTGGCCCAGCTGGTCCGGAACGGGGACGATTGGACGGCGACCGGCGCCTACGGGCCCAGATCGGCATTCGCCGAAGCACTGCATCTTCAACCGCTGTGGTCGGGACTGCCACCCAGGCTTTCCGACTCGCTCGCCTGGGCATTCACCGGACCCGACGAGGTCGCGGTTGCGACACTCGGGCAGCTCTGGTCGGCCCCGGCCACCGCGGAGTTCATCGCATTGGTACGGCAGTACGGGGGAATGCTGCTGATCCTGACCAGCACCGTTGGACCTGAGTTTCCGGCCACGGTGGAAGGCCTGGTGGACGTTTTGGAGTCCTGGGACGCGATGACGAGGTGGGTCCCTCTGAAACCCGGTGCGCCAACCGCCGAAGAAGGGCTCACCTGACTCGCCTGACCAGCTCCTGCGACTCCTCCTATGTTCCCGGAAGGACCGCGCGGTGCCAGGTGGGGCGGGTGGGGCGGGCGGGGGTCGTGGTGGTGGTGATGTGGAGGTTTGCGTCCAGGCCCAGGACCGCTGTCGTCGTTGCGCCCGCCTGTTCGGCGATGCCGGCCGGGGCGCCCGTGTACAGCATCTTCGATTCCGTCCAGGCCGGGGGGCCGCCCACGCTCGTCGTGCTGACCGCGCCCGTGTCCGCCCGGCCGGAGAGGAGGCGGCCCGCCACGCCGACGGCACCGTAGCCCGCCCGACCGCCCGCTTCGGAGACGCTGGAAACCTGCGGCTTGCCGCCGGTGCCCGCCGTCACCAGGGCCGTGCGGACGACGCCCGAGTCCGGGCGGCGGAAGTACAGGCGGACCCCCGCGCCCTCCGGTACCACCGTGAGCGGGACCGTGGTCGCGGGCAGGCCCGTCGGGAAGGGGCCCTCCAGCGGCGCGTCCGGGGCGGGCCGGATCCAGGCCAGGACGGTCTTGCCGGTGGTGGCGTACAGGTGGAGCCGCCCGGCGGAGTCGGTCGCCGTCGCCGGGTCGCTCTGCAGGTCCGCGCCGCCCAGGTGCTGCCAGGGGCCGAAGCCGCCGTCGGGCTGCTGCTCGCGGGCGCGCAGGGTGCGCCGGGAGTCGCGTACGTACACGGTGAGCCGCCCGTCCGGGGACACGGCAGCCGCCGGGGTGCTGATCGCGGAGGTGCCGTCCTCGTCGGCGGTCTCGGGGGTGCCGAGCGACTGCCACGGGCCGAACGGGCCGTCGGGCGCGGTCTGGACGGCGTACACGGCCTCGCGCCGGTAGTCGGGGTGGAGGGTGGTGCGGGTGGCCAGGACCGCGATGCGGCCGTCCGGGAAGCGGGCCGTGCTCGCACCCGGGTCGATGCCGCCGCCGGGGAGCAGGGCCGGGCCGGTCCACCGGCCGGGGGCGCCCTGCCGGGACCAAACGGCCATCCGGCCGTCGAGGGCGGCGAAGGCCCACAGCCGGCCGGGGGTGCCGGCCGTCAGCCAGGAGGCGCTGTCACCGCGGGCGTAGCGCAGGGACTGGGCCCAGTTGCGGCCGGTGGGACTGCCCGCGACCTTGCGGTCGCCGCAGCCGGACGGGCTGCCGCAGTGGTTCTCGCGGTCGTGCCAGGCGTACGTCTTGAGGAACCCGATCTTCGTCTCGGCCGTCTGCGGGTCCAGGGAGTGCGGCAGGGAGCCGTTGTGGTAGCCGAGGTAGCTCTGCACCGTGAACCGCGGGCGGTCGGTGACCCGGTCGGCGTACGCGGCCGTCGCGGCCTGCACGAAGCGGGCGCCGTACATGTGGTCCTGGTGGTCGGTGTACTTGCCGGTCTCGGGGTAGCGGCCGGGGGTCGGGTCCTGCATGCGTATCGTCGTCGGCTTGTACCGGTCCAGGATCCCGGCTATGGCCTGTACCGTCTGGTCCTTGGTGTACGCGTACTGCTGCTTGACGGGGCTTCCGGAGGACAGCTGGGCGCCGAGCGCGGGTATCTTCCCGTGCCACAGGCCGCGCAGGCTGTCCGGGTTCTCGGCGGTGGGGTTGCGGGCCTCGCGCAGCTGGAGCCAGACGAGGTTGACCTCGGGCTTGGCGACGAGGACGTCGAGCTCGGCGAAGCCGCCGCCCTCGGTGGGTATCGCGGTGCGCTTCCACGCGCTGGTGCGGTCGCCGGTGGCCATCTGGGCGTAGGCGGCGCGTATGCCGTTCTGGCGGGCCTCCGCGTAGTGGGCGCGGTCGGCGGGCTGCTCCGGATCCCAGGCGGCGCCCCCGCGGGCCTCGTTGCGGCCGTCGGCCTCGCCGGAGGTCAGGTAGACGGTGGTGAGGGTGGTGCGGGTGGCGGTGGTGCCGGTGGTGGCGGTCAGGGTGCGGCTGAGGTCCGGGTTCATGAAGAACAGGTCGTCGTCGGGGTGGGCGACGACCTGGACGACCGAGCCGGCCGTGACGCTCGCCGGAAGGGCCGCGGTCGAGTCGCCCTCCTGGGTGGCCTCGGCCGACGTCTGCTCGCCCGTGGCGATGGCGAGTACGCCGGTGGCACCCACGGTGAGCACCGGGAGCAGGGCCGCGAGGAGGAAGCGGCGGCGGGCAAGGGACATCGGCTGGCCTGGCCTTCGGGTCGTTCCGGGCGGGAAAAACCGCTGAGCAGTCAGTGAGAGTCCAAAACAAGGGACTTGGTTCACCCGTTTCGCCGATGACTCCGGCTTTCCGGCGCAGACCGACGTGATCGCGCCGTCCGGGCCGGCCGCGGGGCCCGCCAGGGCGTGCCGTGCCCGCTCGTCGCGACCGCGCCGGAGCCCTGGAGGCCGCCGAGGCCGGTGTGACGGTGCCCCGTCGTGATGTGCAACGGGGTGCCGTACCCGGCGCATCCACCCGCTCCCCGGTGAGTCGAACGCCTGCTCCGGATAGGCTCCCTCCAAGGCCCGCGAGGGCCGTGGCGGTGAGCGACACACGGACGCGGGACGCGGGAGGCGACGGGATGACGGTCCCGGGACGCAGGAGCAGTACCTTCACGATGCTGCTGCGCAGCGGCTTCACCGACCCCTCGGCGGCGGCCCGGCTGCTCGAATCCGACGCGCTGGCCCCCGTACGCACCGACCCGGTGCTCCTCGACGCCCTCGGTGCCACGGCCGACCCCGACCTCGCCCTCCGCGGCCTGGTCCGCCTCGCCGAGGCGCAGCGCGCCGAGGACCGGCCCGCCCTCCTCGACACTCTCGTCAGCTCCAAGCCCCTGCGCGACCGCCTCCTCGGCGTCCTCGGTGCTTCGGAGGCGCTCGCCGACCACCTCGCCCGCCACCCCCGCGACTGGCAGGCCCTCGTCACCTACGAGGCCGCCGATCTGCACCCCGGCCTCGCAGAGTTCGAGCAGTGCCTGGCCGAGGGGCACGACCCCGTCGCGCTGCGCGTCGCGTACCGCCGGTGCCTGCTCTCGATCGCCGCCCGTGACGTCTGCGGCACCATCGACGTCGCCCAGACCGCCGCCGAGCTGGCCGACCTCGCCACCGCCACCCTCCGCGCCGCCCTCCGCATCGCGAGCGCGGCCGCCCCGCAGGACGCGGCCCGGTGCCGCCTCGCCGTCATCGCGATGGGCAAGTGCGGCGGCAACGAGCTGAACTACGTCTCCGACGTGGACGTCATCTTCGTCGCGGAAGCCGCCAACGGAGCCGGCGGAGCCGACGCAGCCGACGGCGGGAACGGCCGGAACCGCGGGAACGGGGCGACCAACGGCAGCGCGAACGGCGACGAGCACAAGGCGCTCCAGGCCGCCACCCGCCTCGCCTCCCACCTCATGCGCATCTGCTCCGAGACCACCGTCGAGGGCAGCATCTGGCCCGTCGACGCCAATCTCCGCCCCGAGGGCCGCAACGGCCCCCTCGTCCGCACCCTCTCCTCCCACCTCGCCTACTACCAACGCTGGGCCAAGACCTGGGAGTTCCAGGCCCTCCTCAAGGCCCGCGCCGTCGCCGGCGACCCGGAGCTCGGCGCGGCCTACGTCGACGCCATAAACCCCCTCGTCTGGCAGGCCGCCGAGCGCGAGAACTTCGTCGCCGACGTCCAGCAGATGCGCCGCCGCGTCGTCGACAACATCCCCGCCTCCCAGGTCGACCGCGAGCTCAAGCTCGGTCCCGGCGGCCTGCGCGACGTCGAGTTCGCCGTACAGCTGCTGCAGCTCGTCCACGGCCGGAGCGACGCCACCCTCCGCTCCGGCACCACCCTCGACGCCCTGCACGCCCTCGCCGCCGGCGGCTACGTCGGCCGTGCCGACGCCGCCCAGCTGAACGACGCGTACCGCTTCCTGCGCGCCATGGAGCACCGCATCCAGCTCCACCGCCTGCGCCGCACCCACCTCGTCCCCGAGGACGAGGCCGACCTGCGCCGCCTCGGCCGCTCCCTCGGGCTGCGCACCGAACCCGTCGTCGAGCTCAACAAGGCCTGGCGCCGCCACGCCTCCGTGGTCCGCCGCCTGCACGAGAAGCTCTTCTACCGCCCGCTCCTCGACGCCGTCGCCCAGCTCGCCCCCGGCGAGACCCGGCTCTCGCCGCGCGCCGCCGGCCAGCGCCTCGAAGCCCTCGGGTACGCCGACCCGGCCGCGGCCCTGCGCCACCTGGAGGCCCTCGCCTCCGGCGTCACCCGCAAGGCCGCCATCCAGCGCACCCTGCTCCCGGTCATGCTGGGCTGGTTCGCGGACTCCGCCGACCCGGACGCCGGCCTGCTGGGCTTCCGCAAGGTCTCCGACGCCCTCGGCAAGACCCCCTGGTACCTGCGCCTGCTGCGCGACGAGGGCGCCGCCGCCGAGAACCTGGCCCGCGTCCTGTCCGCCGGCCGCCTCGCCCCCGACCTGCTGATGCGCGCCCCCGAGGCCGTCGCCCTGCTCGGCGACCCCGAGGGCCTCCAGCCCCGTACGCACGAGGCCCTGCTGCAGGAGGTGCTGGCCGCCGTCGGGCGCGCCGACAGCGCCGAGGCCGCCGTGACCGCGGCCCGCGGGGTCCGCCGCCGCGAACTGTTCCGCACGGCCGCCGCCGACATCATCGCCTCGTACGGTACGGAGGACAGCCCCGCCGAAACGGACCGCGGAGCCCTCGTCGACCGGGTCGGCCGGGCCGTGTCCGACCTCACCGCCGCCACCGTCGCCGGAGCCCTGCGCGCCGCAGTCCGCGACCAGTGGGGCGACACCCTGCCCACCCGGTTCGCCGTCATCGGTGTCGGCCGGTTCGGCGGCCACGAGCTCGGCTACGGCTCCGACGCCGACGTCCTGTTCGTCCACGAACCCCGCGAGGGCGTCGACGAGCAGGACGCCGCGAAGGCCGCCCAGACCGTCATCGCCGAGATGCGCCGCCTCCTCCAACTCCCCACCGCCGACCCGCCGCTGCTCATCGACGCCGACCTGCGCCCCGAAGGCCGCTCCGGCCCCCTCGTCCGCACCCTCGCCTCGTACGCCGCGTACTACCGCCGCTGGTCGCTGACCTGGGAGAGCCAGGCCCTGCTGCGCGCCGCACCCGTCGCCGGCGACCCGGACCTCGGCCGCCGTTTCATCGACCTGATCGACCCGCTGCGCTACCCCGCCGAAGGCCTCGGCGACGACGCGGTCCGCGAGATCCGCCGCCTCAAGGCCCGCATGGAATCGGAGCGCCTGCCGCGCGGCGCGGACCCGACCCTCCACACGAAGCTGGGCCGCGGCGGCCTCAGCGACGTCGAGTGGACCGTCCAGCTGCTCCAGATGCGGCACGCCTGGGCCGAACCCGCCCTGCGCACCACCCGCACCCGCGAGGCCCTGGCCGCCGCCCACGCAGCCGGCCTGATCCCCGCCGAGGAGGCCCAGATCCTGGACGAGGCCTGGGTCCTGGCCACCCGCGTCCGCAACGCCGTGATGCTGGTCCGCGGCCGCGCCGGGGACACCTTCCCGTCGGAGGCCCGCGAACTGGCCGCGGTGGGCCGCTACCTCGGCTACGCGGAGGGCACGGTCGGCGAAATGCTGGACGACTACCGCCGCACCACCCGCCGCGCCCGCGCCGTCGTCGACGACCTCTTCTACGGCGGCTGAGGTGGTGCAGTGTGCCTTCAGCTGGAGGCCCTCGCCCCAAGTGGGAAAAAATGAGCGTGAGGACGTCCGTGAAACCATGTTCCGTCGTCTGCCATAGCACCCCTGCCCAGCCCCTTCACCCCCAGGGCGCCAGGATGAAAAGGGCTCGGCAAGCGCGGCCGTCTCGCTCTTTGAAATAACAAACAATAAGATTGCATAGTCCGCACACGACACACCAAGGGAACCCGTCAGCGGAGCAGGGTTCGATCCGAGATCACGATATGCGGAAATATCTGGGTTTCCATCGCCCCAACGGTATCGTCAGTGCTGAAATCTATCATTATTTTCGACGATCCATACTCATCGATGATGCGAAGAAGCGTCGCGCCCTCTCGGAAGATGGTGAAGGTCGGTCCGGTCCGCGCTGGACTCCAGGTCACGGCGACAGACCCGCCAAGTACGTCGTAGGAAAATTCGAGGCAGTCGTCCACTACCTCAGAGAAATCGATCGTAAATTGCGTGTCCCCTGTAACGGCAGCCTCCACCCCGAACGCAATGACAAACTCCTGCGGCTCTGGGGGTGCAAATTTTGCCACAATGAGCCCCTTGTCTCTCTCGAGAGAAATGATGCCGTCGTTACTTTCTTCGGGTGTTCGCGAATCTCATTCAGGCTTGACGTTCTTCCACCGGCTCCCGCCCTTAAAGATTACCGGGCGCACGCGGAATTCTGCGATCACGGAACACGGCTCCTTCCTGCCGGGAATAACATGATGATTTGGTTGCCGCCCTCCGAATCCGGGAGATGGCCATACCGGCCGTCCCGCCGCGGGCCTTCCTCCCCGTGCTGTCCGCGACAGCCTGCCTCAGTGAGCTTCTTTCATCCTGAATATCCGCAGGTGAGGAGGGTGTGGATGGCTTGGGCGGTGCGGCCGATGCGGTTGGTCGAGCAGCGTGCCCGGCGCATGACTCTCCAGGACTTCAAGCGTGCGAAGGCGCGTTCGCCTGGTGCTCGTAGTCGGGCGTGGTCGCGGTTGTACTGCTGGTAGTGGGCCGGCTGGTCGCGGTGGTTGTAGTACGGAGTGCGGACGGTGGCGCCGGCTCCCTGGTAGGTCCGGTCGGCCAGGACGAGGATCTGCCTGGTGAGGCAGGCCTGGACGATGCCGTGGGCGCGGGCCGCGGTCAGGTCGTGGGCGCGACCCGGCAGAACTCTGGAGAACCACAGGGGTGTGCCGTCAGGGCGGGCGATGACCCGCACGTTCATCCCGTGCCGCTTGTGCTTTGCGAGTAGTACGGCTCGTCCGCGGCGATCCGGTCGGTCGGGATCAGCGTGCCGTCGACAATGACGAAGTCGCCTTCGCCCAGCCCGACCAGCGCTTCGTGCAGTCCAGGTGCCCACGCGGCGAGCACCTCCAGGGCCTCGTCGACGTAGCGCCAGGCCGTTGCCTGCGACACTCCGAAGCCGGCTCCGAGCTGCGCGAACGTCTCGTTCTTGCGTAGGTGGGCCAGAGCCAGGAGGGCCTGCTTGAAACAACCGAGCTTGCGCCAGCGTGAGTTCACCTCATGCCTTCGGGTGTAAAGCAGCCAGGAGACGTGCTCAACAGCTCGTACGGGACGTCAAGCATGGCAGGATACGGAACCAATGAAGCCCCTGACGTCGATGTGATGAGTGGAATCACCACACCAACGACAGGGGCTTCGCCATGTCACCACCACCCGACTGACCAGCGCTTTCACACCTCAGAGACAGGTTGAAAGAGGTTCAGTGGTCGGGAACGCTGACGAGCAATTCTTTGAGACGGATGCGCCCGGCGCCGTCGCCGACGAGGGTTGCCTTGGCGAGAGGGGCTCGCCTCCTGGTCTCCGGCCGGGGTGGGTACCAGTGGAGGGCGGTCAGTCGGATCTCGATGTCGGGCGCGCCGACGGCACGGAACACCATGCCGACCTGCGCCTCGCCCGTGAGGCTCTCCACGACGCACACCAGTTCCTCGGCTGAACTCTTTGCGAGCTGGGTCACGTACAGCCGCGCCGCGGTCGGCGGCGCGGGCTGCGTGGCGATCGCCCGGATGATGAGTTCGATGTCCTCGGAGGCGGCGATGCAGAACCCCTGGTCGCTCTGGCTGATGGCCGTCTTGAGGTCGCCGTAGCCTTCACCGTCCAGTCCGGCTTCATCGACCAGCCTCGTCGGCACAATCAACGAGTTCCTCCTTTCCCCGAAGAACCAGGTGATGTTTTGCGGCGCATCTCGCACCACAGATGTGAACATCTCCTTCAACTCCGGGTGTGGTTCACTGAAACGCCAACCGAGAGAAGGCACCTGAATGAGGCCAGTGTGACCGATCTCGCTTGTGGATCTGATCCAAGCCACGGGCGCGAATCGCTCAAGGGCAGCCTTGGCTCGATGAAAGCGCGACAGTGGTTCTGTCATGTTCGTCACCGCCATTTCCTGTTCCTTCGCATCTCTCTCAGTTCATTCAGGTTGGCTTCGCCTTCCAATCGTATGACGCGTTCGGGGTTCTGTGACCGCAGGGCCCGCTCGTAGTCGCCTCGGGCGATTGGCTCCGGGCTCAGGGTCGGGTCATATACGTATCGACCGTCAGTGTATACCTGGTGGAATTCGTAGTCCTCAATCTCGATTCCGTTGGGCCCGGCCTCGGGAGTTCTGAGGTTTCCGGACGGGGTGATGTAGTGGACAATTTTTCCTTCGCCCTCCGCCCGCTTCATGATGAAATCTGAAATTTCGGTACAGTCGATATACTCGCCTTGCGGTGCTTCCTTCATGGCGTCGATCAAATTCTGCTTCGGGGGATGATCGGGGTTGGGCTTTCGGAAGTCAAAGGGGTCGCGCTCCGGGCACCCTTCCGGGGCCAGGCCCATGGGGTCGGCCCAAGTGTGAGGGTTGTGGACGTACGTGGTCGGGTTGGGGGCGGGGGTGAGGCCGAGGGGATCCGGGGAGAGGAAGCGGGCGGTTTCGGGGTCGTAGGTGCGGAAGTAGTTGTGGTGGAGGCCGGACTCGGGGTCGTAGTACTGCCCCGGGAAGCGGAGAGGGGTGTAGGCCGTCGCGTCGCGGTTCCAGGTTGTAGTGCCCCAGAGCGTGGAGCGGGTGTGCCACGCCGTGGTGCCGTCTTCTGCGATGAGGTGGGTGGGAGTGCCCACCAGGTCCGTGACGATCGTGAAGAAGCGGTCGTCAACCTCGTCCTGGGCCATGCGCTCTGTCTGGGTGACGGGGTGAAGGCCCTGGTGGGTCCAGGTGAGGGTGACCGCGCCTCTGGTCTGCTCGCACAAGATTGTGCCGTCCCAGGTAAACAGGGTCTCCTCGATGACCGCCCCGGTCTCCGACAGACGCTGCTTGGCCGTCCGGCGGCCCAGGGGGTCGTATCGGTAGCGCCAGCGGGTGCCGTCCGGGGTGGTCACCCCGACCAGGCGGTCTTCGGTGTTCCACTCGTAGCGCCAGGTGTCGGGCTTGCGCGAGAGACGGGTCTTCCGGCGAAGGGTAACGCGGCCCAGAGCGTCGTACTCGTAGCGGATTGATCCAGCGCGGGTGATGCGGGTGCCCGTGTAGGCGCGGTCGCCCCGGGCCTCCGCGCCGGGGTGCTGCGTTGGCCAAGAGGCGGTGGTCTGGTTGCCGGCCTCGTCGTAAGCGTAGCGCTCCGACCAGGAAGAGGCCTCGACAGTCGTGACCCGGGCTGCCGCGTCCAGAGTGAAGGTGCGCAGGCCGACAACGGAGTCGTCGATATCGGTCAGGTAGCCGTCGGCGCGGTAACTGTAGCCGCGCCGCTGGAGGGTGCGGCCGTCTTGACCGACGACCGACTGGGCGGTGCGGCGGCCCATCACGTCGTACTCGTGGATGAGGGAGAGCGACGGGTTCAGCGTACGCCTCAGCTCCTGCCCCGCAGCGTCGCGTTCAAAGACCAGAGTGCGGCCCTCAGTGGTAAGGGCGCTGCGCCGACCTGCCGCGTCGTACGCCCAGAGGGATTCGGCGCCCCCAGGCGTCGTGCGGCTGGTGCGGCGCCCCAGCGCGTCGTAGTCGTACGTGAGGGTGCGGCCGTTCACCGTCTCCGAAAGCAGTCGGCCCGTGGCGTCACGGAGCCAGGTGACCGTAGCCTCCGGTGAGGAAGCCGTCGCGAGGGTGTCGAAGACGTCGTACGCGTAGGTGGTGACCAGGCCGGCGGCGTCCTTGCGGATCGTTTGGCCGAGCTCGTTGCGCTCGTATGCCGTGGTCTCGCCTGCGGCGTTGGTGCAGGAGGTCAGACGTCCCGAAGCGTCGTACCCGTAGGTGAGGGTTCGGCCGTCGAAGTCCGTCTCTGAGGCCAGCCGACCCGCCGCGCCATAGGTGTAGCTCCAGGTGAGCCCTTGCGGGTTGGTGACCCCTGTCAGGCGGAGTTCCATGTCGTGCGAGAACGTGTAGCGCGCGCCGTCCGGCCCGGTCCGCGCGGTGAGGAGGTCGAAGTCACCGTACTCGAAGACCGTGACTCCGCCGATCGCGTCCATGTGGGTTAGGCAGTTGCCCTCGCCGTCGTAGGTCCAGGACTCCTCGCTGCCGTCGGTGTTCACTCGGTGCAGGAGGCGGCCTTCGACGCTCCAGGTGAGGTGCGTGGTGTGGCCCAGCGGGTCCGTGATGGCGATCGGGCGGCCGAAGGCATCGCGGATGTAGGTCGTTGTCCCGCCCAGGGGATCCGTTGCCGAGGTGACCTGGCCTGCCGGGTCGCAGCGGACCGTGGTGGTGCTGCCCAGGGCATCCGTCACCGAGGCGACGTGGCCGCGGGTGTCGTACGCGAAGTGAGTCGTGGCACCGACGGGGTTGGTGACGGAGGTGCGGTTGCCGCGGTTGTCGTATGTCTGGCGGGTCACCCTGCCATCCGAGGCGATCAGCTTCACCGGCAGGCCGAGTGCGTTGTATTCCGCCCGCGATACGCGGCCGTCCGGACGGGTCACACCGGTCATCCGGCCCGCCTCGTCGTACGTGAAGCGGATGGTGTGGCCCAAGGGGTCGGTGCGCGAGAGCAGGCGGTTGCGGCGGTCGTGTTCGAAGTGGGTGGTGGCGCCTGTGGGGTCGATCTCCGCGGTGATCTGCGCGCGGTCGTTGACGAGGAACTGCGTGCGGTGGCCGAGGGAGTCGGTGAGGGTGGTGCGGCCCGGCTCGTAGGCGAAGCGGACGTTGAGGTGGCCGTTCGATCCCGACTGGGCGATGCAGCGGTGCTCGTCGTCGTAGACGTAGTCGAAGTGGCGGTCGTTGGTGTCGGTCCAGGAGGTGATCCGGTTCAGGTCGTCGTAGCCGAAGCGGAGGGGGCGGCCGGAGGAGTTGGTGACCTCGGTGAGGTTGCCGTCGGTGTAGCCGTACCGGAGGACCTGGGTGCCGTCGGCCAGGTCGAGGCCGGTTATTCGGCCGTCGGAGGTCGACAGGCGGACCTCGTAGCCGCCGCTGTGGGCGACGCTGACCGGGGCGCCGGCTTCGTCGTGCGTGAAGGTGATCCAGGCGCCGTTACGGTCGTCGATCTGTATGAGCAGGCCGTGTTCGGTGAAGTGCCGGACCCGCCCCGTGTCGGGGTCGGTGACCGTGTAGCCGCCGTCCTCCTGCCGTTCCAACGGCCAGCGCCGCCCCAGATGCGGGAGGACGGGACCGCCTGGAGAGGGGTGGGGATAGCCGAGCAGACTGCCGTTCTCGCCTACCAGGACAATGCCCGTCTCGTCGATCTCCAGGCGCTCGTCGAGCGTGCAGGACCAGCTCGGGCCGAACCAGCGGCCCAGGCGGTAGGACGATTCGAAGGTGCGGCTGATCACGAGGGGCAGCGAGCCGGGCAGGACGAGATCGGTCTGGGGCAGGATCATCCGGCCCGTTGCGACATCGACCGGATCCTCCCGGCAGGTCCGGTCGCACGGTTCGCGCGACGTCCCGTGCGGATCCCTGTTCAGCTCCTCGCCGGCGGACGGCCCCTTCGGCTCTTCCGGCTTCTCCGGCCCCTCCCGTCCTCTCGGGGGCTTCGGTGCGTGCGCCATGTCGTCGGCGAGGCGGGTGGCTCCTGCGGCGGTGCGGGCCGCGCCCGACAGCAGGCCGGACCCCCTCGATACAGCTGCTTCCGGTACGAGCTTGCCGCCGAACTCGTACGGGTCCTTCATCGCACTGTCGATCAGGGCCTTGGCTGTGGCGTCCGGGGTGTTGGCAGCCGTGAGGAAGTTGGCCCCCATGCTGTTGAGGCCCATCTGGGCCACGGTGGGATGGTTGATGTTGTACGGGTCGTTGGAATCCAGTGCGCGGTAAGTGTTGACCATGCCGGCCGCGCCTTTGGCGACACCGCCGAGGAAGTGCTGGTACTCGGCGCCCTTGCGTACGATTTCGATCATCGCGGCTTCGGTGGCCGACACCTTCGGTGCCGCATCCCGGGCCTTCTCCAGAGCCTGGGCGGCCGAGCGGGCGACGTCGTCACGCTGGCGCCGTGCCTCGGCCAACTTCTGCTGGGCGGCCTTGATGCCGTCGGCACCCGGATCGGTGAAGCCACCCGGGCGGGCGGGCAGCGGATTCCGCTCGGCCTTCACAGCCGCCTCGTAATCCTTCACCCACGTGTTGTAGGCGCTACGGGCGTTCTCCGACAGCTTCACCGCAGCCTTGTACTCGTCGATCGCCTCCTTCGCCTGACCTTGCGCCCACGTCACCGTGTCGGCGAACCGGGCGACCGTGCCGGCCGCCGAATCGAAGGCTGCCGCGGCGGCGAACCAGCGAGGTGCCTTCTCCTGGACGGAGTCCCGGAAGGCGTCAGCCGAGGCGCCCTTGATGCCGTCCGTGCCCAGCTTCTTCAGGCCCTCCCCGGTGCGGGTGAAGGCCGTGCTGAAATCACGCAGGTGTCCGGCGGTCGCACGCAGGCTGCTCGCGCTGCCGTGGACCAGCTGCTTGGGGTCTTCGGTCTGGCCGAGGTCGACCTCGCCGACATCGGCACCCAGACGGTTCGCCGCGGAGTTCGCCGTGTTGCGGACGGCATTGGCGCCCCCCTGCCAGCCCACGTCCTCCAGCGCATCAGCGGTCTTGCCACCGAGCCATTCGACGGCGTCCCCGGTGATGGCTGCGCCCTTCTCCAGCCAGTTACCGTCGCCCATCAGAACCTGCCCCCTCATCACCGTGCTGCTCACCGCTGTGAGCGTTGCCGTGCTGTCCTGGAACCTGCGGGTTGCGCATGTGGTCAAGCGTTTCGCGGTCCATGCCCTGCGCCTCGGCGACGTTCTCCAACAGGCCGCCGCCGATCCCCTCGTTGAGGACCCTGTGCTTGGTGTCCGCCCAAGTACGGTCGAAGTCCTCCCTGGCCTGGCGGGCCTGCTCCGGCGTTTCCCGCTTGAACGCGTGGTCCGAGAGGATCGCGTCCATGGACTTCTTCTCGACCTCGTCCTCCGAGGCGTGGGGGTTGCCGACACCGGCATTGACCAGCACCTTGAAGGTGCCGTTGCGGTACTGGTCCTCCTCCCAGACCGAGCCCGCCGCTATCCCCAGCCGCTCGGCAAGCCCGCTCGTACTGATCACGAGGCTGGCCACCCCGAGGTCCCACCGTTCGCAGAAGCCCTCCAGGGCCGAGGCCACCGCCGGATGGCCGGCCTCAAAACCCGTCAGCGCGAGCCGGCTCATACCGGACCCGGCTACGGCCGAGGTGTCCGTGGCGAACTCCCGCAACTCCCCCACCGCCGCCCGCAGCCCGTCCTGGATGCTCCGCACGGCAACCGGATCCATCTCCAGGTCTTTGCCGTCGCCACCACTCACAATCCCCACCCCCAAGAGTTCGACGGAGGTTATGCGAGACAACCGACAACGCCCTGGTTGCCGCAGGCAGGCATCTAGCCAGGTCAGCGGACAGTCTTCGCCCCAGCCCTTCTTCGAGATCTCGCCCTCCGACGCGTACGCATTCTGCATGATGTCCTGGTACGCGCTCGGCTTTGCTCTTCCGACACGCACAGAATGAGACAGGTATGCGGATCCAGGGTGGGCCCCGAGCACTCCCCCAGCCGGTGTATCCGGCCGACAGGCCGGCGCTGTCTAGGGTGGTCGCATGCACCGTCTTCCCCCGCCGTCGTCGTTAACCGAAGCCGAGGTGGCCGAGGCCGAGCGGGAGCTCGGGGTTTCCTTTCCCGCCGAGTACCGGGCCTACTTGGTCGGTGTCAGTGCCGGTGGGGACGTGGCCCGGCTCGAACGCGGCGAGCGGGGCTGGTGGTGGGCCGACAACCGCCAGACCCGGGCCGACCTGCTGCCGCTGCCCTTCCCCCACCCCGACTCGTACGACGCCGCGGAGGACGAGCTGGATGCGCGGATGCCGCGACGGGAGGACTTTGAGGACGAGTCCGTCGCCGTGGCCGCCTGGCGTGCCTGGGACGCGGAGGCGGATGAGTTCGAGGACCGGAAGACGGCCGGCGCGGTGGTCCTCCAGGAGCACGGTTGCGGCTTCGCCACGCTGCTTGCGCTGTCCGGTCCGCTGGCCGGCACGGTGTGGTGGGACGGCCGGGCCACCTGCGGCCGGATCGTCCCGTTGTCCCTCGTCCACGCGGCTGGGGCCCGACCGGTCACGTTCGCTGAGTGGCAGGAGTACGGCTTCTGGGACCTGCTTCCGCCCGACTGGGGCCGCTCCGAGCCGGCTCAGCCCGTTGTTTTCGCGCCTGCGAGGGAGGAGCCGAGGGCGCCGTTCCTCCGGCGGTTGGCGGCGGCGGTGGTTGCCGCATGGCGTGACCCGGTCAGGCCGCTGCGCCGGAGCAGCGGCCCAGGTCTGGGCTGAGGCGGTCGGGGGCGTCGCCCGCGTCAGCGGGCGGGCTCGGTCACTTGGGCGAGCAGGGCGGCCGCCTCCTGCGGGGCGAGGGCGCGCTCGTACACGAGCTCGCCGGTCATCCCGGGGAAGAAGCGGCCGGCGGGCCAACTCCTCCCGTACGGGGACGGGTCGAGGACCACGAGCCGGACGCCGTCCACGGTAGGGATGTCCGCCGGGTTGCCCTCGTTCCATATCCACTCGCCGTCGGCGCCGACCAGGTTGAAGGAGCCGGTGGTCGGCACCATGCCGGCCTGGTCGCGGCAGCTGGCGACGGCCTCGGCCGACGGCGCCTCACCCGCCACGAGCCCCCGGCCGATCAGGGCGTCGGCGAGGAGCGTGTGCAGCTGGAAGTTGTCGCCGATGCCGGAGATGCGCAGCGCGAAGCCGGCGCCGGTGGCGCGGTCGAGCGCGATGAGCGGCTCGTCGTCCAGGACGGCGAGGGCGTACGCGAGGCACTTGAACGGCTCGTCGGACAGCTCCGCGACCCGGGCGACGGCGGCCCGCAAGCCGTCGCGGCCCGGGAGCTCGCGGCGCACCCGCGGCGAGTTGAGCATCGCCACGCAGGCCATCTCGAACTGCGGCAGTGCCTGCCAGGCCATGACGGGTTCGAAGCCGATCCGCTCGAAATCGGCCTCTTCCAGGCCCTCGCCCTCGTGGTCGGGCAGCTCGCCACGGCCGGCGGCCGCCCACCGCTCGCAGAAGACGGCGGCCTGCTCGAAGGCGTCCAGGGCGCCCGCGAACACGCCGGGCGCGCAGGCCAGCGGGTCGGCGCCGCGCTCGACGCACGCCCCGGTCAGTACGGCAACCACCGCCCGCGGCCCGGGCGGCACCTCCCCGAGCAGGGCGGCGAGCCGAGGCCCCGCCGCCTGTAGCTGGGCGTCCGTCGCCTTGCCGAAACCGCGCGTCAGCTGCGCGAACGCACGCTCCGCCGCGTCCGCGTCCTGGGCCCGCACAGCCGCTTCGAAATCCTCGACGGCAGCCGAAAACCGCCCACGTCCGAATATCATCCGCGCACCCTAGCCGAGGCCCCCGACAACCCCGCCTAGGGTGGCCGCATGCACCGTCCTTCACCGCCCCCGCCGCCGTTGACCGAGGCCGAGGTGGCCGAGGCCGAGCGGGAGCTCGGCGTCTCCTTCCCCGCCGAGTACCGGGCCTACTTGGTGGGCGTCAGTGCTGGTGGGGACGTGGCCCGGCTCGAACGCGGCGAGCGGGGCTGGTGGTGGGCCGACAACGACCAGACCCGGCCCGACCTGTTGCCGCTGCCCTTCCCGCACCCCGACGCGTACGCCGCCGCGGAGGCCGAGCTGGACGCGCGGGAGCCCCAGTGGGAGGACTTCCTCGACGGGCCGTCGGCCGCGGTCGCCTGGCAGGCCTGGGACGCGGAGTACGAGGAGTTCCAGGACCGGAAGACGGCCGGCGCCGTGGTCCTCCAGGAGCACGGTTGCGGCTTCGCCACGCTGCTCGCGCTGTCCGGTCCGCTGGCTGGGACGGTGTGGTGGGACGGCCGGGCCACCCACGACCTGATCGTCCCGCTGTCCCTCGACCATGCGGCGGGCGGTCGTCCGGTCACCTTCGCCGAGTGGCTGGAGCGCGATTCGTGGGACCTGCTGCCCGACTGGGGCCGGCCCAACCAGGTCCTGCCTGCCGCGCCCACGGCCGAGTCCGGGTCCGGGGCCGGTTAGCGACGCGGTCGCTGGTCCGGCGTCCCGCGCAGCGGCATCGGCCTTCGCCCCCGAGGATGCCCCCCGCAGGCCGTGTGGGGGCTCTTCTGGTATGGGCTCTTCGTCGTCTGGGGCGTCAGCATCGGTGTGGCGGTCTGGCAGCGGCTACGCCGCCGGTGGCGACAGCGACATGGAGGTCCAGGGCCATTCTAGGATTTCAGTGAATTTCTTCGGCGCCTTTCCACAGTGTGCACTTCGGAGCCTCCTCCCCGCCCCTGATACCGTCCCGCATGTCGTCGCAAGACCGCAGCACCTTCCCGGTCACTTCGTCGTGGTGATCCACCACGATCACCGCGGCCAGAACCTCCTTGGGCACGCCCTTCGGCCAACACGTGTAGACGTTGACCTTGACACCTTCGAAGGACTCGGCAGGACCCAATACAGCATGGGTGAGGTTCGCGCTGTGCAATGACGCTCCCTCAAGATCTGCGCCCTTCAAGTCTTCCTGGTAAAGATTGGCTCCGATCAGGTTTGCCCCTTGGAGCTGAGCTCCCGCGAGATCTGCTCCTCTGAGGTCGGACTCCCTGAATTTGAAGCCCTCCAGGGGAGCATCGCGCAAGTCGGCGTTGTGAAGCGCCTTGCCGCTGAAGTTGATCCCATCCATGTTCTTGCCGTTGGGAGTGAAACCCGGTATGGAGTCGGCTATCTCGACGTTCGCTCTCCACGCCGCGTACTTCTGCGACTCTCCAAAGGACTGTTCCAAGAACAGAGCCGATATCCCGATGGCGATGCCGGTGACAAGGCCCCCGCCGATTCCCGCGAGCACCTCAATCCGAGGTTCGGAATCCGGTTCTCTGACTGCCATCCTCCAGGCGAAGATCGCGCCCGCGGCGCCGAGTGCTCCGAGGAGGAGCAATACACCGATCAAGGCCCATGACCACGCACCTGTCTCCGGCACGGGGACCATCCCCAATACACATGGACAAGACGAGGGATGCTTCTCCTTCCTCTCTACCTCCGGTGCCAGCTGATCGCAACAAGGGTCCCCGCAAGCAGGCCGTCAAGGCCGACACGTGGCGTCTTGGAGTGGAGGGGCAGGGCTGTTCGGCGTCTGGGGCGTCGGCCCCGGTGTGGCCGCCTGGCGGCGCCTGCGCCGCCGCCGTTGAGGCAGAGTCGTCGCCGGGAAGGACATCAGGGTCACTCGACGACCTCGACCTCGTCCGGCTTGGGGAACGGCAGCATGCCCCAGCCCATGGGCCACCCGCGCAGTCGGCCCTCGGCCGGTTCGGTTTCGAGGATCCGCGGGATGCGCAGTTCCCACGGCTGGTGCGGGTTCTCGTCCCGGTCCGGCCAGGGGATCGTGGCCGTCCGGAAGCGCGCGTCCAGCTCGTCGAGCTCGGGTTGGCGGATCGTCCGCACGCGTGGCGGCAGCAGCCGCCAGACCTTGGCCAGCGCGGTCCGGCACCACAGGTCGTTGTCGAGTTCCGGCGCGCACCACCCGTAGCCTTCTTCCACTTCCTCCACGAGGTCCTGCCACGCCTCGAACAGCGAGTTGAGCGTCCATGGTCGTCCGTCGATACGACGCCCGGCGCCGGAGGAGACGGCTGCATGCACGGCCGCGTACTCCTCGGCGGTCAAGGGCGATTCGTCGGCAGGGGCAGGCGTTTGGTGGCTCATCCGCCGACTATCGCAGTGCCCTGGCCTGCCCGGCTACGCGACGTTCGGCGGGTCCATGGCGCGGGTGCAGGGGCCGCAGTTTCCGCCGGGGGTGGGGGCGCGGTAGGCCTTGCCGCAGGTTTCGCAGCACTGGAGGGGGTGGATCATCCGGTCCGGGGGCGCCGGGCCGCGCGCCGCGCCCGCCCCGCGGCCGGGGGGGGGGACTGTGCGGGG
>NZ_JBHXTC010000072.1:12232-35959 GCF_042677605.1 Streptomyces sp. NPDC127106 | reverse complement strand
CGCGCGGTTTTCTACAACTGCGGGGGGGCGGTGCGGTTCGGGCACGGGCCGGTCCCTTGGGCCCCCCGGGGGGGGGGGGGGCCCTTCGGTGAGGGGGGGAGACGAGCGGGAGCTGGCGACTCCGGTCGACGGGTGGTGCGTGGGGGTGGGGGGTGGGGGGTGGGGGGTTGGGGCTTGGGGGGTGACGGGTGGGGCGGAGGCGGAGCGGGTGCGGCAGCCGGGCGGCCGGCTGGTCAGACGCCCGGAGGTCAGACGGCCCGGAGGTCAGACGGCCAGAAGGCAAGAAGGCCAGACGGTCAGTCGGTCAGTCGGTCAGACGGTCAGACGGTGCCGTTGGCCACGGCCCGGGTCTCGCGGATCTTGGTGCCGAGGGCGTCGAGGAGCTGCTGGAGGATCTCGATGGCGGTCTCGTCCGTCAGGTTGCCGGCCTCGTCGAAGCGCTCGTGGGCACGGAAGATCTGCAGCTCGGGCTTGGTCACGACCCTGGAGTCCGTCCACAGGAACGTCTGGCGCAGGGCCAGCTGGGCGCGGACGGTGCCGAAGTTGGTGGGGGCGGCGCCGGCGATCGCGATCGGCTTGCCGGTGAGGGAGGAGTCGAAGGCCGGGCGGCTCGCCCAGTCCAGGGCGTTCTTCAGGACGCCGGGGATCCCGTAGTTGTACTCGGGGGTGGCGATGAAGAGGCCGTCGGCCTCGATGATGCGGCGGCGCAGGTCGGCGACGGCGGCGGGGGCCGGGTCGACGTCCTGGTCCTCGTCGTAGAGCGGGAGGTCGCGCAGGCCCTCGTAGATCTCGATGTTCAGGCCGCCGGGGGCGTGCTTCTGCGCGGCGCGGACGAGGGCGCTGTTGAACGAGGCGCTGCGCAGGCTGCCGGAGATGGCGAGGATCTTGAGCTCGGGCATGGACTGTCCTTCCGCAAAGGTGACATGCGCAGCGAATGCCGGTGGCGGCATGCCCCTGCGATGAACGGGGTGTGCGTCGGTGCGATGGGAAGGAGTCTGTCCGCGCACGCGGGGCACGGACAATCGCGGCCGCCGGTATCTGTCAGTTAAGGGCCGGGCCGCGGACGCCCTGGACTTAACTGAACTGAACTGTATAGTTCATCGCATTGGAAGACGACGACCGAACGACGAGAGAAGGCATCATGACCACGCTGGGTTCCGCCCTCGACACCGCTGCCGCCACCACCGCCGCGAACCGCTCGGTGGTCGACGTCCTGCCGCCCCTCCACACCCTGGAGGGCGAGGGGTTCCCGGTGCGCCGCTCCTTCCCGACGCCGCAGATCCCACAGCTCGACCCGTTCCTGATGCTCGACCAGGTCGGACCGGTGGACCTCGGCCCGGGCGAGCCCAAGGGCGCCCCCGAGCACCCGCACCGCGGCTTCGAGACCATCACCTACGTCCTGGAGGGCGACATCGAGTACGCCGACTCCACCGGCGACCGCGGCGTGGTGCAGCCGGGCGGCGTGCGGTGGCTGACCGCGGGCGCGGGCGTGGTGCACTCCGCGGAGCCGACCGACGCCTTCCGCGCGGCCGGCGGCCTCCAGCACAACGTCCAGATCTGGGTGAACCTGCCGGCCGCCCTCAAGGGCCTGCGTCCGCGCACGCAGCACCGCACCGCCGCGCAGATCCCCGTGGTCCGGAGCCTGGACGGATCCTGGTTCAAGGTGATCGCGGGGACCGCCCTCGGCGTGACCGGCCCGTTCGACACGCAGGTCCCGGTGACCGTCGTGCACGCCTCCATCGCCCCGGGCGAGAGCGCGGAACTGCCCGCGCCGCAGGGGCGCAACGCCGCCGTGTACGTCCTGTCCGGCAGCGGCCGTGTCGCCGGGGCGGAGGTCACCGACGGCGAGCTGGCGGTCCTCGCGGACGACGGCGGCACCGTCCGCATCGGGGGCGGGCCGATCGGGGCGGACTTCCTCTTCGTCAGCGGCGAGCCGATCGGCGAACCGGTCTTCCGCGGCGGCCCGTTCGTGATGAGCACCCCGGAGGACATCGAGCAGGCCTTCGACGACTACGCCGCCGACCGCCTCGGCCGCTACGAAGACTGAGCGCTCCGCGGGAAGTGCAGCGACGGGCCGGGAAACGCCTGCGGGCCCGCTGCGGCTGGTCGCGCAGTTCCCCGCGCCCCTTCGGGGCGCTGCCGAACCGCAGCCGACGCTCGATCCGGACCGCCCGCGCGGGAACGCCCGCCGGCACGTGACGGCGGAGCCGAAGGCGGCGAGGCCCCCAGCCGTGCCCGGTGCCGTGCGCCCCGGGGACGGGCTGGGGGTCCGCCGCGGCGGGGACGGGGGTCAGTCGCCGGCTGCCTCGGCCTCGGGCTTGGCCCCGGCCCTGGCGGCGCCGGCACCCGCCGCGGCGGCCTCGGCGGGCTTGAGCTGGACCCAACCGGCCTTGCTCGGTGCGCCCTCCTCGTTGAGGAGGAAGAGCATGTAGTAGCCGGGCGGGGCCGCGGCGGCGTTCGGCGGGGCCTGGAGCTCCAGGAAGTTGCCGCCGCGACTCTTGATGCGCAGTTCGAGGTGGCGCTGGCTGGTGTTGACCGAGTGGGTCGCGGTGGTCGGGGCCAGCAGTACGGCGCGGGCGACGTCGTTGGGCGTGCTGGTGCTGACCGTGATCTTCTCGTCGTAGCCGACGGTGGGGTTGAAGACCAGACCGAGCGAGGGGCGGCTGCCCTGGTGCAGGTAGGCGGGCTCGTAGATCTCGATGCTGCCGTTGTTGTTGTCCGTGATGTCGGGGTCGTTGGCGAGCTGCTGGAGCTCATCGCCCGTGATCATGACGCGGCCGTCCGGGAGGACCAGGGCGTTGGAGTGGTAGCCGCGCGGGAGTCGCTGGACGGGGCCGAGCTTCCAGTCGCCGTTCTCGTCCCGCAGTTCGGTCTGGCGGTACTTGAGGTCGGCGTTGGGGTTGTACGGCCCGTTGCCGTAGTTGCGGATGTCGAAGGCGCCGTTGACCGTGAGCAGGTTGCCGTTCGGCAGGAGCAGGGTGTCGTCCTGGGTGCGGCCGAAGGCGCGCGGCTTCTCGGTGTTCCACTTGCCGCCGGCCAACCGGTAGGTGTTCGGGTCGTCGCGGTCGCCGCCGAGGACCAGGACCGAGTCGGGGCCCCGGAAGCCGGCCGGCAGGGGGACCGCGGAGCCGTAGTTGCGCCTCCACTCCCCGCCGTCCGGGCCGGGCTTGGCCTTGTTCATGTCCGGGCGGTCCGGCAGGTCGGTCCTGGTGTCGGCCGCGGTGTCGAAACGCCACTGCTGGTCCACGGACCGGCCGAGACCGTAGATCTTCCCGTCGCGCAGCGAGAACAGGTGGGGATAGTCCCACTTGAAGGGGGCTTCGGTCGCGAGCTTGTCCACCCCCCAGCCGACCGGCTTGACCGCCTTGTCGAAGGGCACCGGATGGGCCGCGGCGGGGAAGCGCTCGACGACCGGGGTGGGGGTGCCCCAGCCGAGCTCCGACTGGCCGGACATGATGACCTGGCGTCCGTCCGCACCGGTGACCACGCTCGGGTACCAGCGGCCCACGGCCATGTCCTTGTTCAGGTACCACTCCTCCGCCCAGGGGTCGAAGACCAGCGACAGCTTGGCGCCGGTGCCTCCGTTGCCGCCGAGGTTGCCGCCGAAGACGCCGAGCATGCCGTTGGGCAGGTAGGAGTGGCCGGCGCAGAAGAACGGGGCCGGGCGGGGCTCGTTCTTGCCGTCGGGCATGTTGACGACCGGTGGCTTCTTCTCGGTGAACGCGGCGGCGCCGGTCCCCTTGGCGGGGTCCCAGATCCAGGCGCGGCCGGCGTTCGCCGCGCCGATGGTGTCGGTGGGCGCCGGCTCCTTCTGCGGGTTGGTCTCGATGCGCTCGAACGAGAACAGCAGGACCTTGCCGGTGGGCAGCATCGCGATGTGGGCCGCGAAGTCCGGGGACGGGAAGTACTCCTGGAACCGGCCGAACTCCGCGGCGTCGAAGGACGCGTTGGCCTTCGCCTGGGAGGCGGTCAGCGCCTTCAGCCGCTCCGTCCGGGTGGTCTGCGGGTACTCGCCGACGCCGGCCACGGCCATCCGGGTACGGGCGTGTTCCTCGGCGTGCTCCCTGCCGAGTGTGGCCGCCTCTTCCGGGTCGACGGTGACCGGAGCCCTCGCCGCCCGGGAGGCAGGGGCGTACGGAAAGGAGGCGGCGCCGTGGCCTCCCTCCCCGTGACCGGTGTGGGCGAGTACGGGTCCGGCCGCCGCCAGGGCCATGGACGCGGCCATCGCGGTGGCGGCGCAGGCGGAGATCGCCGCGGCGAGCCTCCGGCGGGCGGTCAGGGGCGGATTGCTCCGGGACATGGGACTCCTTGCGGGAGGAGAGGAGGGCACAGCGGCTCCGGCCGAGGGGGACATGCCGGGGCAGGGCTGCACCAGGACTGCCACATGTTCACGCACAGTGACGGATCTCAGTTTTCCGGCGTGCCACCCGACTGCCATCCGGAGACACGCAGGCGGACGGAACGGACCGCTCGAATGCCCCAACTTGGCCCACCACCAGCACAGTCGCGCGTCAGTCGAGCGGTGGACGACCCCGGCGGCCGGGCCAACCACGGAAGGACATGCCCGACACCGCATAGATTGCCGATTACTCTGCGCGACACCGCGTGGAAGTGTCGACCTTCTGGAGAGAGCATGGTGGACGGACTCAAGCTGCGTGAGAGCGACGACATCCAGGGCGATGTGATCGCCGGCTTCAAGAAGGACCAGATGACCCTGCTGTTCCTCAAGTTCGAGGACGCGGCGCGGGCGCGCACCTGGGTCAAAACCCTGGAACCACAGATCTCGACGACGAGGCAGGTGGCCACCTTCAACGCCGCCTTCAGCCAAGCCAGGAAGGCGGCCGCCGGCGACGACCCGAAGACGCTGAAGGCCACCTGGACCAACGTCAGCTTCACGTACGCGGGCCTGCAGGAGCTGGTCGGAAAGGACCCGCTGCCCTCCGTCCCGCCCGGCAGCGGCCTGGAAGCCTTCAAGCAGGGCTCGGACAAGCGGGCGATCGGGGACACCGGTGACAGCTCGCCGGAGAGGTGGCTCTTCGGCAACGGCAAGGGGCAGCCCATCCACGCCGTCCTCACCATCGCCTCGGACACCGTCCAGGACCTCCACGCGACGGTCAGACAGCAGCGGGAGGCCTGCGCCGCAGCCAAGATCGTCATCGTCTTCCAGCAGGACGCCGCCACGCTGCCCGGCAGCCGGAGGGGCAAGGAGCACTTCGGTTTCAAGGACGGCGTCAGCGAGCCCGGCGTGGTCGGTTTCGACGAGCCGGACCCGGTCAAGCCCGAGTACGTCAAGGGCCATCACGGCACCCGGCTGATCCCGCCCGGCGAGTTCGTCGTCGGCCTCGACCGGGTCGGCGGCGTGCCGCACGAGACGCCCGACTGGGCCGACAACGGCAGCTTCCAGGTGGTGCGCCGGCTGGACCAGGACGTCCCGGGCTTCTGGTCCCAGGTCGCCGGGCAGCTGAAGGTGCTCAAGGAGGCCAAGGTGGTGCCGTCCGAGGCCACCACGGAGTGGCTGGCCGCCCGTCTCGTCGG
Source organism: Streptomyces sp. NPDC127106 (assembly GCF_042677605.1). Classification (NCBI taxonomy): domain Bacteria; kingdom Bacillati; phylum Actinomycetota; class Actinomycetes; order Kitasatosporales; family Streptomycetaceae; genus Streptomyces; species Streptomyces sp. NPDC127106. The sequence continues at coordinate 30,424 of NZ_JBHXTC010000072.1, read as the reverse complement.
CCGGTGGCGGTCCGGCACGCCCGTCGCCACGTGCCCGCACGCCGACAGGCCCTCCAATGCGCTGGCCGGTGAGGACAACGACTTCGGCTACCGCAACGACCCCGAGGGCTTCATCACCCCGCTCTTCTCGCACCTGCGCAAGACCAACCCGCGCGACGGCCTCCAGGAGAAGCCCGGTGATCCACCCTTCGACGAGAACCCGGTGATGGACCGCCGCCGGATCATCCGCCGCGGCGCCCCGTACGGCGCGCCCTTCGACCCCACCTCGGAGGGGCCGGGCGGGCCCGACGAGAAACGCGGCCTGCTCTTCGTCTGCTACCAGTCGGACCTCGTGCAGCAGTTCGAGTTCATCCAGAAGGCGTGGATCGACAGCCCGAACTTCCCGCCCAACCGGAAGGACAAGCCGGGTCCCGACGGAATGGTCGGCGCCGCCGGAAAGCTCGCCTACGAGACCCCCGGCAAGACCACCCAGCTGACCCTGACCCAGTTCGTCGTCACCGAGGGTTCCGTCTACGCCTTCGCACCTTCGCTGAGGCTGCTGCGGCTACTCGGTGACGGCCGGCTCACCGACAAGCCGCCCGCCGACGTCCGACCGACCGACGCCTTCCTGCCCATCCCCGACATGCAGCGCGACAACCGCAAGAGCTGGTACTGGGCGTACGGGACGGGCAGCGACGGCGGCTCCGTCTGCCGGACCGTCTCCATCGCCGACGGGGACGAACACACGGACGTCCGGGAACGCCCCGACCGGCCGCTGAGCACGTGGCCGTGCTACGCCGGGGTGACGAAGGTCGACGCGATCCTGCCCGTTCCGGACGAGCAGCGGATCAACGGCCGAAGCCGGTTCTGGCTGTTCCACACCGCCGAAGGCCGACAGGTCTACCGGCTCATCTCGATCGCCGACGGGGCCGAGACCGGACTCCCTCCCGAGCAGGCCGGCCGGGTCGACCGCCCCGACCGCGCCCTCTCCGCATGGGCGTCGTTCAGCGGCATGCAGCAGGTCGACGCCTTCCTGCCGGTCCCCGACATGCAGCGGCAGGGCGGCAAGAGCTACTACTGGGTGTTCCACACCCTGATGGGCAGCCAGGTCTACCGGCTCATCTCGATCGCCGACGGCACCGCGCACCAGGACGTCATCGAGCGCGGCGACCGCGGGCTCGACCTGTGGCGATCGCTGACCGGGATCACGCGGGTCGACGAATTCCTCGCCGTACCGGACATGCAGCGGATCAACGGCCTGAGTCTGTTCTGGGTGTTCCACCAGGACAAGTACCGGATCATCGTGATCCGCGACGGCAGGGGCCACGAGGACCAGATCACGGTCGAGGACCGTCCCCTGACCATGTGGCGGTCCCTGACGGGCTGACCGGCCCCGGCGTGCCGCCCCCCGACCGCACTCGCTCGGGGGCGGTACGCACGCGGACGAGCGAGCGCCTGGAGGAGGAGGTCAGCGCACCCAGTCCTTGAGGGGCTCGGTGTTGAGGGTGATGCCTACGGGGTCGGGGAGGTGGATGGTGCGGCCGAAGGGACGGCGGGCGAGGTGGGCATAGGTGTCGCCGTCGGGCTCGGTGTAGACGAGGGTTTCGCAGGTGTCCCGGTCGATGAGCAGGTAGACAGGGATACCGGTCTGGGCGTAGGCGCTCGGCTTCTCTTCACGGTCGCGCTTGTCGGTATCGCTGTCGTAGGAGGTGGCCTCGACGATCATGGCTACGGGGCCGGGGTCGGCCCATTCGCCCTGACCGGCAAAGGTGCCCTTGGGGGCGAGGGCACCGTCGGGCTTTGCATGGCCCTTGCGGTACCGCTCGACGCGCAAGCCGCGTTCGGAGTAGAGCCACAGATGCAGCAGGACGGGCCGCAGCCCGGCCCGCCTACAGGCCCACGCCGTACTGGTTGAGGAACATGTCCACCCCGCCCTGGAGCAGCCGCTCGGCGAGGCCCTCGTCCAGGGTCGTGCCGTACACGCCGTAGACCAGGTGCGGGGACAGCACCAGCCCCGACAGCTGGAGCACCGCCAGTTCCATGTCCGGGATGCGCAGCAGCCCGCGCTGGTCGAGCCGGCCCAGGGCGGAGGCCAGGGCGGCGTGCTGGCGGCCGGGGCCCTCCTCCTGCCAGGTCCGGCCGAGTTCGGGGAAGCGGTGGCGCTCCCCCGCGATCACGTTGCGCAGGGCCAGCACGTCGGGCGTGGTGAGGCCGGCGACCCAGATCCGGCAGGCCTCCAGCAGGTCGGTGCGGACGTCGTCGGACTCGGCGAGCTTGGCCTGGATGACCGTCTGGGCGACCTCGAGGGCCTCGTCGAGGGTCTGCCCGATGACGGCGTTGAACAAGTTCTCCTTGCTGCCGAAGTGGTTGTAGACGGTGACCTTGGAGACGCCCGCCTCGGCGGCGAGCTGGTCGACGCCGGCCCCGAACCCCTCGCGTAGGAAGACCGTGCGGGCGGCGGCCAGGATGGCCTCTCGTTTGCGCGCGGCGCGCGCCCCGGATGGGCCTGCGGGTGCTTCTGCGGTGCTGGTCCGTGCGGTCATGTCGTTCGTCCCCAACTTCCTCGGCTCGGGGCCAGTCTAGATCCCAACTGAACTGAACCGTTGCGTTCAATTGAACTGAACTGTATGGTTCATATAGCTGAGCAGCCCAAGCGGGGCGGCAGAAGCGGAAGTTGAAGACATCCGACGTTGCATGACACAGGAGGACACCCGCTATGAGCGGCACCCAGACCCCCCTCTTCCGGTCCCGGGCCCAGATCCACGTCTCGGCCGCCCCGGCCGAGGTGTACGCGGTCGTCAGCGACCTCGCCCGCAGCGGCGAGTGGAGCCCCGAGTGCCTCGGCGGGGAGTGGACCACCGGCGAGCCCGGCGCGGTCGGCTCGGTCTTCCGCGGTGAGAACGAGCGCAGCGAGGAGATCGTCGCCTGGGCCCCGGTGGTGCGCGGCAAGTGGACGACGTACGCCGAGGTCGTCGCGGCGGAGGCCGGCCGGACCTTCCAGTGGGCCATGCACAACAGCAAGGGCGAGAAGCAGGACAGCGTCTGGGGCTTCACGATCGAGGCCGACGGCGAGAACAGCCTCCTGGTCCACCACTTCCGGATGGGCACCCCCACCGAGGGCATCCGCGGCATCACCGCCGAGATGGACGACGAGCAGAAGCAGCAGTTCTTCACCGAGTGGGGCGACAAGGTCGCCGGCGACCTGGCCGAGACCCTGGGCCGCATCAAGGCCGTCATCGAGAAGGACAAGGAAGCGGCCGCGCAGGGCGTCTGACCGCCCTCCTCCCGCCCCCGCCCCCGTCCCTCCGACCGGCACCAGGCACCAGGCACCAGGCACCAGGCACCAGGCAACCGACGCCATCCGTACGTGACTTGAGAAGGGCAAAGGCGATGATTCTGCAGCGCATCGGGAACAAGGGCATACGGCTCGGGACCCTCTTCGAGCGGGCCGCCAAGAAGCACCCGACCAACGTCGTGATCCTCGACCACGACCTCGACGTCGCCCCGGAGCTCGGCCGCCGGGCGACCGTGGCCGAGGTGGCCGACCTGATCGACGACCTCGCCTCCCGGCTCTGGGCCGCGCAGGTCCGCCCCAGCCGCCGCGTGGTGATCTACAAGTCCGACGGCTTCGACATCACCCTCCTGGCCTGCGCAGCGGTCCGCATCGGCGCGGTGCCGGTGCTGCTGTCGCCGAAGCTCGACGGCGAGACCGTGGCCGAACTGGTGCGCCGCACCGAGCAGCCGTACCTGCTCACCGACCAGAACAAACTGGAGACCGAGCTGCCCGCCTCGGTCTTCGAGGAGGCCGAGCAAGTCCTGCTCACCTCCGGCAGCTACAAGGAGGCCACCGAGCTCGCCGCGCTCGCCGGCTCCCCCCGGGTACCGGCCGTGACGATGCCGCCCGAGCACCCGACCCTGATCACCCACACCTCCGGCACCACCGGCACCCCGAAGCTCGCCGTCCACACCGGAGCCACCCTCGAAGCGCGCTACCGTCCGCAGGCCGCGATCACCAGACCGCTCCTCCCGGGCCGCGAGACCATCGCGATGCACGTCTCCTTCGTGCACTCCCGCCTGATCACCGCCCTGGCCATCTCCCTCTTCCGCGGCTACCCGATCGTCGTCCTCGCCGACTCCGACCCCAAGAAGGCCGCCGACCTCTTCGCGCAGCTGCGCCCCGGCATCCTGGAGGCGCACCCCAACTCCTTCATGGAGTGGGAGGAGCTCGCCGACGACCCGCGGGGGCCCCTCGCCAACGTCAAGCTGTTCTCCAGCACCTTCGACGCCATCCACCCGCGCACCGTGCAGCGGATGCTGGCCGCCACGAAGCGCACCGCCCCGATCTTCGGCCAGCTGTACGGGCAGAGCGAGATCGGCCCGGCCGTGGCCCGGTCCTTCTCCAAGCGCCGCGGGCTCGACGCCGACGGCCGCTGCGTGGGGATGCCGTTCCCCGGCATGACCGACGTCCGCGTCGTCAGCCGCAACGGGCTGCCGGTCTCGGAGTCCAACCCCGGCTTCATCGAGGTCAAGAGCGACGGCCGGATCGTCACCTACCTCGGCGAGCAGGAACGTTACGACAAGCAGGTCAACGACGGCTGGTGGCGCATGGGCGACGTCGGCTACCGCACCAAGTGGGGCTGCGTGCACCTGCTCGACCGCGAGGTCGACCTGATCGAGGGCTTCGGCTCCACCCTCGCCGCCGAGGACACCCTCTTCACGCGGCTGGCGGACCTCGCCGAGGTCATCATCATCCCCGACGAGAACGGCCGGGCCGTCCCCGTGGTCTGCACCCGGGACGACAAGCCGCTCGACCCCGCCGCCTGGAAGGCCGCCACCGTCGGACTGCCGCCGATGGCCGACCCCGTCCAGTGGCGGCAGTCCGACCTGCCGCAGACGGCCACCACCAAGATCAAGCGTCTCGAACTCGCCCGGCTCATCACCGCCGGCGCCGGCTCGCAGCTCACCGAGGAGAAGGTCTGATGTCGAAGCTCATCATCATCGGCGGTGGGATCGGCGGCCTGGCCACGGCCCTCTCCGTCGCCCGGCAGGGCCACGAGGTCCTCGTCCTGGAACGCGCCCCCGAGTTCGCCGAGATCGGCGCGGGCATCCAGCTCGCCCCCAACGGACTGCACGCCCTCGACCGGCTCGGTCTCGGCGAGGCCGTCCGCTCCACCGCGGTCCAGATGGACGCGCTCACCTTCATGGACGGCGTCACCGGCGAGCACGTGACCAGCCTCGACCTGACCGAGCACTACCGGGAGCGGTTCGGCAACCCGTACGCGGTCGTCCACCGGGCCGAGCTCCACACCAAGCTGTTGGAGGCCTGCCGGGCCGAGGACGCGATACGGCTGCGCAGCGCCGTCACCGCGGTCGGCTACGAGCAGGACGCGACCAGCGCCACCGTCGTCCTGGAGGACGGCGAGCGGATCACCGGTGACGCCCTGATCGGCGCCGACGGCATCCACTCCGCGATCCGCGGCCAGCTGGTCGGCGACGGCGCCCCCCGCAACTCCGGGATCACCGTCTACCGGGCGATCATCCCGATGGAGCAGGTCCCCGAGGAGCTGCGCCACCTGACCTCCGTCACCTGGTGGACCGGCCCCGGCTGCCACTTCGTGCACTACCCGATCGCCGGGGGCAAGTACCTCAACCTCGCCGCCAGCAGCGACAACAAGGCCACCGAGGCCGTGGCCGGCGTCCCCGCCACCCAGGGCGACATCCGCCGCGAGTTCGCGGCGCTCGGCGAGGACGCGCAGCGCCTGCTCGCCCTCGGCGAGGGCTGGAAGTCCTGGGTCCTCGTCGACCGCGACCCGGTCGAGAACTGGGTCGACGGCCGGGTCGCCCTCCTCGGCGACGCCGCCCACCCGATGCTCCACTACGTGGCCCAGGGCGCCTGCCAGGGCCTGGAGGACGCGGTCACCCTCGGCGACCTCCTCGACTGCGACGCCGACGAGTTCCCGCAGCGCTTCGAGAAGTTCAACGCCGAGCGGCACGAGCGCACCGGCCGGATCCAGCTCCTGGCCCGGGAGAGCATCAAGCTCTGGCACACCTCCGGCGCCGCCGCCACCGACCGCAACGCCGTCCTGCGCTCCTTCTCCCGCGACGAACTCCACGACTACGTCGCCTGGATGCACGGCTTCCGCGTCCCCGCACCGGACGCCCCGACCGCCCAGACCGCCCCTGCCTCCCTGATCGCCCAGACCACCGCGACCGCCGCGACCGCCCCGAACGGAGAGAAGTGATGAGCACCCACCGCGACCGCCTCCAGGTGGCCATCATCGGAGCCGGCCCCCGTGGCCTCTCCGTCCTGGAGCGCCTGTGCGCCAACGAGCGCAGCACCCCCTCGCACGACACGGTCACCGTCCACGTGGTCGACCCCTCGGCGCCCGGCGCCGGCCAGGTCTGGCGGCCCGACCAGTCCCAGCACCTGCTGATGAACACGGTCGCCTCCCAGATCACCATCTACACCGACGACAGCGTCCTGACCGAGGGCCCGATCGAGCCCGGCCCCAGCCTGTACGAGTGGGCGCAAGGCCTCGCCGCGTCCGGCGAGGGCGAGGCGGCCGCGGTCGCCGAGGCCCGCCGCCTCGGCCCGAACACCTACCCCACCCGCGCCTTCTACGGCAGCTACCTGCGCGCCACCTTCGAGCGGGTCGTCGCCCTCGCCCCCGCCCACGTCACCGTCGAGGTCCACCGCTCCCGGGCCGTGGCCATGGCCGACACCGACGGCACCACCGGAGGCCGGCAGGGCGTCCGCCTGGAGAACGGCACCCGGCTCAACGACCTCGACGCCATCGTGATGGCGCAGGGCCACGTACCGGCCCGGCTGACCCCCCGCGAGGCCAAGACCGCGAGCCTCGCCCGCATCCACCACCTCACGTACATCACCCCCGCCAACCCCGCCGACCTCGACCTGAACGCCGTCAAGCCCGGCCAGAACGTCCTGCTGCGCGGCCTCGGCCTGAACTTCTTCGACCACATGGCCCTCTTCACCGCAGGCCGCGGCGGGCAGTTCGTCCGCGGGGACGACGGCCGCCTCGTCTACCGCGCCTCCGGCAACGAGCCGGTGCTGTACGCCAGTTCGCGCCGCGGCATCCCGTACCACGCCCGCGGCGAGAACGAGAAGGGCGCCTACGGCCGGTACCTGCCGCGCCTGCTCACCCCCGCCCGGATCGAGGAGCTGCGCAGCCGCTCCGGGGACGGCGAGGGCATCGACTTCACCGCGGACCTGTGGCCGCTGATCTCCCGCGAGACGGAGAGCGTCTACTACGGCGCCCTGCTCCAGGCCCGCGGCCGCGGCGACGAGCGCGAGGGCTTCACCGCCCGCTTCCTGTCGCTGGAGGACGAGGACGACCGGTCCTCCCTCCTGGACGTGTACGGCATCGCCGCGGACGAGCGCTGGAACTGGGAGAAGCTCTCCCGCCCCTACGGCGACCGCGAGTTCACCAGCCGCGAGGAGTTCCGGGCCTGGCTCGTCGACTACCTGGCCGCCGACGTCCGCGAAGCCCGCGCCGGCAACCTCAGCGGCCCCCTCAAGGCGGCCCTCGACGTCCTGCGCGACCTGCGCAACGAGATCCGCCTCGCCGTCGACCACGGCGGCCTGACCGGCGACTCGCACCGCGACGACCTCGAAGGCTGGTACACCCCGCTCAACGCCTTCCTCTCCATCGGCCCGCCGGCCTCCCGGATCGAGGAGATGATCGCCCTGATCGACGCCGGGGTGCTCGTCCTGACCGGTCCCGGAACCGAGATCCGCGTCGACACGGCCGCCGGCGACGACGCCACCTTCATCGCCCAGTCCCGCAGCGTCCCCGGCCCCGCGGTCCGCTCCACCGTGCTCATCGAGGCCCGGCTGCCCGAGCCCGACCTGCGCCGCACCGACGACCCGCTGCTGCGCCACCTCCTCGACACCGAGCAGTGCACCACGTACCGGATCTCCGGCCCCGACGGCACCGGCTACGAGTCCGGCGGCCTCGCGGTCACCGAGCGCCCGTACCGGCTCCTCGACGCCCGCGGCCGCGCCCACCCGCGCCGGTTCGCGTACGGGGTGCCCACCGAGTCCGTGCACTGGGTCACCGCGGCCGGCATCCGCCCGGGCGTCGACTCGGTCACCCTCGGCGACTCCGACTCCATCGCCCGCTCGGTGCTGGCCCTGCCGCCCGCCTCCGCCGTCCCGGCCGGGGTCTCCCTGCCCTCCGAGACCGACCTGACCGGCGTCCTGGTATGAGCACCGGAGCCGCTGGCGGCGGCACCCAGGACGCGCTCACCGACGCGGGGCTGCTGTCCCCGGTGCGCGCCGGAACCCCCGCGGAAGAGGCCGTCTGCGATCTCGCCTGGCTCCAGGCCATGCTCGACGCCGAGGCCGCCCTGGCCCGCGCCCAGGCCGGGCTCGGCACCCTCCCGGAGGCGGCCGCCGACACCATCACCCGGGCGGCCCGGGCCGGCAACCTGGACCTGCGGGAACTCGCCCTGGCCGCCCGGGAGACCGCGAACCCGGTGGTCGGGCTGGTGCAGGCGCTGACCCGGGTGGTCGCCGCCGAGGACGCGCAGGCCGCCGAGTACGTGCACCGCGGCTCCACCAGCCAGGACATCCTGGACACCGGCGCCATGCTGGTGGCCGCCCGGACGCTGCGCCTGATCCGCGCGGACCTGGGCCGTACCGCCGCCGCGCTGGCCCGGCTGGCCGGCGAGCACCGGGACACGGCGATGGCCGGCCGCACCCTCGCCCTGCAAGCGGTGCCCACCACCTTCGGCCTGAAGGCGGCGGGCTGGCGGCAGCTGGTCCTGGACGCGGACGAGCGCCTGGCCCGGATCGCCGACGGCGGCCTGCCGGTGTCCCTGGGCGGAGCCGCCGGAACCCTCGCCGGGTACCTGGAGTACGCCCGGATCGACGGCGCGGGGGAGCAGGACCCCGGCGCGTACCTGGACCGGCTCGGCGAGGCGTACGCCGCCGAGACGGGGCTCGCCCGCCCCGCCCTGCCCTGGCACGTCCTACGGACCCCGGTCGCGGACCTCGCGGCGGCCCTCGCCTTCACCGCCGGGGCCCTGGGCAAGATCGCCGTCGACGTGCAGAACCTGTCCCGCACGGAGGTCGGCGAGGTCGCCGAGCCGGCCGTGGCCGGCCGCGGCAGCTCCTCGGCCATGCCGCACAAGCGCAACCCGGTGCTGAGCACGCTGCTGCGCAGCGCCGCGCTCCAGGTGCCGGTCCTGGCGACGGGGCTGGTGCAGTGCCTGGTCTCGGAGGACGAGCGTTCCGCCGGCGCCTGGCACGCCGAGTGGCAGCTGCTGCGCGAGGCCCTGCGGCTGGTCGGCGGCGCCGCCCACACCGCGGTCGAGCTCGCCGAGGGCCTGACGGCCCGGCCCGAACGGATGCGTGACAACCTGATGATGACGGGCAGCCAGGTGGTGTCCGAGCGGATCGCGGCGGTGCTGGCGCCGGAGCTGGGCAAGGCGGCGGCCAAGCAGCTGTTGACCCGGGTCTCCGCCGCGGCGGAGGAGCGCGGCCGGCCGCTGCACGAGCTGCTCGCCGGGGAGCCGGTGCTCCAAGGGCGGCGGAGCGGTGCGGAATGGGCCGCGCTGTGTGATCCGGCGGGGTACACGGGGGGTGCGGGGGCCCTGGTGGACCGGGCGTTGAAGCGGTCGAACTGACGCTTGAGTTCGAACTGAACTGAACGGTATAGTTCAACGTGTCAGTTCGAGTCGCCGAGCAGAAAGCCGAGGAGCCATGACGCCGCCCGCACGTCCCGCAGCCGGACGCTGGATCGAGGACTGGGACCCCGAGAACGAGGAGTTCTGGCAGCGGACCGGGAAGCGGATCGCCCGCCGCAACCTGATCCTCTCGGTCCTCTCCGAGCACATCGGCTTCTCGGTGTGGAGCATGTGGTCCGTCCTCGTGCTCTTCATGTCGCCCGCGATCGGCCTGGGATTCACCCCCGCCGAGAAGTTCCTCCTCGTGGTCGTGCCCACCCTCGTGGGAGCCGCCTTACGGCTGCCCTACAGTCACGCGGTCACCCGCTTCGGCGGCCGCAACTGGACCGTCTTCGCCTCGGCCGTCCTGCTCGTCCCCACCCTGGCCGCCTTGTACTTCATCCGGCAACCCGGCACCCCCCTGTGGGTGTTCCTGCTGATCGGGGCTGCCGGCGGAGTCGGCGGCGGCAACTTCGCCTCCTCGATGACCAACATCACCGCCCTCTTCCCGCAGCGCCAACAGGGCTGGGCCCTCGGGATCAACGCGGGCGGCGGCAACCTCGGCGTCGCCGCCATCCAGCTGATCGGCCTCCTCGTCATCGCCACCGCCGGCAGCACCCACCCCGCGTACGTCATCGCCGTCTACATCCCGCTGATCGTGCTGGCCTCGCTCCTCGCCGCCTGGAGGATGGACAACTTCACGGCCGTCCGCAGCGCCCCCGGCGCCCAGCGCGAAGCCGCCCGCGACCCGCACACCTGGTGGATCTCCTTCCTCTACGTCGGCACCTTCGGCTCCTTCATCGGCTACGGCTTCGCCTTCGGCCTCGTCCTGCAGAGCCAGTTCGGCGCCACCCCCCTCCAGTCCGCCTCCTACACCTTCCTCGGCCCGCTGCTCGGCTCCCTCTTCCGGCCCGTCGGCGGGCTCCTCTCCGACCGGTGGGGGGGCGCCCGGGTCACCCTGCTCACCTTCCTGGCGATGGCCGCCGGCACCGGCGTCCTCCTGGCGGCCTCCGCGAACGGCTCGTACGGGCTCTTCATCGGCGGGTTCACCGCCCTGTTCGTCCTCACCGGCATCGGCAACGGCTCCACCTACAAGCTGATCCCGGCCGTCTTCGCCCGGCAGGCCCAGGAGCAGGTCACCTCCGGCCACGACGCGGAGGCCGCCTTCGCCCGGGCCCGCCGGCTCTCCGGCGCGGTCATCGGCATCGCCGGTGCGGTCGGCGCCCTGGGCGGCGTCGGCGTCAACCTGGTCTTCCGCAGCGCCTACAGCGGGCCGACGCCCTCCGGCGAGCCGGCCTTCCTCGCCTTCCTCGGCTTCTACGTGGTCTGCGTCCTGGTCACCTGGGCGGTCTACCTGCGCCGCACCCCCGCGGCCGGGCCCCCGGGCGGCACCGCGAAGCCGGCCGCCGCGGCCGCCGGACCGGCCCGAGCGGAGGCCACCCGTGTCTGAGACCGCCGCCCCTGCGTCCGAGACCGCCACCCACTGCCCCTACTGCGCCCTCCAGTGCGGCACCCGGCTCACCCACGACACCGGCCGCACCACCGGACACTCCGCCGGCCGCACCACCGTCCGACCCGACCCCGCCTTCCCCGTCAACCGGGGCGGCCTCTGCCAGAAGGGCTGGACCGCCCCCGCCCTCCTCGACACCCCCGGCCGCATCACCCGCCCCCTCGTCCGCGGCGCCGACGGCGCACTCGCCCCCACCGACTGGGACACCGCCCTCGACCTCGTCGCCGGCCGGCTGCGGACGATCCGCGACGAGCACGGCCCCGACGCGGTCGGCGTGTTCGGCGGCGGCGGGCTCACCAACGAAAAGGCCTACCAGCTCGGCAAGTTCGCCCGCGTCGCCCTCGGCACCAGCCAGATCGACTACAACGGCCGGTTCTGCATGTCCTCGGCGGCCGCCGCCGGTTCCGCCGCCTTCGGCCTCGACCGCGGCCTGCCCTTCCCCGTCACCGACCTCGCCTCCGCCGACGTCGTCCTCCTCGCCGGCGCCAACCCGGCCGAGACGATGCCGCCGCTGATGCGCCACCTGAACCACGCGCGGCTGATCGTCATCGACCCGCGCCGCACCCCCACCGCCGAGACGGCCGCCCTGCACCTCCAGCCCACCCCCGGCACCGACCTCGCACTCGCCCTCGGCCTCCTCCACCTCGCCGTCACCGAAGGCCACACCGACCAGGAGTACCTCGACAAGCGCACCACCGGCTTCGAGGCCGCCTGGCGGCGGGCCGCCGCCTGGTGGCCCGAGCGGGTCGAGCGCGTCACCGGCGTCCCCGTCGCCGAGATGCGCGAGGCGGTCGCCCTGCTGGCCGACGCCGAGCGGGCGTACGTCCTGACCGGGCGCGGCGCCGAACAGCACAGCAAGGGCACCGACACCGTCGCCGCGTTCATCAACCTCGCCCTCACCCTCGGCCTGCCCGGCCGCGAGGGCAGCGGCTACGGCTGCCTCACCGGCCAGGGCAACGGCCAGGGCGGCCGCGAACACGGCCAGAAGGCCGACCAGCTGCCCGGCTACCGGATGCTCACCGACCCCGCCGCCCGCGCCCACGTCGCCGCCGTGTGGGGCGTGGACCCGGACAGCCTGCCCGGCCCCGGTCGCAGCGCCTACGAACTCCTCGACGCCCTCGGCACCGACGGCGGGCCGCGCGCCCTGCTCGTCTTCGGCTCCAACCCGGTGGTCTCCGCGCCCCGCGCGGCCCGCATCGCCGACCGGCTGGCCTCGCTCGACCTGCTCGTCGTCGCCGACTTCGTACCGTCCGACACCGCCGAGATGGCCGACGTCGTCCTCCCCGTCACCCAGTGGGCGGAGGAAGAGGGCACCATGACCAGCCTCGAAGGCCGCGTCCTGCGCCGCCGCCGGCTGCTCACCCCGCCCGGTGAGGCCCGCAGCGACCTGGAGGTGCTCCGCGGACTCGCCGTCCGGCTCGGCCAGGACCCGGACCGCTTCCCCGCCGCACCCCGGGAGGTCTTCGACGAGCTGCGCCGGGCCTCCCGCGGCGGGCCCGCCGACTACTCCGGCATCAGCTACGAACGGCTCGACGCCGGCGAAGCCCTGCACTGGCCCTGCCCGGCCACCCCCGACGGCACCGCCCCGCACCCCGGCACGCCGCGGCTGTTCCTCGACTCCTTCGCCCACCCCGACGGCCTCGCCCGGTTCGCCGAGGTCGAGCACCGCGACGCCGCCGAAACCCCCGATACCGACTACCCGCTGTACGCCACGACCGGCCGGGTCCTCGCCCAGTACCAGTCGGGCGCCCAGACCCGCCGGGTCCCCGAGCTCGCGGCCGCCGCCCCCGAGTCCTTCGTCGAGATCCACCCCGACACCGCCGCCCGGCTCGGGCTGGCCGAGGGCGCCGCCGCCGAGGTCGCCTCGGCCCGCGGCAGCACGACCGCCCGGGTCCGGCTCGTCCCCACGCTGCGCACGGACACGGTGTTCCTGCCGTTCCACTTCGCCGGGGCCGGGCGCGCCAACCTGATCACCTCGGCGGCCCTCGACCCGCGCAGCCGGATGCCCGAGTTCAAGGTGTGCGCGGTCCGGGTCGGGCCCGCCCGCGCCACCGCCCCCGAAGACGCCGGAGCCGGGCTGTGAGCGCGGGCGAGGTGCTGGTCGTCGGCGGCGGCAGCGCCGCCCACCGGTTCGCGGAGCGGCTGCACCACCACGGCCACCGCGGCGGGGTGACCGTACTCGGTGCCGAACCGCGGGCCCCCTACCACCGGGTCCTCCTGGGCTCCGTGCTGGACGGCACGCTGCCCGCCGCCGCCCTCGCCCTGCCCGAACTCCCCGAAGGCGTCCGGATGCGCACCGGGGTCACCGTGACCCGCATCGACCGCCGGCGGCGCCTCGCGTACACCGACGACGGCTCAGTCCACCCCTACGACACGCTGGTCCTGGCCACCGGCTCCCGCCCCCGCGTCCCCCGGATCCCGGGACTGCCCCGGCCCGGCGGCGCCGAAGGCGTCCTCGCCCTGCGCACCCTGGCCGACGCCGAACAGGTTCGGCGGGCCGCGCCCGACGCGCGCCGCACCGTCGTCCTGGGCGGCGGGCTGCTCGGCGTCGAAGCGGCCGCCGCCCTGCGCCGGGCCGGGCACGAGGTGGCCCTCGTCCACCGCGGGCCGCACCCCCTGCACCGGCACGTCGACGCCACCGCCGGCGCACTCCTCGGCCGCCACCTGGCCGAACTGGGCGTGGAGCTCCACACCGGCCGCCGCGCCACCGGGTACTGCACCGGCAAGCTCACCCTGGACGACGGCAGCGTGCTGGCCGCGGACACCCTGCTGCTGTGCACCGGGGCCGTGCCCGAGGCGGAACTCGCCCGCCGGGCCGGGCTCACCGTCCGCTCCGGGATCGTCGTCGACGGCCGGCTACGCACCGACGACCCGCACGTCCACGCCATCGGCGACTGCGCGGAGCACCCCGGGGACACCGCCGGACACCTCGAACCCGCCTGGGAGCAGGCCGAGTCGCTGGCCCGGCAGATGACCGGCACCGGCCCGGAACACCGCGGCACCCGCCGGATCACCCGGCTGCGGCTGCCCGGCACCGACCTGGTCCGGCTGGGCGGGGACCCGGCCCCGGCGGCCGACCCGGCGGACGACTCGGCTCCCGGCGGCGCCGAGGTGATCACCTTCACCGACCCGGCCCGCGGGCGCTACGCCCGCCTCACCCTGCACGACCAGCGCATCACCGGCGCGGTCCTGCTCGGCCTGCCGCGGGCCATCGCCGCCGTGAGCCGGCTGTACGAGCGCGGCCTGCCCGTGCCGGCCGCCGGGCGGCTGGAGTTCCTGCTCGGCCTCCCGCCGGCCGAGCCCGGCGCGGACGAGCTGCCCGACGACGCCGTCGTATGCCGCTGCAACAACGTCACCAAGCACGCCATCACCGAGGCCTGCCGGGCCGGCGCCGCCGACGTGGAGGAGGTCGCCGCGGCGACCCGCGCCACCACCGGCTGCGGCGGCTGCACGAGCGCCGTGCGCTCCCTGTGCGGCCTGGTCCGAACCGGGAGCACCCCGTCATGAGCCACACCCCCCGCACCCTCGTCCTCGCCGGCCACGGCATGGCCGGCCACCGCCTCGTGGAGGAACTGCGCGCCCTGGACCGGGCCGGGTCCTGGCGGGTAGTGGTCCTCGCCGAAGAACCCCGTCCTGCGTACGACCGGGTCGCGCTCTCCTCATACCTGGACGCCCGCAGCGCGGCGGACCTCACACTGCCCGCACCCGGCCTCGCGACGGACCCACGAGTCGAGCTGCGGCTCGCCACGGCCGTCGCCTCGATCGACCGCACGGCCCATACGGTGACCACCACCACCGGAGCCACGATCGGCTACGACGCCCTGGTGCTGGCCACCGGCTCCAAGCCCTTCATCCCTCCCGTACCAGGCCACGACCTGCCCGGATGCTTCTCCTACCGCACCCTCACCGACCTCGACGCGATCCGCGCGGCAGCCGTACCGGGCCGCCCCGGCGTGGTCATAGGCGGCGGCCTCCTCGGCCTGGAGGCGGCCAACGCCCTCCGACTGCTCGGCATGGAGCCGCACGTGGTGGAACTCGCCCCGCGGCTGATGCCGCTCCAGGTGGACGCGGCCGGCGGCGGAGTCCTCGGGCAGCGGGTGGCGGAGCGCGGCCTGCACGCCCACTGCGGGGTGGCGACCGCGGCGGTCCGGCCAGGCCCGGACGGCCGGGCCGCAGCAGTGACCCTGGCGGACGGCACCACCCTCGAAGCGTCCGTGGTCGTCTTCTCGGCGGGAGTCCGCCCCCGGGACGAACTGGCCGCCCCGGCCGGCCTGGCCACGGGCGGGCGCGGCGGCTTCCTGGTGGACGACCTGTGCCGCACGGAGGACAGCCGCATCTGGGCGATCGGCGAGTGCGCTGCCGTGTCGGGCCGCTGCTACGGCCTGGCAACCCCCGGCTACCGGATGGCCGAGTCAGTGGCCCGCCAGCTCCTCGACCTGCCCGCGAACCCCTTCGAGCAGGCGGACATGTCAACGAAGCTGAAGCTGCTCGGCGTGGACGTGGCGAGCTTCGGCGACGCCCACGCCGGCACGGCGGGCTCCCTCGAACTGAGCCGCCTGGACGAGGTGCAGGGCACGTACGCGAAGCTCGTCCTCGACGCCGACGGCCGCACCCTCCTGGGCGGCATCCTGGTGGGCGACGCCCAGGCTTACGCCGACCTCCTCCCCTTCGTGGGCCGCCCCGCCCCCACAGCAGCCCACCGCCTCCTGTCCCCGGCGTCCTGACCCGCGCCGGCGCCGCACTCGGAGTCGCCGTACCCGTGGACGTACAGATCGGGCCGGGCGCCCGACGCCGAGTACGGGACGATCGTCACGTACCCCGCGATGCGGATCGCGCACTGACAGCGCACGCAGACACGGCTGGCACTCACGCCGCCACGACCCGGGACAGCAGCGCGTGCAGCCGGCGGAGAACGCGGGCCATCGCGCGCGCATGGGTCCACCGGCCGAACGGGGAATCGGCCGGACCCTCACGCAGGAGGGCGTTCCACTCGTCCAGCACCCGCACCGTATCCGCACTGCCGAGGGCGGCGGCCTCGGGGAACCACAGGTCCCCGTACACCTGCAGATCGACCGCGATCCCGGCGATCTCGCCGTCAGCGGGCTTCTGCTCGAACGGCACGAGCGCCCGCGCGATCAACCGCGCCCCCGCATCCAGCTCCGCCTGGTCAATGCCCATACCGTGTGCTCCCTACCGTCGTCACCGGGTGTGCTGGGGTAGATGATGGGCAAGCACGTTGACAGGCGGATAGGCCATCGCGTGGCCACGCATGGCCACGTTGCGGCCATCGCTGGATACGGCCGCGACGGCACCTCAGACTGGGCACATGAGCCACCGCAACGATGCGTTGAGGGCAGCCCGGCTCCGGGTCGGCTGGCGCACCATGGAAACCGCCGCCTCGCAACTCACCCAGCACGGTCAACGGCTCCTCGCTGACGCACACTTCACCGTCAGTGCCCAGACATGGCGCCGATGGGAGGGCGCGCGGCCCGGGTGGCCTCCGGAGGAGACCGCGATCGTGCTGCACGAGGCGCTCGGACGGTGGCCGGAAGACCTCGGGTTTACGGTTCCCCGTGGATGGATGCGCCCCGAGCGTGACCGAGAGGAAGACGTGAAGCGCAGGACGTTCGTCTCCGTCACAGCGGCCGCGCTCATGCCCGGTCCGGCCGCCTCCCAGTACGTCGATCCCGCCCTGATCGGCTATTTCCAGGAGCAGTTGGAGGGGCACTACCGCGCGGACATGTTCCTCGGCCCGCACGACCTGATCGGCACCGTATCCGCCCAGTACCAGCTGATCGACAAGCTGGTCCGGTCCGCGAGCGGAGAGACCCGCCGGGGGCTGCTCAGCACCGGGGCCGCCTATGCGGCGCTCGTCGGCTGGCTCTACCAGGACGCTGGCGATCTCGCGGCCGCCGCCTTCTGGCGGGGCGTGACGCAGGAGATCGCGGCTCGCTCCCGAGACCCGCAGCTGATCGGCTACAGCCTCGTCAACCTGGCCCAAGTCCGCACGGACCTCGGTGACGGGCTCGGGGTCATCGATCTGTGCGAGGCCGCCCTCGCAGACTCCGACCGGCTCGTCCCCAAAGTACGGATCATGGCCATGCAGCAGCAGGCCCACGGCGCCAGCCTCACCGGCGACCGGCACGCCGTGGATCAGCTCATCGATGCCGCCAGCGGACTGCTCGCCAAAGTTGACGACCATCTCCCCTGGGGCAACGCATGTCGACGAACGCCGGGCTACCTGGAGGTGCAGCGCGCCACCTGCTACGGCCGTCTCGGCCTCGGCAACGAGGCTGACAGCCTCTGGACCCAGCTCGTTGCCGGTGTGCCGGCGACCGCCCGGCGGGATCGCGGCGTCTACCTCGCGCGGTACGCCGCAGCCGCTGCCTCGGCCCGGAAACCGGACCACGCTGTCGATATTGCGCGGGAGGCTTCAGCCATCGCCGTCGAGACCCGTTCCGCGCGCCTGATCCGTGAACTGCTTTCTCTAAAGCGGGTCATGACCCCATGGCAGGATGCGCCGGAAGGCCGGCACCTCGCCGAGGTGCTGGCACCCGTGACCGAGGGGAGCTGACATGGGTGTACCGCAGCCGCTGTCCGACGAAGCGATCGAACGGGAGCTGTCGGGCCTGCCAGGATGGAAGCGGGAGGGCAATGAGATCACCCGCACCTACGCGATCCGCTATCACGCCGCGGTGGCCGCGATCGTCACGATCGCCGACAGGTCCCGGCGGATCCAGCACCACGCGGACCTCGACCTCCGGATCGACCACCTGCGGGCAGCGATCACGACGCACGACGCCGGCCATCGGCTGACCGCCGCCGACTTCGACCTCGCACGCCGGATCGACGAGATCGTCGCCGCCCACCAGGCCATCCCGCTGGACTGAACACGCCGCCGCCCCCCCCGGGGGGGGGGGGGGCCCGGGGGGGCCGGGCCCCAACGGCTTTTGGGGGGGGGTTATGGGGACCGCCCCGGGGACTTGGCCCAACCCCGGGGGGCGGGCCGCGCGGGG
>NZ_JBHXTC010000072.1:0-12222 GCF_042677605.1 Streptomyces sp. NPDC127106 | reverse complement strand
CCCGCCCCCCGCCTCGCGAGCCCGCGCCCCCCCCCCCCCCCGCGGGGGGCCCCCCCCCCCCGCCCCCCCGCGGGGGGGGCGCGCGCCCCCCCCCGCCCCCGCCCCGGGACCGAACGGAGATCGGCTGGGCAATTCGTGCACGCCCGCGTCGAAGGCGCAACACCCGGTGGCGCCGTCAGCGCGTGTCGGGGGTCGACCAGGCGCGCAGCTGACGGGCCACCTGGAAGATCCCGGCCTGTCGGGATGCGGAGTCCCGTACCAAGGCGACGGCCTCCTTGGGCGGGTACTCGAGCGCGCGGCCGTTCAGGGCCAGGTACGCCTCGCAGGAGTGCCAGGCGAACGCGTCGTTGGAGTGTTCCAGGCACGGCATCCGGGCCAGCGTCTCCAGCAGGGCGGCCGCCTTCAGGTACAGGGAGCCGCAGACGTCCTGCTCCATGGCCCGGGCGTTCACGCGGGCGACGGCAGCGTACAGGGGGCCGAGGTCGTCGACCTGGGGATCGTGGGGGAGCAGTTCGGCGGCGTGCAGAAGGAACGACACGTCGACGGCGTGCTGTGGTCCTGGCTGGGTCACGCTGCGTGGTCCTGTCCGGTGGTCTCCAGGTCCGCATGTGCGGCAGCCTCTGCGGCCCGCTGCTCGGGGGTGGGGTCGAGCGCGCCGGCCTCGGCCGCGAACGCCTCGCCGCTGCGGGCCATGGATTCCTTGAATCCGGTCAGGAAGCGTGCCTCGACGGCGGTCGCCCGTTCGTATGCGGCGGAGAGTACGTACTCCTGCATGCTGACGCCGGCCTGTCTCGCGGCTGCCGCGATGGCCTCACGCTGCTTGGGATCACGGAACCGCAGGTTCATCGCCTTGGAGGAATCGGCCATGGTATCTACGGTACCCGCGGTACCACCGTTGGCCGCAAGGGTCGGACGGGCTTCTTGGGACAGGTCGCTCGTGAGGCCTGCCCGGGGTGCGGCGCGACGGCGCCCTTCGGGTTCGGCGGGACCCGAAGGGCGGCGGCGAGGCGGGCGGCCGGTCCTGAATTCCGGCCGGGGCGGCGTGGGGCTCCGGTGGGGCGGGGTGGGCTCCGGTGGGGCGGCGTGGTGGCCGGTGGGGCGGAGCCTGCCGGTGGGGCGGCGGGGTCGTGCGGGGTGTCGTCAGACGGTTTCGGCGACCTTGCGGTCCTCCGACCCGGTGGAGCCGCCGGCGGCGGCCGCGGCTGCGGCGGCGGCCTTGGCGGCCTTGGCCTTGCGGGAGGTGGAGAAGCGGCGGGTGAGGGGCGCCTCCACCCAGGCGTACAGGGCCCAGGACAACAGCACGCTGACGACGGCCTGCGCGGCGATCAGGGCGATGCCGACCGGGGTGGAGAACAGCTCCTCGCCCAGCAGCTTCCTGGAGTAGGCCAGGACGATGTAGTGGACCAGGTAGAAGGCGAAGGAGATCTCGCCGAGCCAGACCATGAACCGGCCGTTGAACGGCGTCGGCTTGCTCTCGGCGTCGCGCATGGCGAAGGCGGCGATCATCAGGACGATCGGGATGAGGGTGACGGCGCGCTGGGCGTAGAGGTGCTCCACGTTCAGGGCGAGCGCGTAGCTGGCGGCGAGCAGGACGGCCGACGCGGTCATGCCGATGTTGCGCCAGCGGCCGGTCATCACGGCGCGGGCGACCAGGATGCCGAGCGCGAAGTCGAGCAGGCGCACGGGCGGCAGGACGTACGCGAACCAGTACTGCACGGTGGAGGTGCCGTCGGCGCCGGGCATCTGCATGCCGCCGCCGGGTATCACCGCGTAGGTCAGCGTCGGGGTGAGGAAGACGGCGACCATGACGCCCGCGATCCAGTACTTCAGCTTCGCCGGGTCGATCTTCCTGATGAACAGGATGAGCAGCGGGAAGGCGAGGTAGAAGATCGCCTCGGCGCCGAGGGACCAGCTGGGCGGGTCCACGCTGAAGTTGGTCGCGAAGTCGGGCACCCACACTTGGAGCATGAACAGGTTGACCACGGCCTGCCAGGGCTCGGTCATGACCGCCGCGAACGTGACGAGGGCGAGCGCCCAGGTGACCACGTAGTTCGGGTAGATCTTGACGAAGCGGCGGCGCCAGAACGCGCGGAAGGTGTCCTTCTCGCGGGCCGACCAGGTCAGGACGAAGCCGCTGAGCACGAAGAAGAACGTCACGCCGAGGGCGCCGGCCTGCGAGACGTACTTGGCGAACTGGTCGTTCGCGGTGTCGCTTTCGAAGAGCCGGATCCACGGCACTCCGAGGGAGGCGTGGTAGAGGAAGACCAGGAGGGCCGCGGGGAAGCGGAGACCGGTCAGCGAGTCGAGTCTGGGCAGCCTCACAGGTCTGGAACCCTCCGTTCCATTCATGGTCATGACAACTAGCTCCTTCTCGGGAGGTGGGTGGCGCGGGCGGAGTGCGCGAGTCCGGGCCACCGCAGGCCCTTGGTGCGTGGACGCCCTGCTGCGCGGGCGCACGGGCACGGCGGCCCGGACTCACGGGTGCTTCACGGGCTGTCTCAGTCGCGGATGACGGTCTTGGTCCGCATCAGGAACTCGCCGAGGTAGCTGTCGTGCGGAACGCCCGGGCGGATCCAGTACGTCGGGTGGTCGCCCAGGTAGAGGTTGCTGATGGTGGGCTCCTGGAGCAGCTCGTCGATGAGCTCCTCGTCCTGCGTGAACGCGGTCAGCACCAGCGAGTTGCGCAGCGGGCCGATCCCGTCCGCGGGCGTCCACGGGGCCACCCACACGCAGGGGAAGGGCAGTTCGATGCCGGCCTGGTCGGCGTCCGGCCGGTCGAGCTGGTGCACCGCGGGGCGCAGCACGGCGCTGCCGTCGCCGAGCTCCTCCACGATGCCGTCACCGCCGAGGTGCGCGGTGGTCCCCGCGGCCCGGGCGAGCAGGAACTTCTCCAGCTTGCGGGCGCCCTCCACCGGCTGCACCGCCAGGACCGCCTTCTCGTCCTCCGGCGGCAGGCTCGGGATCTCCGCCAGCCGCTCGGCGATGGCCTGCGCGAGCGGCGCCGGGTCCCCGTCGATCAGCACGGTGGTGGCGTTGATGCAGGCCACGCCGCCCTGGTGGCTGATGGAGTCCATGATGACGTCGAGGTGGTCGCGCCAGTCGACGCCGGCCGGGACCAGCATCTTCGAGCGGCCCGGGCCCTGCGGCAGCACCCGGGTGCCCGCGTACTTGCGGACGACCTCGTCACCGCCGTACACCAGCCCGTAGTCGGCGCTGCGCAGGATCTCGTCCGCCGCCTCGTAGTCCGTGGGCAGCAACACGACCTGGTCGTTGCCGAAGCCCGCGGCCCGCAGGGCGGAGATCAGGCGGTGCGGGGTGAACGGTTCGCGCCGCGAGGGGCGTACGGCCACCCGGTAGCCCATCGCGAGGGCCTCGACCCACAGCGAGTGCGGGCCGGGGTGGTTGCCGGCGGCGTGCACCGCGAAGACGTCGCCCTTGCGGGTCCACACGGCGCTGCCGCGCCGGGTCTCCTCGGCCCGCCAGTCGTCCACGGCACCGGTCGGCCGGGCCTGGTAGGCGGCGACCGGCGCCACCTCGGTGGCCTCGATGATGGCGGCGGTCGCCGCCTGCACGACGCCGATCGGGACCCCGGAGACGCGTGCGACGGTGCGCTCGTACTCGGCGAACGTGAGGCCGTCGATGGTCTCCTCGGCGAAGATGCGCCCCGCCCGGGCCAGCGCGGCGGTCCGCTCGGCGGCCGGCATCGTGCGGGCCTTGCGCAGGGCGTCCATCGCGCGGGTCACGAACAGCTTGGGCACCAGGCTGAGTTCGGCGACCGGAGCACCCGTCACGTCGGTGACGGTCATGCGCTTGCGCGCGCGGAAGGGTCCGGCGGGCCCGAGCGCGTCCAGCGTGATCAGGCCGGCGTTCATTAATAGACCCCTTCGATGACGGTCTCGTTGTCGAACTCCTGAACGGGGGCGATGTCCGCGACGGAGTCGCCGATCTGCCAGACGCCCTCGGGGGCCGGCACGCGGGTCGCGTAGTCGCGCTCCAGGTTGTTCGGCATGAACAGGCTCTTGCTGATGTGGTGCATGACGACCTGGCCGCGCTCGCCGTACGCGACGGTCCCGCGGGTCTCGGGGTCGACGACGTCGAAGACCATGTGCGGGGCGAACGGGTCGTAGACGCACGGGTCGTCGTCGGTCAGGCCGGGGCGCTCGCTGGCGTTGCCGAGGATCATCGTCGAGCCGTAGCCGCTGTACAGGTGGGCCTTCGGGAAGACCTCGGTGCGGTACAGGTACCGGGTGTCGGCGTCCATCTGGGTGCCGACCCAGTTGATCGCATTGACCTTGTCGTCGATGAGCTTGGCCAGGTCGGGGCGGCGCGCGAGGCGCTCCAGCACCGGCGGGGTGCACATCAGGACGCCGATGTCCTGGGTCTGGAGCAGGAACGCCACCTGGTCGACGATGTGCTCGGCGTAGGCGCCGGCCTCGGCGGTCTTGCCGTCGGCGATGAGCTTCTTCACCCAGCGCGGGTCGAGGTCGACGGTGAAGGCGAGACCACCGCGGAAGGCGGTCTGCCGCTTGATCACGTCACCGACCATGTGCGGGCCGGTCGGGGCGACGACCAGCCAGTTCACGTCCTGCGGGACGCCGTGGCGGTCGAGCTGGCCGCTGCTCCAGGCGAGCAGGCGGTCCAGCCACTCCTTGAGCAGGACGATGCGCTTGGGGGCGCCGGTGGTGCCGCCGCTCTCGTAGACGCCGACGACGTCGGGCCGCTCGCCGTAGCCGCGGGGTATGAGGTCCTCGGCCCGCACGTCGCGCAGCTCGTTCGCGAGGTTGGGGAACCTCTTCAGGTCGTCGAACCCGCCGATGTCGGTCAGCGGGTCGAACCCGAGAGTTCCTGCGCGTTCCAGCCAGAACGGCGCACCCGTTTCCGGGGAGAAATGCCACCGCAGGGCGGCGCGCAGGAATTCGTCGGGGTCCGGCTGGGTGTCGAGTGGAAATTCCAGCAGGGGGTCAACGGTGGACACAATGCTCCTTCCGGGTACGGAGTAACGCCGCACTCTTCGCATCGTGCGCCGGTCCGCGGGAGCCGGTCCACGCAATTCGGCCGAGTCCGTCAACTGCCCGTGTCAGGTCAGCCGGATCCCCGGGACCCGGTTCGCGCCGTCGCCTTCGGGAAGCTCGTCGATTTCCATCCGGAAGTGGGTGCGGTACGCCGCGAGAAGGGCTTCGTCCGTGTCGAGCTTCTCGATCGTGCGCTCGCCGCCCTCGATCCTGACCAGGCGCTTGTCCTTCAGCGTGACCCGGCCGCCGTCGGCCAGCGGCAGGGAGCAGAACAGCTCCTGCAGGAACGGCGAGTCCGGGCTGGTCCGCCACCACCACAGGGTCGGCCCGAAGTCGGCGGGACGGCACGGCCGGTCGTCGACCCGGTAGAGCGGCCTGCCGTCGAGGGACACGTCGAACCCGCCGGCCTCCGCCGGCGCGACGAGGTAGCCGCCGTGCGGGTCCTTCTGCAGGCCGGAATCGTGCAGGCGCAGGGGGTGGCGGCTGTTGCGGCCGAAGCCGGCGTCCACCAGCCAGGGCTCGCCGTCCAGGGTCACGCGCAGCGCCAGGTGGCACATGGCCGGGCCCAGCCCGTCCGGCCGGTACACCCGGCCCGGGAGGATCTCCACGGTGTATCCGAGGGAGGCCAGGAGCACGCCGAAGGCGGAGTTGACCTCGTAGCAGCCGCCGCCGCGACGCTGCCGCACGATCTTGTCGATGGCCTGCTCGCCGAGGTGGATCTCCCGGCCGAGGTGGTAGTCGATGTTTTCGAACGGAACCGACAGGACGTGCCGTTCCTGAAGGTGGGCGAGGCCCTCCAGATCGGCTTTTCCGGGCCTCTTCGCGCCTATCCGATCGAGATATCCGGCCACTTCTGCGTCGTCCAGCATCGCATTCTCCTTGACCATTCGAACCGGGCAGCGTACGCCGAATGAAAATACACGGCCACCCCGAGCCGTCCCGTCGATCTGACGGACAACGCAGCACCTGACAGAGTGCCCCACCGCTTGTTGCCGCCCTCTCGCGCGTTTACCAGCATCGGATGGTCCAGAGTCATCCGACGCGGCATTTGATGAGTCGGTGTGACTGCCCGCCCGCCGATGACGATGGAGAACTCACGGCCATGGCACCTTCCGCCGCCCACAGCCCTGCACCGGAGACCGGGGACGTGCTGGCCCGCACCACCGCCGGCCTGGTCGCCGGCGAGCGCGCCGGACGGCTTTCCGTCTTCCGGGGCGTCCCGTACGCCCAGCCGCCGGTCGGGGAGCTGCGCTTCGCCTCGCCGCGCCCGCCCGCCCCCTGGAGCGGGGTCCGCGACGCGACCGCCTTCGCACCCGAATCGCTCCAGCCGATCATCCCCGGCAGCTCCGAGGACTCCCTGTACGCCAATGTCTGGACGCCGGGCACCGGCGCCGACGGGGCCCGGCCGGTCCTGGTCTACATCCACGGCGGCGGCTGGATGGTCGGCGGCGGCAGCCTGCCCGTCTACGACGGCGCGCGCCTCGCCGACCGCGGCGACCTGGTCGTCGTCACCTTCAACTACCGTCTCGCCGCACTCGGGTTCGGCCTCCACGAGGACTTCACCGACCCGGAGACCGGCGGCTTCGCCAACTGGGGCCTGCAGGACCAGGCGGCGCTGCTGCGCTGGGTGCACGCCAACGCGGCCGCGTTCGGCGGCGACCCCGGCAACATCACCGTCGCCGGCACCTCGGCCGGCGGTTCGAGCACCTGGCAGCTGGCCCTCCTGCCCGAACTGCGCGGCATCATCCGCCGGATCGTCCCGATCAGCACCTGCCACGTGTGGGACCCGTCCACCTCGCTGACCCCTGCCGACGCCCGCCGGGCCTACGAGTTGCTCGCGGGCCGGTTCGGCACGACGGTGCCGGGGCTGCGCGAGGTCCCCGCCACCGACCTCATGTACGCCTGGGAGGAGCTGTTCGGCGGGCTGCCCGGCGACCGCGGGATCGGCAGCGGCCGCGAGTTCCGCGGCCCCGTCGTCGACGGCCGCTGGATGAGCGCCTTCGACTGGGAGCTGCCCACCCCCGAGGTGCCGGTGATGGCGATCCACACCCGCACCGAGGGCTCCTTCTACACCGGGCCCTGCCCGCCGCAGCCGACCCCGACCCCGCCGCCCGCCGACGCGGCCGAACTGCGCGAGGCCGTGCGCGGCGTGCTGGACAAGGGCGCGGCCAAGGTGACCGACGAGCTGGTGGACGCCTGCATCGCCGCGTACCGGGAGGCCGCCGAGGCCGAGGGGCTCCCGCAGGACCCGCTGTCGCTGTGGACGGAGGTCTGGGGCGACGCGCTGTTCCGCTACCAGATCGTGCGGCTGTCCGAGCGGCACGCCCGGCACGGGAAGTCCCCGCAGTACGTGATGGAGTTCGCCCATCCCGTGCGCGCCCCGCACCACGGCACCCCGCACGAGGCGACCTCGCCGTTCCTGTTCGGCACGTACGCCGACACCGCCGCGATCTCCGCGACCTACCCGGTACCGGAGACGACTCCCCTGTTCCACGACGGGCCCGCCGAGCGCACCGTGTCCGAGACCTTCATGGACCTGGTCGCCGCCTTCGCCCGCGACGGCGTGCCCGCCGGGCCCGGTCTGCCCGAGTGGCCGGTCTTCGACCCCGGCACGCCGAGCACGCTGGTCCTCGGCGGTGAGCGGATCACCGAGGTGACCGGCACGTCGAAGGCCCGGCAGCTGCGGTTCTGGGACGAGTCCGGCTGGGTCCCGCGCACCTGACCTGCCCGCGGCCGCCCTGACGCCTCCCCGCAGGGCGACCCCCGCCCCCGGTTACACGAATGAGGTTCTTTCCATGGCAACACTCGAAACACCCGCCGACACCGCGGACACCGCGGACACCGGTGCGCCGCCGCAGGCCGCGGAGCGCACCTCGGCCAAGAGCTGGCTCGCCGTCGTCTCCGTCGCGGTCGGCATCTTCACCCTGGTCACCGCCGAGCAGCTGCCGATCGGCCTGCTCACCTCGGTCGGCTCCGCCCTGAGCGTCTCCGAGGGCACCGCCGGCCTGATGGTGACCGTGCCCGGCCTGGTCGCAGCACTGTCCGCACCGCTGATCCCGGTGGTCGTCGGGCGGATGGACCGCCGCTTCCTGCTGGTCGGGCTGATGACGGTGATGGCCGCGGCCAACCTGATCACCGTTCTCGCGCCGAACTTCGGGGTGCTGCTGGCCTCCCGCGTGCTCGTCGGCATCACCATCGGCGGCTTCTGGGCCATCGCGGGCGGCCTCGCCTTCCGCCTGGTCCAGCCCGCCGCGGTGCCCCGGGCCACCGCGCTCATCTTCGGCGGTGTCGCCGCCGCCAACGTCCTCGGCGTCCCCATCGGCACCCTGATCGGCGGCCTCGCCGGCTGGCGCACCGCGTTCGCCACGCTCGGCGTGCTCGCCTTCGCCGTCCTCGTCGCCCTGCTGGTGCTGCTGCCGAAGCTGCCCGCCACCCAGCCCGTCAGCGTGCGCGAGCTGATCGGCCAGTTCGGCAACCGGGGCGTGCGCGCCGGCATCATCGCCACCGCCCTGATCGTCACCGGCCACCTGGCCGCTTACACCTACGTCAGCCCCATGCTCCAGCAGGTCTCCGGCATCGACGAGGACCTGATCAGCGTCCTGCTGCTGGGCTTCGGCATCGCCGGCATCGTCGGCAACTTCGTCGCCGGTGCGGCCGTCGCGAAGAACCTGGGCCGCACCATGACGGTGATCATCGTGGCGCTGGCCGCCGCGATGCTGCTGTTCCCGCTGCTCGGCGAGAGCCAGGCCGGCGGCATCGCCCTGCTGGTCCTGTGGGGCCTGGCCTTCGGCGGCGTCTCCGTCAGCCTGCAGACCTGGATGCTGAAGTACGCGCCCGACGCGATGGAGGCGGCCTCCGCGCTGTGGGTGTCGGTCTTCAACCTGTCCATCGCCCTCGGCGCCCTCGTCGGCGGCCTCGTCGTCGACAACGTGCAGCTGACCACCGTCGCCTGGATCGGCGGCGCCGTGGTCCTGCTGACCGCCCTCACCCTCCCGAGCCTGCGCGCCCCCGCCAAGGCAGCGCAGTGAGCCACCCGTTACAGGAAGGAACCTCCGTGTCCGCCACCGACCTGTCCGCACTCGGCGCCGAGCTGCGCGGGCCGCTCCTGCTGCCCGGCACCGACGCGTACAAGGAGGAGACGCTCGGCTTCAACCGGATCCTGCCGGAGAACCGGCCCGCCGCCGTGGTCCTCGCCGACGGCACCGCCGACATCATCGCCGCCGTGCGCTTCGCCGCCCGGGCCGGCCTCGCCGTCGCGGTCCAGGCGACCGGCCACGGCACGTCGCTGCCCGCCGACGGCGCGATCCTGATCAACACCCGCAACCTGACCGGCGTACGCGTCGACCCGCGCGCCCGCACCGCCCGCATCGAGCCCGGCACCCAGTGGCACCGCGTCATCGAGGAGGCCGCGGCCTTCGGTCTGGCCCCCCTCAACGGCGCCTCGCCGGGCGTCGGCGTGGTCTCGTACACGCTCGGCGGCGGCCTCGGCCCGCTGGGCCGCTCCTACGGGTTCTCCGCCGACCACGTCAAGAACATCGACCTGGTCACCGCCGACGGCGAGCTGCGCTACGTCTCCCCCGAGGACCACCCCGACCTGTTCTGGGCGCTGCGGGGCGGCAAGGGCAACTTCGGCGTGGTCACCTCCATCGAGATCGGCCTCTTCCCGGTCCCGCGGCTCTACGGCGGCGGCCTCTTCCTGCCCGGCGAGCACATCGAGCAGATCCTGCCGACGTGGCGGGACTGGACGCGGACCCTCCCGGACGCGATGCAGTCCTCGATCGCCGTGATGCGCTTCCCGGACATCGACGTGCTGCCGGAGCCGGTCCGCGGGCGCTTCCTCGCGCACATCCGGATCGCGTTCAACGGCTCGAACGAGGAGGGCGAGGAGCTCGTCCGCCCGCTGCGGGAGATCGTCGAGCCCGTGCTCGACACCGTCGCGGACATGCCCTACACCCGGGTCGCCGAGATCAACATGGACCCGACCGTCCCCGCCGTGTACTACGAGCGCTCCACGCGCATCCGCGAGCTGGACGACGCCGCCATCGCCACCCTGGTCCCGCTGATCAAGGAGGGCGCGGACGCGGTCCGCCCCGGCGTCGAGCTGCGCCACCTCGGCGGCGCGCTCGGCCGGCAGCCCGAGCACCCGAACGCGCTGCCGCACCGCGACACCGCCTACACCCTGTTCGCGGGCGCGCCGGTGTGGCCCGAACACATCCAGGACGTACGGGAGTTCCAGGAGCGACTGATGGACACGATGGAGCCGTGGCGCATCGGTGGCCCCTTCCTCAGCTTCATCAGCGCCCTGGAGTCCTCCCCCGAGCACCTGCGCTCGGCGTACGACGCGCAGACCTACGCCCGGCTCGTGGCCGTCAAGGACGCCTACGACCCGCAGAACGTGTTCCGGGTGAACCACAACATCCCGCCGACCGGCCGACGTTCGCGATGACGGCGAGCGCCGGGAACGAGGAGAGAAGAGGCGACATGCTCAGCGAAGCGATGGTGGACGCGTACCTGGAGCGCATCGGCGCGCGCCGGCCGGAGCAGGCCGACATCCACGCGCTGCGGCACCTCCAGGAGCGGCACGTGCTGTCGGTGCCGTTCGAGAACATCGACTACCACGTGGAGGGCGCCGAGCTGAGCCTGGAGCGCGACTTCCTCTACGAGAAGATCGTCACCCGGCGGCGCGGCGGCGGCTGCTACGAGCTGAACCCGGCCTTCGGACACCTGCTGGAGGCGCTCGGCTTCCCGGTGGAGATCCTCCCCGGTGCGGTCTTCCTCGGCGGCGAGTTCGGCGCCCCGCTGTGCCACCTGGCGCTGCGGGTCCACGTCGACGGCCAGGACTGGCTGGTCGACGTGGGCTTCGGCAAGGGCAGCCGGTTCCCGCTGCCCATCGGCACGGACGAGGTGCAGAAGGACCCGCACGGCGACTTCCGCGTGCTGCAACCCGAGGACGGCGGCCTCCACGTCGAACTGGACGGGCACGTCCAGTACCGGCTCGACGAGCGGCCGGTACGGATCGCGGACTTCTACCCGACCCTGTGGTGGTACCGCACGGCACCGGACTCGGTGTTCCTGCACAACCTCATCGCCTGCCAGCAGCAGGAGGACGGCCGCGTCACCGTCAACGGCCGCGAGCTGACCCGCACCACCGCGGACGGCAAGGAGACGGTCCTGCTGGCCGACGACGCCGCGCTGCGGGCCGCGTACGAGGAGCACTTCGGCATCGTGGTCGACACCATGCCGAAGCAGCCAAACGTCGACCCGGCGGTCCGCATCATCATGCAGATCGACTGACCCTTTTCCTCCGCGCGTCCGGCCCCTGGGCCGCATCCCGTGTTCCGGGTGCGGCACAGGGGCCTTTTTGCTGGCCCGATACGGCGGCCTGGAATTCAACCTGACGTATCGGCAGCTGGCCCATACCGCACAGGAATTCGGCGGGCCATCATGGGAATTGAAGCCGCCGCGTTCACCCGCCGGCCCGCGTAGCAAAAACCCCCGTTCCGAATCCATTGGGAGAAACCGACATGCGCAAGAGCACCCGTATCAAGGCCGCGGCATTCGCGGGTATCGCCGTGCTGGCCACCGCGACGGCCGTCACGGGCTCGGCGAACGCCGCCGTCGAGGGCGGCAGCGGCTGCCTGACCCTGCCGGGCAGCTGGCGGGTCGTGGACGACAACACCAAGGAGACCTTCCTCGGCAGCTACCACGGCAGCGCCACCGCCACGGCCGGCACCGTCAACTTCTCCTCGCCGAACAACACCACGACCGCTTCGCACGGCGAGTGGAAGCTGACCGGCTGCGGCACCTACTCGGACACCGACACCGCGCTGCTCATCGGCACCGACGGCAAGGCCAACTCCACCATCACCTTCAAGGCCAACGTCACCGTCACCAGCCGCACCACCGCCAACTTCGACTTCGCCTTCCAGATCCACCAGCTGGACGGCACCTTCGTCACCGGCGGCTCCTCCACCGGCAAGGGCTACCGCATCAACGTCCAGCCCCGCTGATCCACCGCTCCGCCCCGCCACATCACCCTTCCCCTCCTGTGGCGCCCGTACGGGCCCGGCCGTCCCCCCGCCGGGCCCGTACGGCTTTTCCGGCGCGCCCGCGCACGACGACCGAGCCCCACGGCGACGCCCCACGGCGACGCCCCACGGCGACGCCCCCACGACGAAGCGGGGCCCGCGGCGCGCACACCGGCCGGGTG
>NZ_JBHXTC010000071.1:0-36261 GCF_042677605.1 Streptomyces sp. NPDC127106 | reverse complement strand
CCCCCATGCCGTGCTCGGCGCCCGCGCCCTGCGGGGCGGGGTGGGGGGGGGGGCGGGGGGCGCGCCCCCCCCCCCCGCCCCCCCCCCCGCCGCGCGCGCGCGGGGGGGGGGGCGCGGCGGGGGGGGGGGGGCGGGGGTGGGGGCGGGGGCGGTTCGAACCTGCTGCGGGTCTCTGTTCTTGGGTGTGGGCGGGGGGGGGGGGGGGGGGGGGGGGCCGGGGGGCGGGGCGGCCCGCCCCCCGCG
The DNA here is from genome assembly GCF_042677605.1 of Streptomyces sp. NPDC127106. Classification (NCBI taxonomy): domain Bacteria; kingdom Bacillati; phylum Actinomycetota; class Actinomycetes; order Kitasatosporales; family Streptomycetaceae; genus Streptomyces; species Streptomyces sp. NPDC127106. The sequence goes on along the minus strand of NZ_JBHXTC010000071.1, from coordinate 36,018 downwards.
CTCTCTCGTGTCGTTACTTCGCGCCGAAGGTGAGGATCAGCTGCGGAGCGGCGTCCGCGGCGGTCGACTCCTTGGACCACAGCCACAGCGGGTCGGTGCCCGTGCTGGTCAGGGCCACGCTGTAGCCGGTGCCGAGCGCCGCGGTGACGGCGGCGGTGTCCAGCTGGGCGCTGTGCAGGGCCGAGCCGTCCGGGATGGCGGCGAAGGAGCCCAGCGGGGTGCCGCCGAGGGCGGGCTTGGTGGTGTACGAGGTGGTGTCGCCGCTCCAGGTGCCGGTGACCGGGACCACGGAGACGGCGTCGACGGTGCCGGCTCCGCTTTGCGTCGAGGTCTTGACCTGCAGGACGGCGGACTTCAGGACCTGCCCGGCCGGCGCGGCCGGCACGTTGAAGCGCAGGTAGGTCTGGTACAGCGGGTTGCCGCGGACGGCGAGCGAGGTGGCGGCGCCGTTGGCGGCGCTCGGGGCGCCCTGGTTGACGTAGGTGTCCTCGGTCGCGGTGACCTTGGAGACCGTGTCGGAGGGGGCCTTCGCCAGGTCGAAGTGGTTCTTGACCTGGGCCTCCGTCAGCACCTTCGGGTAGACGGCCGTCTCGTCGAGCTGGCCGGCGAAGAAGTTGCTGGTGGGGCGGTTCGGCCAGCCGGACAGGTTGTCGCCGCCGACGTGCCAGTAGCCCGCGTACGAGGCGGAGTCCGTGACGTTCAGGGTGCCCTTGTTCTGGCCGTCGACGTACAGCACCATGCCGGACGGGCCCTGGGTGGCGACCACGTGGTGCCACTTGTTGTCGTTGTACGTGTCGAACAGGCCGGTGGTGATGGTCTTCGCCGAGCCGCTGTACACGCCGAACGCCAGACGGCCGGCGTTGGTCATGTAGATGTGCTTGTCGTGCGAACCGCTGCTGCGCGTGGTGTTGTTGCCGAAGCCGACGAGCTTGCCGCCGCGCGTGGTGTTCGTCTTGAACCAGGTCTCGATGGTGTAGGTGTTCGAGACGGTCTGGCGGTGGTCGCTGTGGACCTTCTGGCTGGTGCCGTTGAAGCCCATCGCCGTGCTGGCGCCGCTGATCGCGCCGGGGGTCTGGCGCAGGGCCGGGGCGTTGACCTGGACGCCGCTGGTGTTGCCGCCGTTCGAGGAGTCGGCCACGTAGGGGCTGACGGTGTCGTCGTAGCGCCAGTACAGCTGGGCGCCGTCGGCGCGGACCTGGGCCGGGTAGGCCTGCTGCGCGTTCGGGACGGTCACGGGGGCGGTGGCCGACAGGGCGCTGGTGTTGCCGGCGGCGTCGGTGGCGGTGACCCGGTAGGTGTAGGACTGGCCGGCCTTGACCGTGGTGTCGGTCCAGGAGGCCTGGGGCCGCTCGAACTCCAGGGACTCGGCGGTCATGGTGTGGACCGGGGTGCTGGAGCCGTTGCGGTAGATGCGGTACGTCAGCTTGCTGTCGTCCGCGTCGTAGCTGGTCCGCCAGCGGACCTGGGCCTCGCCGGGCTTGACGCTGTCGGCGCTGGCGACCGGGGTGGTCGGGGCGCCGCGGTCACCGGTGGACGCGAAGCGGGTCAGGGCCTGCTGCTCGGCGCCGTTGACGGTGGTGAACTCACCGCCGACCCACATGTACTTCGTGTCGCCCTTCTCCGCGACGGCCATGACGCGCGGGCCGATGCCCTCGCCGAGGCCGTCGTTGGTGTCGGGGAACCAGCCGAGCTTGCGCGGGCCGCGGACGAAGCCGTCCACGGGGGCGGGGGCGGTGCCGGTGTGGTCCGTCGGCTGGGCCAGCAGGTGGCGGCGCCTGCCGTCGGGGTACTCCAGCTCGGTGGAGCAGTCGTGCGCGTGCGAGGAGCTGTAGAGCACGCCGTCGTACGGCAGGACCCACTGGGTGGCGCCGAGGCAGCGGTCGCGCCACTTCTCGCTGAAGTCGTCCAGGCGCAGGCCGATGCGGCCGTCGAAGACGCCGCCGCCGGAGCCCTCGTTGCCGGTGTAGAAGCCCTTGTCGTCGGTGGCGATCGACTTGACGACCGAGTTCGACGGGATGTTGCCGTAGGTCTTGGCGACCTTGCCGGTGGTGGCGTCCACCACGGCCAGGGCGTGCGTGTTGGAGCCGTTCACCGCGAAGAAGTCGCCGCCGAGCAGCACGTGCTTGCCGTCCGGGGTGAGCGCGACGGCGCGGCCCGGCTCGTCGGCGTTCGCGGTGAAGGGCTTGACCGCACCGGAGGTGGCGTCGACCGCGGCGAACCGCTCGCGGGTCTCGCCCTCGACGGTGTTGAAGTCGCCGGCCGCGTACAGGGTGTCGTCGGAGACGGCGAGGGCCCGCACGGTGGCGGGGAAGCCGGGGTGGAAGGAGGCCTTGGGGGTGCAGCTCTCGATGTCGATCGCGGCGAGGCTGGAGACCGGGGTGCCGTTGACGGCGCCGAAGTAGCCGCCTGCGTAGAGGGTCTTGTTGTCCTTGGAGACGGCCAGGGCCCGCACGGTCGCCGTGCCCTCGCTGACGGTGAACGCCAGCTTGCAGGAGGTGGGATTGCCCGTCGCGGCGTCGAGGGCGGCGAAGTTGACCGCCTCCTGCTCGGCGCCGGAGGCGCCTGCCGGCGGGCGGACCGCGGAGAAGGTGCCGCCGGCGAAGACGGTGCCGTTCGCCTGGGCCATCGCAAAGACGATGCCGTTCGGCTGCCAGGTGGGCAGGCTGTCGGCGGTGAACGCCACCGGCGGCGTGATGGCGGACGCCTGGGGCATCAGCACCAGGCCTATCCCGGTTCCGGCACCGGCCAGTGACAGGACGAGGGCAGCAGTCAGCCCTCTGGATCTACGCATGAGCCCCCCAGGGCAATCGCCCGTTATGGCTGAAATTATCCGAACAGCCGTATGTACGGACGCAGACTAGGACTCACACGAGGGCCTGGTCACCTCACTTGACCGTATGCATACCAAATCGGAACGCAGGGTTCAGCGGCGAGGGCGCAGTGCGGACATACGGAAGAATGGCCCCGGCCAGCGCCGCAGGAACTGCGCCAACGGCCGGGACACGGCAAATCGTAGGGGAAATATAAGGCCTCAGCGGTCGATCCGGACCGTGGCTCCCGCCAGTTGGTCCTCGACCTGACGGATGTCCGCGTCGACCATGATGTGCGCCAGCTCGTCCACCAGGACCGTCGGCTTCCAGCCAAGCAGCTCCTGCGCCTTGGAGGCGTCCCCGATGAGGGCGTCGACCTCGCTGGGGCGCTCGTACTTGGCGTCGTAGCGCACGTGCTCGTTCCAGTCGAGGCCCGCGTGGGCGAAGGAGGCCTCCAGGAACTGGCGCACGGTGGCCGGGACGCCGGTGGCGACGACGTAGTCCGTGGGCTCGTCCTGCTGGAGCATCCGCCACATGGCCTCCACGTACTCGGGGGCGTAGCCCCAGTCGCGGACGGCGTCGAGGTTGCCGAGGTACAGGTGCTCCTGCAGACCGGCCTTGATGCGCGCGACCGCGCGGGTGATCTTGCGGGTCACGAAGGTCTCGCCGCGGCGCGGGGACTCGTGGTTGAACAGGATCCCGTTGACCGCGAACATGTCGTACGCCTCGCGGTAGTTCACCGTCGTCCAGTACGCGAACACCTTGGCGGCGCCGTACGGGCTGCGCGGGTGGAACGGGGTGTCCTCGTTCTGCGGCGGCGGGGTGGAGCCGAACATCTCCGAGGACGAGGCCTGGTATATGCGGGTGTCGACGCCGCTCGCCCGGATCGCCTCCAGCAGCCGCAGCGCGCCGAGTCCGGTCACGTCGCCGGTGTAGAGGGGGGCGTCGAAGGAGACGCGCACGTGCGACTGGGCGCCGAGGTTGTAGACCTCGTCGGGCTTGATCTCCCGGAGCAGGTTCACGAGCGCGACGCCGTCGGAGAGGTCGGCGTGGTGCAGGAAGAAGGACCGGTTGGCGGTGTGCGGGTCCTGGTAGATGTGGTCGATCCGCTCGGTGTTGAAGCTGGAGGACCGCCGCACGAGCCCGTGCACCGTGTAGCCCTTGGAAAGCAGAAGCTCGGAGAGGTAGGAGCCGTCCTGCCCGGTGACACCGGTGATCAGTGCGGTCTTGCCCATGTGGGTCCCCCTGGGGATCGTTTCGGTCTGTATGTGGTGAGGCTGCGACTCGGGGGCCTGCGGCTGCGCCGGCGCCGCCGGCTGCGGCGGCTCCCGGCCGGGTGCCGGCCCGACGGCCCTGCACCAAGGGTTGGATGCGTACCGTACACGGGCCGTCGACGGCGCCGAGCGGCGGTCCGGACCGCCCCCGCACCCCGCGGAGAGCGGACTGGCATCATCGGCGGTATGACAAGTTCGCTGCCGCTCCTGCCCCCGAACGCCCGTGTCTTCGTCGCGGGTCACCGCGGCCTCGTGGGCTCCGCGGTCGCCCGCCGCCTGACCGCCGACGGGCACGAGGTGCTCACCCGGGGCCGTGCCGACCTCGACCTGCGCGACGCCGCCGCGACCGAGGCGTACCTGAAGGACGTCCGACCCGACGCGGTCGTGCTCGCCGCCGCCAAGGTCGGCGGCATCATGGCCAACAGCACGTACCCGGTGCAGTTCCTGGAGGACAACCTCAGGATCCAGCTCGGCGTCATCGGCGGGGCGCACGCCGCCGGCGTCGGTCGACTGCTGTTCCTCGGCTCGTCCTGCATCTACCCCAAGCTGGCCCCGCAGCCCATCACGGAGGACGCGCTGCTGACCGGCCCGCTGGAGCCGACCAACGAGGCGTACGCCCTCGCGAAGATCGCGGGCATCGTCCAGGTCCAGTCGTACCGCAAGCAGTACGGGGCCTCGTACGTCTCGGCGATGCCCACGAACCTCTACGGCCCGGGCGACAACTTCGACCTGGAGTCCTCGCACGTCCTGCCCGCCCTCATCCGGCGCTTCCACGAGGCCGCCGCCGAGGGGCGCGAGGAGGTCACCCTGTGGGGCAGCGGCACCCCGCGCCGCGAGTTCCTGCACGTGGACGATCTGGCGGCCGCCTGTGCGCTGCTGTTGGAGCGTTACGACGGAGACGAGCCGGTCAACATCGGCTGCGGTGCGGACCTGACCATCAAGGCGCTGGCCGAGACGGTCGCCGACGTGACCGGCTTCACGGGCCGGCTGGCGTGGGACACCTCCAAGCCGGACGGGACCCCGCGCAAGCTCCTGGACGTCAGCCGCCTGACCTCGCTGGGCTGGAAGCCGGAGATCGAACTGCGGGACGGCATCGCCGCCACCTACCGGTGGTGGCTGGAGCAGAGCGGGGCCAAGGGCAGTACGCAGAGCTGAGCACACGGGTGCGGCGGCTCCTCAGTACGCTCCGCGGCCGTCGACGACGGCGCGGAGCGTACGGCCCATCACGTCGACGTCACTGGTGAAGGACCAGTTGTCGACGTACTGGAGGTCGAGCTGGATCGTCTCGTCCCAGGAGAGGTCGGACCGGCCGCTGATCTGCCACAGCCCGGTCATGCCCGGCCGCACGGTCAGCCGGCGCAGCTCGACCTCGTCGTAGCGGGCCACCTCCTCCGGCAGCGGCGGGCGCGGCCCGACCAGCGACATCTGCCCGGTCAGCACGTTGAGCAGCTGGGGCAGTTCGTCCAACGAGGTGCGGCGCAGCAGCCGGCCCACGCGGGTCACCCGGGGGTCGCGCCGGATCTTGAACATCAGGCCGTCGTTCTCGTTGGCTCCGGCCAGCTCGGCCTTGAGCCGGTCGGCGTCCACGACCATGGTGCGGAACTTCCACATGGTGAACGGGGCGCCGTCGCGGCCGATGCGCTGCTGGCGGTAGAACGCCGGGCCCCGGGAGCCGAGGCGGATGGCCAGGACGATGGTGAGGAAGAGCGGGGAGAGCAGCAGCAGCCCGAAGGCGGCCCCGGCCCGGTCCAGGACGGACTTGAGCACGGGCTGGACTCCCCGGCTGACGGGCGGTGCGACGCGCAGCACGGCGAGTCCGCCCGCGGACAGGGTCTCCAGGCGCTTCACGGAGACCTCCACCAGGCCCGGGAAGACGGCCAGTTCCAGCCCGGCGTCGTGCAGGGCCCACGCGATGCGGCGCAGCCGCTCCCCCGCGATCCGCGCCCCGGGGGCGACGAGTACGAGGTCCGCGTGGTGGCTGCGGACGGCGCCGAGGACGGCGGAGGCGTCGGCGGTCGGGACCTCGGACGCCCGAGCGTCGAGCCGGCCCGCGACGGGAACGCCGCTGTCGACCGGGCCGTTGCCGACCGGGACCACGCCGACGACGACGTAGGGGTGGTCGGTGCGCGCGGCGAGGTGCGAGATGACGGAGTCCGCCGCGGCCGGCTCCCCTATCACGAGCACCCTGCTGACGGCCTGTGCCTCGCGGCGGGCCGCCGAGAGGTGACGGTAGGTCAACTTGTGGCAGGCCACGGTGATGAGGAGGGCCGGCAGCAGGGCTCCGAGCGCGGCGAGTCGCGGCGTGCTCTCCCCGGTCACCACCCGGGCGACGGCCAGGACACCGATGAGAATCAGCCAGTCGTGGACGACCGGCAGGACACCGCGGGACTCGCCGAGCGCGCGGGCCGCGTACCGGCGGCGCACAGCCTGCACTCCGGTCCACGCAAGAGCGGCCCCAACGGCGCAGTACCCCGGGCGGGCCTGCTGAGCTGCGTCGAAGACGAGGCCCACGGGTACGGCTGCGCCGAGAAGGTCGGCAGAGACTGCGGCGGGCAGGTACCAGCGCGCTTTGTCGCCGATCCGCCTCACTGGCGCAGCGTCAAGCTCCGCCGCCGCTCCGGCCACTCTTTGCGCAGGAAAATGGACATGCCTCATGGGCCCCCCTGGCACGTGGTCATGACACTCGCGCGTGTCCGCGGCTTCCCCAGGCCACGGACATCAGGCGCACCGGGAAACAGTACGACAAACACTCTTAGGACAAGTGCCGAACCCCGGAACAGGGACTCTTGTTGCGCAAGCGTTAGCAAGCGGTATCAGTTGTTCCAGATTTCTGGCGCGTTACGGCCGCACGAGAAGGTGAATGGTCCGGATACCGGATACGTCTCCTCGGTCAACGAACCGTTTCCGGCCAACATTTTGACGCGGCCCTGACATTACAGCGGCCAGGTGGCACTCTTCGATCCGTTCATCGCACCGCCCTGCTCTGCCCGGCGGCCCACCCAGCCGCCCGGACCCCCCTTGCAGAAGGAGTCGCGTTGAGTCCCACCCCCCACAGGCGTGTCACCGCGGCCGGCGCACTCGTCGCCGCTGCCGCGCTGCTCGCCGTCGGCATCCAGGCCGGCACCGCGTCCGCCGAGGCCACCGCCTCCCAGGGCAGCACCTCCGCGAAGTCCCACCCGGGGGCCGCCCCGCTCCAGCTCAGCCCCTCCGAGCGTGCGACGCTCATCGCCGACGCCAACTCGACCACCGTCCAGGCGGCGAAGGCGCTCGGCCTCGGCGGGCAGGAGAAGCTGATCGTCCGCGACGTCGTCAAGGACGCCGACGGCACCACGCACACCACGTACGAGCGCACCTACGCCGGACTCCCCGTGCTCGGCGGCGACCTGACGGTCCACGCCAAGGGCGGTGTCACCAAGAGCGTCACCAAGGCCACCCAGCACGAGATCAAGGTCGCCGACACCGACGCCGCGGTCACCCCGGCGGCCGCCGAGGGCCAGGCCCTCTCCGCGGCGAAGGACGCCGGCTCCCAGGAGGCCAAGCCCTCCAAGAACGCCCGCAAGGTGATCTGGGCCGCCGAGGGCGCGCCCGTCCTCGCCTACGAGACCGTCATCGGCGGCCTCCAGCACGACGGCACCCCCAACGAACTGCACGTGGTCACCAACGCCAAGACCGGCGCGAAGATCACCGAGTGGCAGGCCGTCGAGACCGGCACCGGCAACACCATGTACAGCGGCCAGGTCAACCTCGGCACCTCGCAGTCGGGCAGCAACTACACGCTGACCGACGCGGTCCGCGGCAGCCACAAGACGTACAACCTCAACCGGGGCACCTCCGGCACCGGCACCCTCTTCTCCGGACCGGACGACGTCTGGGGCAACGGCCAGCCCTCCAACATGGAGACGGCCGGTGCCGACGCGCACTACGGCGCCGCGGTCACGTGGGACTACTACAAGAACGTCCACGGCCGCAACGGCCTGCGCAACGACGGCGTCGCCCCGTACAGCCGCGTCCACTACGGCAACAACTACGTCAACGCGTTCTGGAGCGACTCCTGCTTCTGCATGACGTACGGCGACGGCGAGGGCAACGCCAAGCCCCTCACCTCCACCGACGTGGCCGCGCACGAGATGACCCACGGCCTGACCTCGGTCACCGGCAACATGACCTACAGCGGTGAGCCCGGCGGCCTCAACGAGGCCACCTCGGACATCATGGCGGCCGCGGTCGAGTTCTACGCCAACAACCCGAGCGACGTGGGCGACTACCTCGTCGGCGAGAAGATCGACATCAACGGCGACGGCACCCCGCTGCGCTACATGGACAAGCCGAGCAAGGACGGCTCGTCCAAGGACGCCTGGTACTCGGGCCTCGGCAGCATCGACGTGCACTACTCCTCGGGCCCGGCCAACCACTGGTACTACCTGGCCTCCGAGGGCTCCGGCGCCAAGGTCATCAACGGCGTGAGCTACGACTCGCCGACGTCCGACGGCCTCCCGGTCACGCCCATCGGCCGCGACGCCGCCTCGAAGATCTGGTTCCGCGCGCTGACCGTCGGCTACTTCAAGTCGAACACCAACTACGCGGCCGCCCGTACGGCGACCCTCCAGGCCGCTGCCGACCTCTACGGCGCCGGCTCGGCCACGTACAACAACACGGCCAACGCGTGGGCGGCCATCAACGTCGGCCCCCGCATCAACGACGGCGTCACGGTCACCCAGATCCCGAACCAGAACACCGTCATCAACACCGCGGTCAGCCTCCAGGTCCAGGCGACCAGCACCAACCCGGGCGCCCTGAGCTACGCGGCGACCGGCCTGCCGGCCGGCCTGTCGATCAACTCCTCGACCGGTCTGATCTCCGGTACGGCGACCACCGCGGGCACGTCCAACGTGACGGTGACGGTGACCGACTCCGCCAGCAAGTCGGGCACGGCCTCCTTCACCTGGACCGTCGGCACCGGCCAGCAGAACGTCTTCGAGAACACGAACGACTACCAGATCGCGGACAACGCGACCGTCGAGTCCCCGATCACGGTGACCCGCACGGGCAACGCGCCGAGCACCCTCAAGGTGGACGTGAACATCGTCCACACCTACGTCGGTGACCTCCGCGTCGACCTCGTCGCCCCCGACGGCAGCGTGTACAACCTGCGCAACCGCTCGGGCGGCAGCGCGGACAACATCGTCCAGAGCTTCACCGTGAACGCCTCCTCCGAGGCCGCGAACGGTGTCTGGAAGCTCCGCGTGGCGGACCTCGCCAGCCTCGACACCGGTTACATCAACAGCTGGAAGCTGACCTTCTGACCTCTCGGGGCAGAGTGAGGCACGACGGCTGACACAGCACGGGGCCGTCCGGGAGAGACCCTCCCGGACGGCCCTGTTCCATGCTGCGGGGCCGGCCGGGCGGGCCGGCTCCCCGGTGTCAGGGGATGTTGCGGAAGACGGCGTCGAACGTGTCCGGCGCCTCCCCGCGGTGCTCCTCCCGCCGGTCGTGCCGCATGTCGTGCGGACCCTGCTCCTCCATCTCCTGCTGCCCCGGCATCCCCTGCTGCTCCTCCTGCGGAGCCTGCTCTTCCTGCGGAGCCTGCGGCTCCTGGGGCTCCTGGGGCTTCTGCTCCTCCTGGGGCTGCTGCTCGTCCTGGGGCTGCTGCGGCTCCGCCGGGGCCTGCTCCTCCTGGCGCTGCTCCTCCTGGCGCTGCTCCTCCTGCCGCTGCTCCTCCTGCCGCTGCTCCTCCTGACGCTGCTGCTCCTCCGCCGCGGCCGGCCCGTCCTGCGGCTCGGGCCCGTCCTTCTTCGGGAGCGCGGAGGCCGTCTGCATCCCGCCCATGACGGCGTGTTCGGGGCGGCTGCTGCTGTCCAAGCGGTCGCGGTCGTCGTCGAAGCGGCTCTCGCCGAACGGGTCGCGCTTGTCGTCCTTGTCCACGTGGACCGGGGTGAAGACCACCGAGCGGGCCTCGACGTCGTAGACGATGTCCTTCGGCTCCAGCGTCCGCTCCGGGCGGCCGTTGCAGCCGTCTTCCGAGAAGATCGTGGCCCGCGACTTGGTGTCGTTGCGCACGGCAGTGGCCGGGTCGCGGCGCGAAGTGCCGGTCAGCTCGTAGCAGGTGTCGTTGTCGGCCGGGCGGATCTGCCGGCGCTCGCCGTCGACGATGTAGTCCAGCCTGCCGATGTTGGGCCGGTCGTCGAAGTCGTCGGCCATCGACGGCCCGGCCAGCGGCACGGCGAGGGCGAAGGCTCCGAGGAACGCTACGGCAGCGGTACGAAGGCGCATGGGAACGCAGTCCGTTCTGTGGGGGCTGGATGCCGGTCCGGTGGCATCCAGCGGGCAGCGTAGGAGCGTTGCCCACTGCCGAAACGGTTCGGCATGCGCGGCGTGCTGGCAGGTTCACCCGCCCGGCACGCCCCGCCACCCCCATCCGGCAGGCGCCGGGGCCCTCGGCGGGCGCTGCGTCCACCGCCCCGCCGCGCCTGTGGGCCCTCGTCCCCCGCCCGTCGCCCCGGTCCTGACCGACACCGCTCATCCGGCACCCCGTACCCGTAGCCGTAGCCGTGCCGCGGAACGGAGCGGGGCGGGCGGCCGGTGGAAGCGCCGCCCGCCCCTTGCCGAGGGGGCCACCCGTGGCCCCGCTACCGCAGCAGTACGCCGCCCTGCGGGCCGCCCTCACCGCCCGCGTCGGTGTCCACGGGGGCGGCGACCAGCCCCAGTTCGGCCGGCGAGGCCAGCATCGGGTGCGCGGGGAGGATCCGCACGGTGTAGCCGTAGGGCCCGGTGCGGTCGAGGGCGAGCGGGCCCTCGTACACCCACCGTCCCTCCAGGTCCGGCCCGGCGACCGGCTTGAGGGGGAAGGACCGCCCGTCACGGATCACGTCCTGCGGGTCCACCCGACCGGCGACGGCCTGCACTTCCACGTCCTCGGGGACGAGGGCGTCCAGCGTGACCAGCACGCGCAGGGTGAGGGTGGCCCCCAGTTCGGCGGTGCCGTTCACGGGAGCCGCGGCGAGCGCCTCCACGTGCTCGACGGCGACCTTGGGCCAGGCGGCCCGGACGCGCCCCTTCCACCAGGCGAGGTCGCGGGCCGCGGCGGCGTCCAGTGCCCGGTGGGCGCGGGCGGCCGGCGTGTACAGCCGCTCCACGTACTCCCGGACCATGCGCCCGGCAAGGACCTTGGGGCCCAGGGAGACGAGGGTGCGGCGGACCATCTCGATCCACCGCACCGGCAGTCCGCTGCGGTCCGCGCGGTCGTAGAAGCGGGGCGCGACCCGCTCCTCGATCAGCTCGTAGAGGCCGGCCGCCTCCAGGTCGTCGCGCCGGTCCTCGTCGGCGCCGAGCCCGTCGGCCGTCGGGATGGCCCAACCGAAGTCGGGTTCGAACCATTCGTCCCACCAGCCGTCCCGCACGGACAGGTTGAGGCAGCCGTTGAGCGCGGCCTTCATCCCGCTGGTGCCGCAGGCCTCCAGGGGGCGCAGGGGGTTGTTCAACCAGACGTCGCAGCCCGGGTAGAGCTTCTGTGCCATGCCCATGCCGTAGTCGGGCAGGAACACGAGCCGGTGGCGTACGCGCGGGTCGTCGGAGAACCGGACCAGCTCCTGCACGAGCCGCTTGCCGCCGTCGTCCGCGGGGTGGGCCTTGCCGGCGACGACGATCTGCACCGGCCGGTCGGGGTGCAGGAGCAGCCGGCGCAGCCGCTCGGGGTCGCGCAGCATCAGCGTGAGCCGCTTGTACGAGGGGACGCGCCGGGCGAAGCCGATGGTGAGGACGTCCGGGTCGAGCACGGAGTCCACCCAGCCGAGTTCGGCGTCGGCGGCCCCGCGCTGCCGCCAGGACGCCCGCAGCCGTTCGCGGACCTCCAGCACCAGCTGCTCGCGCAGACCCCGCCGCAGGTCCCAGACGTCCTGGTCGGCGATGTCGGCGACGGCGTCCCAGCGCTGGGAGCCGCCCACCGAGAGGGCGTCCTCGGTGCGACCGGCGCCGATCTGGCGGGCCCCGAGCCGGACCACCTCGGGGGCGACCCAGGTCGGGGCGTGCACCCCGTTGGTCACGGAGGTGATGGGTACGTCGGCCGGGTCGAAGCCCGGCCACAGCCCGGCGAACATGCCGCGACTGACGGACCCGTGCAGGGTCGAGACGCCGTTGGCGCGCTGGGCCAGGCGCAGCCCCATCACCGCCATGTTGAACACCCCGGGGTCGCCCCCCGGGTAGGACTCGGCGCCCAGGTCGAGGATCCGCTCGACCGGTACGCCGTCCAGCTCGCCGCCGGGGCCGAAGTGGCGGGCGACCAGGGCGCGGTCGAAGCGGTCGATGCCGGCGGGCACGGGGGTGTGGGTGGTGAACACGGTTCCGGCGCGGACCGCCTCCAGGGCGGCGTCGAAGCCGAGGTCGAGCTCGCCGTCGAGTTCCCTTATGCGTTCGAGGCCGAGGAAGCCGGCGTGTCCCTCGTTCGTGTGGAACACCTCGGGGGAGGGGTGCCCGGTGAGCGCGCAGTACGTCCGTACCGCGCGGACGCCGCCGATGCCGAGGAGCATCTCCTGGAGCAGCCGGTGGTCGCTGCCGCCGCCGTAGAGCCGGTCGGTCACCTCGCGGGCCCCGCAGTCGTTGTCCTCGACGTCCGAGTCGAGGAGCAGGAGCGGGACCCGGCCGACGCGGGCCTGCCAGATGTGCGCGTGCAGGGCGCGGCCGCCGGGCAGGCAGAGGGTGACGCGGGCCGGGGCCCCGTCGGCGTCCCGCAGCAGGGACAGGGGCAGTTCGTTGGGATCGAGGACGGGGTAGTGCTCCTGCTGCCAGCCGTCCCGGGACAGGGACTGGCGGAAGTAGCCGTGCCGGTACAGCAGCCCCACGCCGATGAGGGGGACGCCGAGGTCACTGGCGGCCTTGAGGTGGTCCCCGGCGAGGATGCCGAGGCCGCCCGAGTACTGGGGCAGGGCGGCGGTGATCCCGAACTCGGGCGAGAAGTAGGCGATGGCGGCGGGGAGGTCGGTCCCGCCGTCGTGGGTCTGGTACCACCTGGCGCCGTGGACGTAGTCGTCGAGGTCGGCGGCGGCGACGGCGAGCCGGCGCAGGAAGCGCCGGTCGCCGGCCAGTTCTTGCAGGCGGGCGGCGGATGCGGAGCCGAGCAGGCGGACGGGGTCGCCCCCGGCGGCCTGCCAGCCCTCGGGGTCGACGGATTGGAAGAGCTCGCGGGTCTCCGTGTGCCACGACCAGCGCAGGTTGCGCGCGAGGTCGGCGAGCGGCAGCAGCGGTTCGGGGAGTACGGGGCGTACGGTGAATCGACGAATTGCCTTCACGCGTTCCACCTTCGCAGGCAAGTGCGGATCGGAGCGGCCGCACCACGCTGTGCGACCGCGCAACACCCCGGGAAGGCTATCCCCGCCCCGCCGGAACCTGCCACGGCGCCTCCGCGGCGCGCCCGTACGCCCCGGGCGCCCCGCCCACCGCGCGCGGCCGGCCGGGGGTCGCCGGCGGGCGGAGTGCGGCCCGCCGCGACCGGCTTGCGACGGCAGGCCGGCGACGGTGGCGGTGGGTCGGGGGGCGACGGGCTCGGAGGCGGGGGCGGGCCTGCCGGTGGAGCGGGTCGGCGAGCCGCTCGGCCGGGTCCGGGTGGGCTGGTCCGGGGTGGGCCGGGTCCGGGTGGGCGGCGGACGCGCGCGTCGGCGACGGCGCCGGCGACGGCACCGGAGTCGGCGCCGCTGCACGTACCGCTGCCGCTCTGTCGGTCGGGCCGAGCAGGGGCCGCCCGCGTCAGCGGCCCGCGTCACCGCCCGCGTCACCGGCCGGGGGGGGCGGCGCCGCGGTGGCGGCCCGGTGATCGGCGTCGCGGTCAACAGGGTGACGTACTCAATCGGGTTGGTCGGGATCGCTTGGACCGGCGTCACCTTGACCGGCTGCGCGGTGAACGGCCCCGCTGCCGGCGGCGTTCGAGGCCGTGCTCCTGAACGAGCGGGTGACGGACGTGTGCAGACGCTCCGCGGTGCGCGCTCGCCAAGTCCTGGCCGGCACTTCGGGCAACGCGCACCGGCCCCCCGAATCGGCCGGTCAGGCGCGGTGTCGCCGCCGTCCGCGGGGGCCTGTTCACAACGGCGGGAATGCATCGCCTGCGTGCGCCTTTCCGGCCGTCGTACTCCTGCCCGGTTGGGGGCGGTTCGGTGCGTTCGCCCACTCACCGGACGTACTCAAGTGACCAATGTGGCAGGGGAGTTGGAGGGTACATCCAGTAGTCCACACCGACTTGACGGAGCCTCGGCGGAAGCCCGGCCTCTTCTTGGTCCGTGCGACGCCACTACGTACGAGTAGTTAACCGAGCACGCGGATTGGGTCGGGCAAGAGTGGGAAGGGCTCCCCGCGTACCTGCACGGCACACCTCGCCCACCCCTCTCCCGCCACCCGAGTGAACGCGGACAGGAGCGGCCATGCCCGCAGCCCAGCCGTCCTCCGAGCGGCTAGAAACAGAGCCAACAGAGCGTGCACTACCCGCCGGCCTCCCGGCCGGCCCGTTGTCACCGAGCCCTGCGAACTGCCCCCAGGTGATCCCATCATGATCGGTCGTATTCCCGTGCTGGACGTCCTGCCCGCCACCGACTGCGGGACCAGACCCGCCAAGGCGGTGGTGGACGAGGTCTTCGAGGTCTCCGCCACCGTGTTCCGCGAGGGCCACGACGCGGTCGCCGCGCAGGTCCTCCTCCGCGACCCGAAGGGGCGGGTGCGGCCCGCCGTGCCGATGCGCGAGCTCGCGCCCGGGACCGACCGGTGGGGCGCCCGGGTGGCCGCCGACACCGAGGGCCGGTGGACGTACACGGTGGAGGCGTGGAGCGACCCGCTGGCCACGTGGCGGGCCCGCGCGGCGGTGAAGATCCCCGCCGGGATCGACCCGGGGCTCACCCTGCTGGAGGGTGCCGAGCTCTACGAGCGGGCCGCCGCCAAGATCCTCAAGCGGGACGGCCGCGAGCACGTGCTGGCCGCCGCCGCAGCAATGCGCGACGAGGACCGCCCCGTCGACGAGCGGTACGCCGCCTCCCGCGAACCCCGGGCGCAGGCAGCGCTGGCCCGGCGTCCGTTCCGGGAGCTGGTGACCGCCGTGAAGGCCCAACCGCTGCTGGTGGAGCGCAAGCGGGCCCTGTTCGGCTCCTGGTACGAGATGTTCCCGCGGTCCGAGGGGGCCGTGGTCGAGCCGGGCGCGAAGCCGGTGAGCGGCACGTTCCGGACGGCTGCCGAACGGCTGCCCGCCATCGCCGCGATGGGCTTCGACGTGGTGTACCTGCCGCCCATCCACCCCATCGGGACCACCTTCCGCAAGGGCCCGAACAACACGTTGTCCGCGGCGAGTTGGGACCCCGGCGTGCCGTGGGCCATCGGATCCCCGGAGGGCGGCCACGACGCCGTGCACCCGGACCTGGGGACGCTGGAGGACTTCGACGCGTTCGTCGAGCGGGCCCGCGGGCTGAACCTGGAGATCGCGCTGGACTTCGCCCTCCAGTGCTCCCCCGACCACCCGTGGGTGGAGAAGCACCCGGAGTGGTTCAGCCACCGCCCCGACGGGACGATCGCGTACGCCGAGAACCCGCCGAAGAAGTACCAGGACATCTTCCCGATCCACTTCGACACCGACATGGCCGGCATCGTCGAGGAGACGGTACGGGTCCTGCGCCACTGGATGGACCACGGCGTCCGCATCTTCCGGGTCGACAATCCGCACACCAAGCCGGTCGTGTTCTGGCAGAAGGTGATCGCGGACATCAACAAGACCGATCCCGATGTGATCTTCCTGGCGGAGGCCTTCACCCGTCCCGCGATGATGCGCACCCTCGCCGCCATCGGCTTCCAGCAGTCGTACACGTACTTCACCTGGCGCAACACCAAGGCGGAGCTCACCGAGTACCTCACCGAGCTGTCCGGCACCCGGTCCGCCTCCGTCATGCGGCCGAACTTCTTCGTGAACACCCCGGACATCCTCCACGCCTACCTGCAGCAGGGCGGCCGTCCCGCCTTCGAGGTGCGTGCCGTGCTCGCCGCCACCCTCTCCCCCACCTGGGGCGTCTACGCCGGGTACGAGCTGTGCGAGAACACCCCGGTCCGGGAGGGCAGCGAGGAGTACCTGCACTCGGAGAAGTACGAGCTGCGCCCGCGCGACTGGGCCGCCGCCGAGCGCGAGGGCCGCTCCATCGCCCCGCTGATCACCACGCTCAACCGGCTGCGCCGCCGCAACCCCGCACTGCAGCAGCTGCGCGACATCCACTTCCACTCGACCGACAACGACCAGGTGATCGCCTATTCGAAGCGTGCGGGCGCCAATTCCGTACTGGTGGTCGTCAACCTCGATCCGCACCACACCCAGGAGGCGACGGTCTCGTTGGACATGCCGGTACTCGGCCTCGACTGGCACGGGTCCCTCGCGGTGCGCGACGAGCTCACCGGCGAGACCTATCACTGGGGCAGGGCGAACTACGTGCGCCTAGAGCCGGGTCGCACGCCCGCGCACGTTCTCACCGCTCTGCGACCGTCCCCGCCCACCGGAGGGTCACCCACCACATGATGATCAACGATCCCGTCCCCGACACCTTCGAGGACACCCCCGCCCAGGACCGCGACCCCGACTGGTTCAAGCGGGCGGTCTTCTACGAGGTCCTCGTACGCTCCTTCCACGACAGCAACGGCGACGGAGTGGGCGACCTGAAGGGGCTCACCGCCAAGCTGGACTACCTCCAGTGGCTCGGCGTGGACTGCCTGTGGCTGCCGCCGTTCTTCGCCTCGCCGCTGCGTGACGGCGGCTACGACGTCTCCGACTACACGTCCGTCCTGCCCGAGTTCGGCGACCTCGCCGACTTCGTGGAGTTCGTGGACAACGCGCACCAGCGCGGCATGCGGGTGATCATCGACTTCGTCATGAACCACACGAGCGACCAGCACGAGTGGTTCCAGCAGTCCCGCAAGGACCCGGAGGGGCCGTACGGCGACTACTACATGTGGGCCGACAACGACAAGCAGTACCAGGACGCCCGCATCATCTTCGTCGACACCGAAACCTCGAACTGGACGTACGACCCCGTCCGCAAGCAGTACTACTGGCACCGCTTCTTCTCGCACCAGCCGGACCTCAACTACGAGAACCCGGCGGTGCAGGAGGAGATCATGTCGGCGCTGCGGTTCTGGCTGGACCTCGGCATCGACGGCTTCCGCCTCGACGCCGTGCCGTACCTGTTCGCCGAGGACGGCACCAACTGCGAGAACCTCCCGGCCACCCACCGGTTCCTCAAGCGGGTCCGGACGGAGATCGACGCCCACTACCCGGACCGGGTGCTGCTCGCCGAGGCCAACCAGTGGCCCGAGGACGTCGTCGACTACTTCGGGGACTACGCAGCCGGCGGGGACGAATGCCACATGGCGTTCCACTTCCCGGTCATGCCGCGCATCTTCATGGCGGTGCGAAGAGAATCCCGCTACCCGGTCTCCGAGATCCTCGCCAAGACCCCGCCGATCCCCGAGCGCTGCCAGTGGGGCATCTTCCTGCGCAACCACGACGAGCTCACCCTCGAAATGGTCACGGACGAAGAGCGCGACTACATGTACGCCGAGTACGCCAAGGACCCGCGGATGCGGGCCAACATCGGCATCCGGCGCCGGCTCGCCCCGCTCCTCGACAACGACCGCAACCAGATGGAGCTGTTCACCGCGCTCCTGCTGTCCCTGCCCGGCTCGCCCGTCCTCTACTACGGCGACGAGATCGGGATGGGCGACAACATCTGGCTGGGCGACCGCGACGGCGTGCGCACGCCCATGCAGTGGACCCCGGACCGCAACGCCGGGTTCTCCTCCTGCGATCCGGGCCGGCTGAACCTGCCGGTCATCATGGACCCGGTCTACGGGTACCGGGTCACCAACGTCGAGGCCGCGATGTCCTCGCCCTCCTCGCTGCTGCACTGGACGCGCCGGCTCATCGAGGTCCGCAAGGCCAACCCGGCCTTCGGCCTCGGCTCGTACACCGAACTGCCGTCCACCAACCCGGCGGTGCTCGCCTTCCTCCGCGAGTACGGCGACGACCTGGTGCTGTGCGTGCACAACTTCTCGCGCTTCGCCCAGCCCACCGAGCTCGACCTGCGGTCGTTCAACGGGCGCGTGCCGGTGGAACTCACCGGTGACGTGCGCTTCCCGCCGATCGGCGAGTGGCCCTACCTGCTCACCCTCGCCGGGCACGGCTTCTACTGGTTCCGCCTGCGGCGCGAGTAGGACCGCTTCCCGGCAGGTCCGGCCTGCCCGGCCTCCCCGCACCCGGGGAGGCCGGGCCGGAGCGCCACGGGGACGACACCGAACGGGTCCTGTGCCCGCCCCCGTACGCACCTCCGCACCGGGCGCCACCACCCCGCACCACCCTGACCCGACTCCACCCATCACCGGACAGCAACCCTCGCCATCCGGGACACTCTGCGCATTTCTGTGACGGCCCGGGGAAAGGACGACGCCATGTCGGAGGCTGCATCCGCCCGGAGCCGCCAGAGCAGTCCGGCCGCCGTCCCGCTCGGACCGCTGGAGCCGATGCTGCGTTCGTGGCTGCCGAGGCAGCGCTGGTTCGCCGGCAAGGGACGCGCGATCACCCGGCTCCGCCTGGTCAGCGCCGTCGAGCTGCTGCCGGCCGGGGTCACCCCCGGCCTGGTGCACCTGCTCGTCGGAGTGGACTGCGCCGACGGGGCCGCGGACTGCTACCAGCTGCTGCTCGGGGTGCGCCCCGCGCCGCTGCCGCCCGCGCTCGCGCCCGCCCTGATCGGAAACGCCGAGCAGGGCCCGTACTCCGGCCACGCCGTGTACGAGGGCCTGGGCGATCCGCGGCTCGCCACCCTGCTGCTGGAGCGGCTGCGCACCCCGGGCAGCCACGGCCCGCTCCGCTTCGACCGGGACCCGGACGCCCTCATCCCCGCCGAGGCCCCGCCCCGGCCGGTGTCCGGGGAGCAGACCAACTCCTCGCTGATCTACGGGGATTCGCACATCCTGAAGGTGTTCCGCCGGGTCGGCCCCGGCGTCAACCCCGACCTGGAACTGCCCAGGGCGCTGGCCGCCGCCGGCTGCACCCGCGTCCCGGCCCCCGTCGCCTGGTACGAGGCCGACCTGCCCGGGGGCCCGCGCGACGGCCGGGGGCGCCCCGAGCCGCTGACCCTGGGCGTGCTCCAGCCGTACCTGCGCGGCTCCGACGACGGCTGGCAGCTGGCGCTGCGCCGGCTCGGCGCGGGAGCCGACTTCACCGCCGAGGCGCACGCCCTGGGCCGGGCCACCGCCGAGGTGCACAGCGCACTCGCCGCCGCCCTGCCGACCCTGGCCCTCGGCCCGGGGCAGACGGCCCGGCTCGCCGCCGGGATGACGGCCCGGCTGGCGGCCGCGGCCCGCGAGGTGCCGGCGCTGCGGCCGTACGAGGCCGGGCTGCGCGGGGCGTTCGACGCCCTGGCCGCGTCCTCCCGCGGCAGCGGGGTGCCCGCCCAGCGGATCCACGGGGACCTCCACCTGGGCCAGACCCTGCGCACCGCCGACGGCACCTGGGCCCTGATCGACTTCGAGGGCGAGCCGGCCCGGCCGCTGGCCGACCGCCGCCGCCCCGAACCCGCCGTGCGCGACATCGCCGGGATACTGCGGTCGTTCGACTACGCCGCACGCTCGCACCGGCCGTTCGCCCCCGCCTGGGCGGACGCCTGCCGCGCCGCCTTCTGCGAGGGCTACGCCCGCACCACCGGCCGCGACCCGCGCGAGGACCCCGTCCTGCTGCGCGCGTACGAGACCGACAAGGCGGTGTACGAGGCCCGCTACGAGTCCCGGCACCGCCCCGACTGGCTGCACGTCCCCATGGCGGCCATCCGCCGCCTGGCCGAACGGGAGCGCCCGGCCCGCCGCGTGCCGCCGCCCCCGCCGCAGCCCGGCTCCACCCCCACCCCCCACCCCCACCCGAAGCCCCCGAGGAGGCCGCTCGCGTGAGCGCCGCACGACAGCCGTCACCGACCGTCCGCAACGCAGCCCCACCCGCCACCGCGGGCGGACCCGCGGCCGCGGCCGCGCCCGTGCCCGCGTCCGAAGCCGGGGCCGCCCGCAGATCCCGTACGCCCCGGGCCCGCCGGGAGGCCGCAGCCCCGCCGCCGCACGGGGTGCGGCCGGCGCCCGCACTGGGCGCGCAGGAGCGGGCCCGGCTGCTCGAAGGCCGCCACCACGACCCCCATGCCGTGCTCGGCGCCCGCGCCCTGCGGGGCGGGGTGGCCGTCCGCGTGCTGCGCCCGCACGCCACGACGGTCACCCTCGTCGCCAAGGGGCTGCGGGCCGAGCTGCACTCGGACGGGGACGGCCTGTTCTCCGGGCTGCTGCCGCTGGCCGAGGTACCGGACTACCGGCTGCTGGTGGCGTACGACCGTGACGAGATCGAGGTGCACGACCCGTACCGGTTCCTGCCCTCGCTCGGCGAGCTCGACCTGCACCTGATCGGCGAGGGCCGGCACGAGGAGCTGTGGACGGCGCTCGGCGCCCGGCCGATGGTCCACCAGGGCGTCGCCGGCACCCGGTTCACGGTGTGGGCGCCGAACGCCCAGGGGGTGCGGGTCACCGGGGACTTCTCCTACTGGGACCCGGTCGCCCACCCGATGCGCTCGCTCGGCGCGTCCGGGGTGTGGGAGCTGTTCCTGCCGGGGGTGGGCGAGGGGGCGCTGTACAAGTACGACATCGCCCGGCCCGACGGCAGCCACACCCTGCGCGCCGACCCGATGGCCCGGCGGACGGAGTGCCCGCCCGCCACCGCCTCGGTCGTGACCGAGTCCCGGTACGAGTGGCGCGACCACCGCTGGATGGCCGCGCGCGGCGCCCGCCCGCACCACCAGGCCCCGTTCTCGGTGTACGAGGTGCACCTGCCGTCCTGGCGGCCCGGGCTCTCGTACCGGCAGCTGGCCGAGCAGCTCCCGCCGTACGTCAAGGAGCTCGGGTTCACGCACGTGGAGCTGATGCCGATCGCCGAGCACCCCTTCGGCGGCTCCTGGGGCTACCAGGTCACCGGCTTCTACGCGCCCACCGCGCGGATGGGCACCCCGGACGAGTTCCGGATGCTCGTGGACGCCCTGCACCGGGCGGGGATCGGGGTGATCCTCGACTGGGTGCCGGCGCACTTCCCGCGCGACGACTGGGCGCTCGCGGAGTTCGACGGGCGGCCGCTGTACGAGCACCAGGACCCGCGGCGGGCGGCGCACCCGGACTGGGGGACGCTGGAGTTCGACTACGGGCGCAAGGAGGTCCGCAACTTCCTCGTCGCCAACGCCGTGTACTGGTGCCAGGAGTTCCACATCGACGGGTTGCGGGTCGACGCGGTGGCCTCGATGCTCTACCTGGACTACTCGCGCGGCGAGGGCCAGTGGGCGCCGAACGAGCACGGCGGCCGGGAGAACCTGGACGCCGTGGCGATGCTGCAGGAGATGAACGCGACCGTGTACCGGCGCTGCCCGGGCGTGGTGACGATCGCGGAGGAGTCCACGGCCTGGAACGGGGTCACCCGGCCCACGGACGGCGGCGGGCTCGGCTTCGGCCTGAAGTGGAACATGGGCTGGATGCACGACACGCTGCGGTACACCGGGAAGGAGCCGGTGCACCGCAAGTACCACCACCACGACATGACCTTCGGGATGGTGTACGCGTACAGCGAGAACTACGTGCTGCCGATCTCGCACGACGAGGTGGTGCACGGCAAGCGCTCGCTGGTGTCGAAGATGCCCGGCGACTGGTGGCAGCAGCGGGCCGGGCAGCGGGCGTACCTGGGCTTCATGTGGGCCCACCCCGGCAAGCAACTGCTGTTCATGGGGCAGGAGTTCGCGCAGGGCGCGGAGTGGTCGGAGGCCCACGGGCCGGACTGGTGGCTGCTGGACCCCGCCTACCCGGCGGCCGCCGACCACCAGGGCGTGCGCACCCTGGTCCGGGACCTGAACCGGGCGTACGCGGCGGCGCCCGCCCTGTGGGAGCGGGACAGCGTGCCCGAGGGCTTCGCGTGGGTGGAGGCGGACGCGGCGGACGACAACGTCTTCGCCTTCCTGCGGTACGCGCACGACGGTTCGCAGCTGCTGTGCGTGTCGAACTTCTCGCCGGTGGTGCGGCACGGCTACCGCATCGGCGTACCGGAGGAAGTGCCCGTGTGGCGGGAGGTCGTCAACACGGACCTGGAGGCGTACGGCGGCAGCGGCGTCCGCCACCTGGCTCCGGTGCGGTCCCGCCGCGAGCCGGCGCAGGGCCGCCCGGCGAGCCTGCACCTGACCCTCCCGCCCCTGGCGACGGTCTGGTTCAGGCCGTAGCCGTCCCCGGCCCGGGCGCCGCCCGCTCCAGCACCCCTTCGACCTCCTGGAGCAGGCGGCGCTTGGGCCGTGCCCCGACCATCTGCGCGACGGGCTCGCCCTCGCGGAAGACGAACAGGGTCGGCAGGGACAGCACCCCGTACCGGGTGACGGCGGCCGGGTTGGCGTCCGCGTCGATCGACACGGTCTTCAGCCGGCCGGCCGTCTCGGCGGCGACGGCGGACAGCACGGGGGCGAGCTGCCGGCAGGGCCCGCACCATGGCGCGGTGAACTCCACGAGGACGGGCAGCTCCCGTTCGGCGAGCACCTCCGCCTCGAAGTCGGCATCGGTCACTTCCGCGACTCCCGTGGCATGCACCATCGTCGTCTCCTCTTTCATCGGGATGTCATCCGGTCATCTCACAGCGCGGTGCGGCGGCACCCTCGCTCCCCTCGGCGGCGGCCCGCTCGGCCTCGGCGAGTTGCCGGCCGACCTGGTCCCGTACGTCGGCCAGCCGGCTGATCAGCGCGTCGAGCTCGCCGAGCTTGCGCCGGTACACGGCCAGGGACGCGGGACAGGAGTCCCCGGCGGGGTGGCCGGCGCGCAGGCACTCGACGAACGGGCGGGTCTCCTCCAGGTCGAAGCCGAAGTCCTGGAGGGTGCGGATCTGGCGGAGCAGCCGCAGGTCGTCCTCGTCGTACGTGCGGTAGCCGTTGGGGGACCGCCGGGAGGGCAGCAGTCCGCGCGATTCGTAGTACCGCAGGGTGCGTGTACTGGTTCCGGCCCGCTCCGCCAGTTCGCCGATGCGCATGCCCCGAACGTAATCCTTGACGCGGACGTCAGGGCAAGGGCCGGCCCGGAACCGGGGACGGCTGCGGGTCGGGGCGGGGCCCTCGCCACCCCCGTATGCGAGGGCCCCGGTATGGACCACGTACGGGGGTGGCGGCCGGTTCAGGGCGGCTGCGGGGGATCGGTGAAGATCGGGTGGAGAGGTGTCGCGCGGGCCGTCCGGAACCGTACGCTGATCATGGCCCCAGGAGCGCGTCCGATTACCGGACGGTCGCCAGAAATCCGGACCAATACCCCGAACTCCATAGGACATTCCTACGAGTTGTGGGCTTGTTTGAACAGTCTGTAGTCGCCGCGCCCCGGGCACTCCTACGGTGTGCCTGTGCAATCCAGCCCACCCTTCAATGCCCCCGCCGCGCGTCGCCTCCGCGCGGCCCTGGGCATGGCACCCGGACACGTCGCCTACGGCCTGCGCGCCCAGTACGGACTGATCGTCGAACCCGAGACCGTGATGGCCTGGGAGCGCGGCGAGAAGACGCCGACCGCCGCCGAGCTGACCGCCCTCGCCGGCGTGCTGTGGTGTGCGCCGGGCGAGCTGCTCGCCGAACCGGTCACCCTGCGGGAGCACCGGCTGGCCCGGGGCATGCCCGCGGACGAACTCGCCCGCCGGATCGGGCTGGACACGGGCGCGTACCAGAAGATGGAGGACTCCGGGCGCTGGAAGGGGAACGAACGCCAGTCCGTGGCCCTGGCGCAGGTCCTCGGCCTGACGCTGGCCCAGTTCGTGGCGGCCGCCGGCAAGCAGGAGGAGCTGGCGGAGCTGCTGCGCAGCGCGGTCACCACGCGCTGGCAGGCGTACGTGAAGCCGCTGGCCAAGCTCCTGCCGGTGCCCCGGCAGCGCCTGGAGCCGGTGGTCGAACGGCTGCACGCGGACTACCAGGCCACCATGGTCGCCACCCTCGGTTGGGGCGCGGCCGCGGGCGACGCCGGCACGGGCGACGCGGGCCGCGCGTTCCTCGCGACCATCGTCGACCGCTTCTGGTCCTACGCCTCCGCCCCGGAACAGCCGTACACCGGCTGAGCGGCCGTGGTGGAGCCGGCCCCGGTCCGGCAGCGCCCGAAGGGGCGCGGGGAACGGCGCGACCAGGGCTAGCGCAGCGGGGCGTACACGACGGCTGCGGTCGGCGTGCCGGAGAGGTCCTGCTTCAGGCGGTCGGCCGTCCCCCGGTCCCCGACCAGGACGGTCGGCGGGGCCGGGCAGGAGGCGACGGCCGTCTTCAGCCGGGCGAGGGAGGTCTGGTACTCCTTCTCGTCGACCGGCCCGGGGCCGCCGATCTTGACGTGGAAGACCTCGTACAGCCCCACCATGGTGCCCACGCGGTGGGTGAGGGCCTGGGCGAGGAAGGTGGCCCTCAGGTTCAGGTAGGAGTCGTCGCCGTACAGGGCGATCACGGGCGGGTCGACGCCCGCCAGGTCGCGTCCGGTCAGGGCGTCCGCGGCAGGGGCGATGTCGTTCTTGCCCTCGCCGCGGGCCCATTTGAGCATGGGCGTGTCGTACCAGGCGGAAGGGTGGCCCCAGCCCGAGGGAACACCCCACTGGACGCTGCCGAACAGGGCGAGCGCGGCGGCGGCCGCGAGGCTGGAGCGCAGCAGCAGTCCGACCTGCCGACGCGGCTTCGACGGCGAGGTCTCCGGGGCGGGCGGCAGCATCGTCCCGATCAGGCCGACCGAGATCAGGGCGACGACGAAGGCAGCCGCGGTCAGCTTCTCGAAGTAGTACGAGTACTGGCCGACGGTGAGCTTCTGCCAGACCCCGAAGCCGCCGACGACGGCGGTCGTGCCGAGGACGAGGGAGAGGACCAGCCGTCCGGTTCCCGTGCGGCGGTTCACCGGCAGCGAGGCGGCCACCAGGGCGAGCAGCCCGCAGCCGATGAACACGGGCCGGTCGGGGATGACCATCGGGCCCACGAGGTTGGACGTCTTGGCGACGTCCAGCTTGGTGAGGACCGAGGCCGCGCTGGGCAGCCCCGCGACGAGCGTGCCGGCTGCCAGGACGCCGAGGAGCGGGCGGCGGTGCGGGGCGAACCGCCGCCGGTGGACGATCAGGGCCGCGAGGACGGCGATGCCGACGAGGGCGCCGTAGAGGTTGTAGACGAAGGCCACGGCGACCAGCCCGGCCACGGCCGTGAGCGCGAACTCGGCCCGCCCCATCGCGGGCCGTACCAACAGGGCCAGGGCGAGGGCGAGGAAGAGCAGCCCGAAGATCTCGGAGTCGAAGCCCCACTCCACCAGCTGGGCCAGGGGGCCGGACACCGCCACGGCCGCCACGGTCGCGCAGACCGCGGCGGAGCGCCAGCCGCGCAGGCGGGGGCCGCCGATCCAGCGGGCGGCCCACACCAGGGCCCCGCAGAGCAGCGCGTGTGCGCCGATGACGTAGAGGAGGTAGCGGTGCGTCGCGTCCAGGGCGGAGCCACCGCCGGCGGAGGACGTCACCAGGGCGTCCAGCCAGGCGAGCAGGAAGTGGGAGCCCTGCGGGTAGACCGCCTCGGCCGGGGTCATCATGTACGTCCTGGCGGCCTCCTGGTGGAGGAAGGCGTAGCCGCCGACGTGGCGGATCCCGTCGAAGTACGAGAAGTGGCCGAGCCGGTCCTCGGCGGTGGCGAAGTACGCCAGCCGCTCGGCGGAGGACTTTCCGGCCACCGGGTGGTGCATGTGGTGCCACACCAGTGCGACGGTGCCGGCGACCAGCGCGTCCGAACCGCGCAGGCGCAGCGGGAGGCGGGGCCGGCGGCGGGCCAGCCAGCCGGTCACCGACAGGAGGGTCAGCAGCGCTCCCCCGCCCGGTACGGGGGCCAGCCCCCACGGCCAGAGGGAGAAGACCAGGCCGAGCGCCATCACCGCGCCGCACAGGACGAGGGCCGCGGCCACGAGGCGGTCGAGGAGCCCACCGCCCACCCGGATCAGACCGGCCGTCGCGAGCACGAGGACGGGGACCAGGACGACGTCGAGGCCGAGTGCGTGCAGGAGCAGGGGCAGCGCCCAGGACGCGGCGACGGCGGCGGCCAGCACGGTCCACCGGCGCCCGGCTGCGGGCGGGATCCCGGCCTCGTGCGCGGGGTCTGCCCCGGCTGCGCGGGGTCTCGGAACGGTAGTGGTCGCCACGGAGCCGGGCACCTTTCCCTTGAGCAATCGCCATCGGATGACGGGGCCCGGACATCACGGACCGACCAGCCGTACCGACTCGGCAACGACCCAACCCCCGGAGCGGATATTAACTCTCGGTGTACGGGTGACGACGCGGACCCCGCCGCCGGGAGCCCACGGGACCGCGTCCGGGGCGGGGCGGCGGGGGAAGCACGGCGGAGGGGGGTGAAAGCTGCTACAGGTTTTCAAGCCGAAGCCCTCACGCTTTGGTGATGTGACGGACCTTCCGGGCCGGAATGCCCGGAATGCTGAGACCTGACTACGGTCTCAGCAACGGCCTCAGAAGACCGACTCGGCCTCGTACATGCGGTCCGCCGGGACCCGCTTCAGCTCGGTGACGGCCGACGCGAGCGGGGCCATCACGATGTCGGTGCCGCGCAGGGCGGTCATGTTGCCGAAGTCGCCGCGGTGCACGGCCTCCACCGCGTGCCAGCCGAAGCGGGTGGCGAGGACCCGGTCGTACGCGGTGGGGACGCCACCGCGCTGCACGTGGCCGAGGATGACCGGGCGGGCCTCCGTGCCCAGGCGGTGCTCCAGCTCGATGGCGAGCCGGTTGCCGATGCCGGCGAAGCGCTCGTGGCCGTACTGGTCGATCGCGCCCCGCTCGTACGGCATGGAGCCCTCGGCCGGGTGCGCGCCCTCGGCGACGCAGATGACGGCGAACTTCTTCCCGCGGGCGAAGCGTTCCTCCACCATCTTCACCAGGTCGTCCACCTCGAACAGGCGCTCCGGCAGGCAGATTCCGTGTGCGCCGCCGGCCATGCCGGACTCCAGGGCGATCCAGCCGGCGTGCCGGCCCATGACCTCCACGACCATCACGCGCTGGTGCGACTCGGCGGTGGTCTTGAGGCGGTCTATGGCCTCGGTGGCCACCGTGACGGCGGTGTCGAAGCCGAAGGTGCGATCGGTGGCGGAGATGTCGTTGTCGATGGTCTTCGGCACGCCCACGACCGGCATCCCGGCGTCCGACAGCATCCGGGCGGCGGTCAGCGTGCCCTCGCCGCCGATCGGGATGAGCGCGTCGAGGGCGTACCGCTCCGCCAGCTCGTTGGCGTTCTCGGCGGCCTCGTGCAGGCGGGCGCGCTCCATGCGGGCCGAGCCGAGGATGGTGCCTCCGCGGGCGAGGATGCCGCTGACCGCGTTGATGTCGAGGGGGCGGTAGTGGCCGTCCAGGAGTCCCTTGAAGCCGTCCTCGAAGCCGATGACCTCGTCGCCGTGCCCGACCATCGCACGGTGCACGACCGACCGGATGACGGCGTTCAGACCGGGGCAGTCGCCGCCTGCTGTGAGAACTCCGATACGCATCGTCCTGTGTCTCCCGCTCCTGGTCACATCGTGAGCCTTGTCCGATTGTTCCACGGGCCCGAGAGGCAGCGCGTCCCGTGCCGCTCGCCCGTCGGGCCGTTCGGCCCTGTCTTCCGGGCCCCTTGCCGGGGGGCGCTCTAGCCATCGCCGGAGGTATTGTCAAGAGGGCAAGCCCACTCTATCGGGGAAATTTTCGCACCAGGGACGGAGATCACGCGTGACGCGCAGCGTGTATGTGACCGGTATCGACCGAGGTGACGGCCGCCAGGTCGTCGAGCTGGGGATCATGGAGCTGCTGACCCGCCAGGCGGCGCGGGTCGGTGTCTACCGGCCTCTGCTGCACGATGCGCCGGACCGTCTCTTCGAGCTGCTGCGGGCCCGCTACCGGATCGAGCAGGACGCCTCGACGGCGTACGGCATGGAGTACCGCGAGGCGTCCGCGGTCCTGGCGGAGAAGGGGACCGACGAGCTCGTCTCCCAGCTCGTCGACCGCTACCACCAGGCGGCCCGCGACTACGACGTCATGCTCGTCCTCGGCACGGACTACGCCGAGACGAACCTGCCCGACGAACTGGCCCTCAACGCCCGCCTCGCCAACGAGCTCGGCGCGGTGGTCGTTCCCGTCGTGGGCGGCACCAAGCGGGCCGCGGACGAGGTGCGCGCCGAGGCCCGCAACGCCCACCGCGCGTACGAGAGCCTGGGCTGCCACGTCGTCGCGATGGTCGTCAACCGGGTGGCCCCCGCCGACCGGGACTCCATAGCCGAACGGCTGGCCGCCCGTCTGCCGGTGCCCTGCTACGTACTGCCGGACGACAAGTCCCTGGCCGCCCCGACCGTCGCCCAGATCACCCGGGCGCTCGGCGGCGAGGTGCTCCTCGGCGACGACGCGGGGCTCGCCCGCGACGCCGTCGACTTCGTCTTCGGCGGCGCCATGCTGCCCAACTTCCTGAACGCGCTGACCCCCGGCTGCCTCGTCGTCACCCCCGGGGACCGCGCCGACCTGGTCGTCGGCGCGCTCGCCGCGCACGCCTCCGGCACCCCGCCGATCGCCGGCGTGCTGCTGACCCTGAACGAGCGCCCGGGCGACGACGTCCTCGCGCTGGCCTCGAAGCTGGCGCCGGGCACGCCCGTGGTGTCGGTGGCCGGCAACAGCTTCCCGACCGCCGCAGAGCTGTTCGCCCTGCAGAGCCGGCTGAACTCCGCGACCCCCCGCAAGCTGGAGACCGCGCTCGGCCTGTTCGAACGCCATGTGGACACCGCCGAGCTGCGCGGACTGCTCGCGCTGGCCCGCTCCGAGCGGGTGACCCCGATGATGTTCGAACACGAGTTGCTGGAGCGGGCCCGGGCCGACCGCCGCCGCGTCGTACTGCCCGAGGGCACCGAGGAGCGCGTGCTGCGCGCCGCGGACGTGGTGCTGCGCCGCGGTGTCTGCGACCTGACCCTGCTCGGCGACGAGTCGGCGATCCTGAAGAAGGCCGCCGACCTGGGCGTCGACATCTCCGGCGCGCAGCTCATCGATCCGGCGACCTCGCCCCTGCGGGAACGGTTCGCCGAGTACTACGCGAAGGTCCGCGCCCACAAGGGCATGACGGTCGAGCTGGCGACCGACGTGGTGACCGACGTCAACTACTTCGGCACCCTGATGGTGCAGGAGGGACTGGCCGACGGCATGGTCTCGGGCTCGGTGCACTCCACCGCTGCCACCATCCGCCCCGCCTTCGAGATCATCAAGACCAAGCCCGACGCCTCGATCGTCTCCTCCGTCTTCTTCATGTGCCTGGCCGACCAGGTGCTCGTGTACGGCGACTGCGCGGTCAACCCGGACCCCGACGCCGAGCAACTCGCCGACATCGCCGTCCAGTCGGCGGCGACCGCGTCCGCCTTCGGGGTGGAGCCGCGGATCGCGATGCTCTCGTACTCGACCGGCACCTCGGGCAGCGGCGCGGACGTCGACAAGGTGCGCAAGGCCACCGGGCTCGTCCGCGAGCAGCGCCCCGACCTGGCCGTCGAGGGCCCGATCCAGTACGACGCCGCCGTCGAGCCCTCCGTCGCCGCGACGAAGCTGCCCGGTTCCGAGGTGGCCGGCCGCGCGACGGTGCTGGTCTTCCCCGACCTCAACACCGGCAACAACACGTACAAGGCCGTGCAGCGGTCGGCGGGCGCCATCGCGGTCGGCCCGGTGCTCCAGGGGCTGCGCAAGCCGGTCAACGACCTGTCGCGCGGCGCACTGGTGCAGGACATCGTCACCACCGTGGCCATCACCGCCATCCAGGCGCAGGGCGCGCCGATCACCGCCTGACCTCCCCTCACCTCCAAGGAAAGACCTCCATCGTGACCACCGCAACGCGCGTCCTCGTCCTCAACTCCGGTTCCTCGTCGGTGAAGTACCAGCTGCTCGACATGGCGGACTCCGCCCGCCTGGCCGTCGGCCTGGTGGAACGCATCGGCGAACAGACCTCCCGGCTCGTCCACGAGCCGCTGGCCGGCCCGGGCGCCGCGGGCGGCAAGCGGGAGCGGGTGGGCGCGATCGCCGACCACGAGGCGGCCCTGGCGGCGGTCGCGGCGGAGCTCGCCGCCGACGGGATGGGCCTGGACTCCCCCGAACTGGCCGCCGTCGGGCACCGGGTGGTGCACGGCGGGACCCGGTTCACCGCCCCGACGGTCATCGACGACGAGGTGCTGGCGGAGATCCGCAGCCTGATCCCGCTGGCGCCGCTGCACAACCCGGCGAACGTGACCGGCATCGAGGTGGCGCGGGCGCTGCGCGCGGACCTGCCGCAGGTGGCGGTCTTCGACACGGCCTTCCACGCGACGATGCCGGAGCACGTCGCCCGGTACGCGATCGACGCCGCGACGGCGGAGAAGTACGCGATCCGGCGGTACGGCTTCCACGGCACCTCGCACGCGTACGTCTCCCGGGCCACGGCCGCGCTGCTGGGCCGTCCGGTGGAGGACGTGAACGTGATCGTGCTGCACCTGGGCAACGGGGCCTCGGCCTCGGCGGTCCGGGGCGGGGCGTGCGTGGAGACGTCGATGGGCCTGACCCCGCTGGAGGGCCTGGTCATGGGCACCCGTTCGGGCGATCTGGACCCGGCGGTGGTCTTCCACCTGGCGCGGGTGGGCGGCCTCTCGGTGGACGAGATCGATTCGCTCCTGAACAAGAAGAGCGGTCTGCTGGGCCTGTGCGGCGACAACGACATGCGCGAGGTGCTGCGGCGTGCGGGCGAGGGCGACGAGTCGGCGCGGCTCGCCTTCGCGGCGTACGTGCACCGGCTGAAGAAGTACATCGGCGCCTACGCGGCGGTGCTGGGCCGGGTGGACGCGGTGGCGTTCACGGCCGGCGTGGGCGAGAACGCCCACCAGGTGCGCGAGGCCGCGGTCGACGGCCTGGCGGAGCTGGGGCTCGTGCTGGACCCGGCGGCCAACGCCGTCCGCTCGGGCGAGCCGCGGCTCGTCTCCGCGGACCACGCCCGGGTGGCCGTCGCCGTGGTCCCGACGGACGAGGAGCTGGAAATCGCCACCCAGGCGTATGCGCTGGTTACCCAGTAGTCACTTGGACTTTCCGCCAGACGGAATATTCCGCTACGAAACAAACCGATAGGATCCGTCCATGCGCCGTTCCAAAATCGTCTGCACGCTGGGCCCCGCCGTCGACTCGTATGAGCAGCTGAAAGCACTCATCGAGGCAGGTATGAACGTGGCCCGATTCAATTTCAGCCACGGTTCCCAGGCAGAACACCAGGAGCGGTACGACCGCGTCCGGAAGGTCTCCGCGGACACCGGGCGCGCGGTCGGCGTCCTCGCCGACCTCCAGGGTCCGAAGATCCGTCTGGAGACCTTCGCCGAGGGTCCCGTCGAGCTGGTGCGCGGTGACGAGTTCACCATCACCACCGAGGACGTCCCGGGCGACAAGTTCATCTGCGGCACCACGTACAAGGGCCTGCCGGGCGACGTGGCCAAGGGCGACCAGGTCCTGATCAACGACGGCAACGTCGAGCTGCGGGTGACCGAGGTCGAGGGCCCGCGGGTCAGGACCATCGTCATCGAGGGCGGGGTCATCTCGGACCACAAGGGCATCAACCTGCCGGGTGCCGCCGTGAACGTCCCGGCCCTGTCCGAGAAGGACGTCGACGACCTCCGCTTCGCCCTGCGGATGGGCTGCGACATGGTCGCCCTGTCCTTCGTCCGCGACGCCAACGACGTCAAGGACGTCCACCGGGTCATGGACGAGGAGGGCCGACGGGTCCCCGTCATCGCCAAGGTCGAGAAGCCGCAGGCCGTCGAGAACATGGAGGCCGTGGTCGCCGCCTTCGACGCGGTCATGGTGGCCCGCGGCGACCTGGCCGTCGAGTACCCGCTCGAGAAGGTCCCGATGGTCCAGAAGCGGCTCATCGAGATGTGCCGCCGCAACGCCAAGCCGGTGATCGTCGCGACCCAGATGATGGAGTCGATGATCACCAACTCCCGCCCGACCCGCGCGGAGGCCTCCGACGTCGCCAACGCCATCCTCGACGGCGCCGACGCGGTCATGCTGTCGGCCGAGTCCTCGGTCGGCGCGTACCCGATCGAGGCCGTGAAGACGATGTCGAAGATCGTCGCGGCGGCCGAGGAGGAGCTGCTGTCCAAGGGCCTGCAGCCGCTGGTCCCGGGAAAGAAGCCGCGCACCCAGGGCGGTTCGGTCGCCCGTGCGGCCTGTGAGATCGCGGACTTCCTGGACGGCAAGGCCCTGGTCGCCTTCACCCAGTCCGGCGACACCGCCCGCCGGCTCTCGCGCTACCGCGCCGTCCAGCCGATCGTGGCCTTCACCACCGACGTCAACACCCGCAACCAGCTCACCCTCAGCTGGGGCGTGGAGTCCCACGTCGTCCCGCACGTGGACAACACCGACGCCATGGTCGACCTGGTCGACTCCGAGATGGTCAAGCTCGGCCGCTACAACGCCGGCGACACGATGATCATCACGGCCGGTTCCCCGCCCGGTGTCCCCGGCACGACCAACATGGTCCGGGTGCACCACCTGGGCGGCCCCGACCTCGGCTGACGCCCGCGCACGACGGAGGCCCGCTCCTGCCGGAGCGGGCCTCACGCGTGCGCCGGGCTATCCCTCCGGCGGGCCCATGTAGTTCTTCAGGCCCGGCACGGTCAGGGTGCCGCCGAACTGGCCGGCCTGGACGACCTTGACGTTCGTGAAGAACGCGAAGGGGACGTTCAGGGGCGGCGGGCTGTTCGGGGAGAACTCGATCGGGATGATCCCGAACAGGTTGCCCTTGAGGTTCTCCGTGTACATCGTCACCTCGCCGCCGCGGATCTTGGACGTGGAGCCCGGGCGGGACTTCAGGTGGGCGATGGTCCCGCCCTTGCCGACGGTCTGGTAGAGGTCCTTGATGTCCAGCGAGTCCGCGGTGAACTTCAGGACCTTCTTGGTCTTCCCGCTCGCGGTCTTCACCTCGACGATGCCCTTGTAGTCCAGGCCGTAGAGGGTCAGCAGCGAACTGTCCAGGTACCAAGGCTCGTCCGGCAGGAGCGGGATCCCCGGCTCCAGTTCGGCGTCGGCCAGGGCCTTGGCGTCGTACGTCGGGCACGGGAAGGGCTGCTTCCCGTCCGCGTCCTTCGCCTTGTCCTTGTCCTTGTCCTCGGAGTCGTCCTTCTCGGAGTCGTCCTCCTCGGACTTGTCCTTGTCCTTGCCGGTCTCGTCCTTGGGCTTGGCCGCCGTGTCCTTGACGTCCTGGGGCAGCTCGCGGACGTCGACGCCGGCCTTCTTCGCGGCTTCACGGATCGCGTCGGCCGAGGGGTTCGGGGCCGGGGCGGACGGGGCCGGGGGCGCCGGCGTCGTCGGGGTGGCCGACGGCTGCGCGGGCTGGAGCGGCTTGCCGAGCGAGTCGAAGAGGTCCTTGACCTTGTCGCCGACGCCCAGCGGGTCCAGCGGGTTCGGGGTCTTCGAGGCGGACGGCGCGGGGGCGGCCGGGGTGGTGGGAGCCGCCTGCGAGGGCTTGGCGGTGTCGGCCTGCTTGCTCGCGGACGGCTTCGGCGCCGGCGGGGTGACACCGGGCTTGGGCGCGGCCGAGGCCGACGGCGATGCGCTCGCACTCGGCGAGGGCGAGGCCGATGCCGAGGCCGAAGGAGTGGGGGACGCCGACTCCGCCGGTTCGTCGGACCGTGTCACGCACGGGCCGGGCGCGAAGGGGATCTCCTTGTCGTCGGCCACGGCCAGCCTGGGCGCCATGCCCATCCCGACCAGGACCGCGGTCGGCATGGCTGCCAGGGCCATCGTCTTGCCGACGGGTATCTGGATCTTGTTCAGCAGCGACTTGCGGGGCGCGGCGTGCCGCGGGCCCCTTCTTTCACGGGACTCCGCGCCCGGGGCCACGCCCGGCTGCGTCTCGTCACCCCGCACTGTTCCTCCCGCCGTCGGCGTGGGCAGTCGTCTCGCTCGCGTATGCCGTTTCCGTCTCGCGGGGGGCCGGGATGCCCTGGGGGCCGCCCGCCATCGCCTCCGCCTTGCCCGTGTCACCGGCCGGGGCTGCGTCGGTCTCGTCCACCGGGCTGCCGGGCGCCCACGCCAGCGCGAGACCGCCACCGATGAGAGCGAAGGTGAAACCGATGAAGAAGCCGCCGAGGTTGGACACCGGCAGGGACACCAGTGCCAGCAGGATCGAGGCGACCCCGGCGAACACGCGGATGCCCTGCTGGAACCAGAGGGCCAGACCCAGGGTGACGAGCAGGACGCCGATGATCAGCGAGCCGGAGCCGGCCGTCGTCGCCATCGCGAGGGTGACATTGCCCAGCCGGAAGTCCGCGTACGGGAAGTACGCGATCGGGAGGCCGCCGATGAGCGTGAACAGGCCGGCCCAGAAAGGACGGCGACCCCGCCACGCGTAGAAGTGGTAGTACACCACGGTGAGCCAAGCGTCATCCGAGCGGCGAACGTAGACCGGGGCCTGGGGGTTCATGGGCTACAGCTCCCTGGAAACGGTGGTACGGAGAACTCTGTGGAGCCCGGACGGGCGCGCGGTCCGCCCGCCCGTCCGGTCATGCACCAGAACGGATCACTTGACTTCGGAGTCCTGGTAGCAGGGCTGGTCGCCGCCCATGAGACGCAGCTTCAGGTTGGGCAGCTTGAAGGTGCCCGCCGTGGTGGCCCACGCCTTCTGCTTCACGTCCGTGAGGATCGCCTTGTCGGCGCGCTGCGAGAACGCGTACTTGTTGGTGACCGTGCCGGCCTGCGGCTTGGTCTTGTGGCTCTCGTCGCCCACGGCGACACCGATGTCGAGGTTCTCGAACTCGGCATTGGTGTCGAGCTCCGCGACGTCCAGGTAGATGTTCGTCGCCTCGGCCGGCGTGCCCTTGTGGCCCGTCCGCAGCTGGAGCGTGATGTTGCCCAGCGGCGTCGGCGTGACCAGCGACTGGCACATGTTGGTGATCTTGGCCTTGCTGAACCCGGAGATGGTGACCGGGTGGTGCTCCGGTTCTCCGGTCTTCAGGTTGTTGCCCTTGGCGATGCCGCCGTACTGGATCAGGTTGTCACCGTCGAGCTTGTCGGCCGTGACCTTGAAGTCCTGACCGGAGACGCTGAACGACGCCGCGAGGGCACCCTGCGCCAGACCCACACCGACCGCGGCGGTGGCCGCGATGCTCGGCACCATGACGAGCGCGAAGCGCTTCCATCTGGTTCCGCCACGAACCTGGGAATTCATGTTGTTCCTCCTTCTCGGACGTACATCTCCGGTCCGGGCAGAGCCCGTCCTGGGATGGGAGAAGTGCTACGTCCTCGGGAAGGAGCGCAGGCGGCCGTGTCGCGGCCGGGCCGCGTCCGATACACCGGCGTTCACCCCCGAGCGACAACCACTGGGTCACGCGTTCACGCGACCAGGAGGACAGGCTCCGCCGGTGTGGCGAAGACCCCCCTGTCCCGCAGCCGGTGCCACTGTCACCGGCCGGCCCGGTGGGGACCCTTCACCGCGGCTCCGGCTGGCGGCTCTGCGGGGAAGGACCGAGCGTCGCCGATCGTGGTCCATTCCAGGCCGGGGCACAAGGGGGTTCGTTACTGGCGGGTAACGGCCTGATAACCGAAGGCCGACCCGCAGCCGTCGGGAAGCGACACAGGGTGCCAGCCAAGGCCACGACAGAACGGGAGGAAGGCGAACACACCGGACAGTTCACGGGGTTCCACTTACTGCGAGTAACAGCGGCCGCCGTTTGCCAAGATTTGGCAAAGCGCGGCCGCTGTTTATCTCCGTGTCAACAAATCGTCGGCCCGCCCCCCCCCCCGCGGGCCCCGCCCCCCCCCCCCCAAGAACACGGCCCCCGAGAGCGCCCTGCGCGCCGCCGAGACCCGGGGGGGGTCCGCCCCCAAGACCACGAAAACAACCAGCCAT